>NZ_CP051630.1:538141-848782 GCF_012848855.1 Pyruvatibacter mobilis
GGGCGTCTGCAAAGCGGCCGCGGGCCTCCACCGGCTCGCGACGGCCCTGCTTGAGGCGGTAGCCGGAGCTGTGCTCGATGATGGGCGAGGCGGGGTCCGCGCCGTCGAGATGGCCATACAGGGCATAGATGGGAAAGCCGTCCGCCGCCCAGCCGATGAGAGGGGAGTGGGTGTCCCGCGAGACGCCGAGCTGCGCCATCAGCCCTTCGGGCAGGCCATGATAATGATAGGCGCCGCTGGGCTGGACATGGGCATTGTTGGCGTCAAGCCCGAGGGGCACGGCGCCGGACAGCGGTTCATACTGCCAGGGGCCTGGGCGGCCCTGATACCACTCTGCGGCCCCGGGATCGAACACCACACCGTTGAGCGCGATGCCGAAGGGGTAACCGCGCGCCGGGGTGGTGCGGCCTGCCTTCTGCGGGGTCGCATCAAGCGTGATCCGGTAATTCTGTACGCGGATTGAATGCGGGTTGCCGCTGTTGGGGAAGCGGCCGACCGCATGGCCGGGCATGCCGCTGGCGATGATGATCCGCTGATCCCCTTCCACGGTCGCCGTGACGCTTTGCGTGCCGGGAGCCTGGCTGGTGGCGGGCAGCCGGTCCGGTGTGCCGTCTGACTGGAGGGTGGTGTGGGCGCGGCTGCGCGGGCCCATCTGGGCGGCAGCGGTCGCGGCCATGCCGATGGCGAGAATGACTGCGATGGCGGGCATCACCCCGGCGCGGGCTGTGGTGCTGAGCGAGCGATAGGGTACATGGCGCATGGTGGGCGCTCCACGAGATTGCTGTCCTATTGCCCTTGAACGGTGCCAGGGGCGTTGATCCGTCGCGGGGACCAGTCTAGCCGAAGACGAGCAGGCCGATACCGCCTGTGACGCAGGCTGCGGCGACGATGCGGCGGCCGGCGAAGGGCTCCTTCATCAGTAGTGTCCCCGCAAGAGCTGCGAAAATGGCACTCGTCTCTCGGGTTGCGGTGACGGTGGCGAGCGGCAGCAGGGTCATGGCCCATAAGACGATGGCATAGGAGACGGTGCTGCCGATGCCAAGAACGAACCCCCGCTGGGCGGCGGGGCTTGGCAGATAGGCAACCACATGGGTGCGGCGGCGGTAGACAGCAAAGGCGATGAAGGGTGCGCAGGTGAGCAGTTCAAGCCAGGCGGCATAGCCGATGATGGTGCCTGCCTCGCGGACGCCGATGCCGCCCAGCAGCGAATAGGATGCAATCGACAGCCCGGTCAGCAGGGCAAAGCCAATGGCGTGAAGGTTCTGCCGGAAGGCACCAGTCCCGGCGATGATGATACCCAGCGAAATGACCACGACGCCTATTAGGCCAAGGGGGGTGGGCGTTTCGCCAAGTGCGAGGTAGGCGGACAAAGCGACCAGCAAGGGCGCGGAGCCGCGGGCGATGGGGTAGACCTGGCTCAGATCACCGCGCTGATAGGACGAGATAAGGCAGCCGAAATAGACCATATGCGCGATGGCGCTGGCGATGAGTGGCGGCCATGCGGCTGGGGCGGGCAGCGGGGCAAAGGGGATGACCACCAGGGCAAACACCAGCCCGAAGCTGCGCATGGCGGCCATGTCCAGCACCCGGTCGGAGCCAGCCTTCAGCGCCGCATTCCACGAAGCGTGGACGATGGCGGTTACAAGCAGGATTGAAATGATGGCAGCGTCGCTCATGGCAGGCGGACGCTACACTGCCCGCGGCGGCTGCACCATGAGGCGATTGCGCAAACTGCGTGGCTGAATGGGCCTACAACCCGGCGACCTCAGGCGGTAGCGTCATGCCGCGGCGTCCGCCCCTTTCACCATGACCCGGTCCGGCTGCTCGCCCCGGGCGTAGCGGTCGAGATTGGCGGCGATGGAGATCATGCGCCGATCGTCGGCTTCGTGGGAATGGGCCGAGCAATGGGGGGTAACGATGACGTTGTCGAGCTCAAGGAAGGGGAAATGCGCCGGGGACGGATCATCGGGCTTTTCCCCCGGCGGCAGGCCACGGGCGGGGTAGAGATACCAGGTATCGATGACGGCGCCGGCGATGTCGCGGGACTTGAGGGCGGTGTAGAACGCCTCTTCCTGCACCACTTCGCCACGGGCGATGTTGATGAGGACGGCGGTATCCTTCATGGCGGCGAACTGCTCGGGGCCGATCAGGCCGCGGGTCGCGTCGTTGAGGTCGCAGGCGAGCACGACGAAATCGCTGTCACGCAACAGCGTGTCGAGGGCGTTGGGGTCGTCGGCACTGGCACCGAGCCAGTCGAGTTCCGGCGGGCAGGGAGCCTTGGAGCGCTTGAGGCCCATGGTCCGCATGCTGAAGGCCCTGGCGCGCTTTGCGATCTCGATGCCAATGCCGCCATAGCCGACGATGCCGACGGTCTTCTTCCAGATTTCACCATGGTACGCGATGGGTGCCTTGGAGGAGCCTGAATAGGTCCAGCTTCCAGTGCGGAAGTCCGCGTCCATCACGCGCAGGCGGATCTGCCATTCCAGCATGGCGGCCAGGGTGTATTCGGCCATGGTGACTTCATGGCCGCTGCACCCGGCGGCGATGGCGCGTGCGGGCAGAAGCTCAGGCGTCAGCCAGTCGGTGCCGGCGAAGGGGATTTGCAGGAGGCGCAGGCGGGGGCTGGCCTTGAGGCCCGCGAAGAACGCGCCGACAAACAGCGTGTCAACGCCGGGCACGACGGCGTCTGCCTCCGCCAGCAGGGAGACGAGCGCGTCGTCGCCGTCTCCGGTCATCCAGCTTCGGATGTCCCAGTCGGTTGAGAGGTGCTGCTCGATGGCCGCGCGGCCCTCACCGGCGATGGCACCGGTGAGGGCGAGGACGGGTTTTGCTTTAGGAGGCAACGCCCAGCTCCTGCTTGGCAAAGGAGGTGGCGCCCTTGTAATCCGCCTTGCCGTTGGGCGCGCGGAAGGCGTTGGCTGCCACCAGCACGCGCTTGGGGGCCTTGTAATGGGCCAGATGGTCCTTCACATGGGCGATGAGGCTGGCTTCGTCCGGGGACTGACCATCCGCGACCTTGATGATGCCGGTGATGGCCTGGCCCCATTTCTCGTCGGGCAGGCCGACAACAAGCGCGTCTTCCACGGCCGGGTGGGTCTTCAGCGCTTCCTCGACTTCTTCCGGATAGGCCTTCTCGCCGCCGGTATTGATGCAGACGGAGCCGCGGCCCAGCAGGGTCAGCGTTCCGTCCTCTTCCACGGTGCAGAAGTCACCGGGGATCGAGTAGCGGACACCGTTGATGGTGCGGAAGGTCTTGGCGGTCTTCTCCTCGTCCTTGTAGTAGCCGAGCGGGATCGGCTGGGCCACGGCGATGACGCCGGACTTGCCGGAGCCGGGGGCCACTTCCTGGTCGTTTTCGTCAAACACCTTGCAGCGGGCACCGATCTGGAACTTGGCGGTCTTGATCTCGCCGCCGGCGGCGAAGATCGACGAGCCGAAGCCGAGACCTTCGGACGAGCCGAAGCTGTCCAGCAGCATGGCCTCGGGCATGTGCTTGATCAGTTCACGCTTCACTTCCAGCGACCACATGACGCCGGAGGAGATGATGCTGACCAGCGAGGACAGGTCGCAGTGGCCCGGCTTTTCCTCGAGCGCCCGCAGCATGGGCTTGGCGAAGGTGTCGCCGACAATGGCGATCTGCTCAACCTTGTGGTCGTTCACCGCCTGCCAGATGGCGTGCGGGTCGAGATGCTCGTTGTCGAGGGTGACGATGCAGCCGCCATTCATCATGTTGCCGATGGCCGTGAACAGACCCGTGCCGTGCATCATCGGGCAGGCGGGGATCATCGGGCTGGCGCCGCCGGTTTCCTTGATGGCGGCCTGCACCTCCTCCAGCGTTTCCGGCACCGGGCCAAGGGCGCGCAAGGCGGCGAGCTGGGCTTCGCGCAGATCATCCGCCGGCCACATCACGCCCTTGGGCATGCCGGTGGTGCCGCCGGTATAGAGGAACAGGAGGTCGTCGCCCGAGCGCTCAATGCCGAGGTCGCCGCCATTGCCGATTGCCGTGAGGTCTTCATAGCGATCGGCGAAATCGTTCTTCGGGGTGCCGGAGGTGACTTCGAGGAAGGTGCCGACCTTGCCGAGGCGCGGCTTCAGTTCGGCGATGTTGGCGGCGAATTCGTCGCCATAGACGATGGTCTGGGCGTCGGAATTGTCGAAGATGTAGTGCAGCTCGTCGGGCTGGTAGCGGTAGTTGACGTTGACGTGGGTGAGGCGCGCCTTGAAGCAGGCGGCCAGCATCTCCGCATATTCGGAGCGGTTGCGCATGTAGAACGCCACCTTGTCGCCGGGCTTGGCGCCGCGCTCCAGCAGCTGGCGGGCCAGGTTGTTGGTGCGGGCAGTGAACTCGCTCCATGTCTTGATGTCCGCCGTGCCGTCCTTGGCAATGTGGATGAGGGCGGGCTTGTCAGCCGGCAGCGCCGGCGCGATGGCATCCAGGATGTCGCCGAAATTCCAGGCCATTGTCGTCTCCCTGACTATGTCGCTCCCGCACGGAACCGGGACCTGGTTTGGCCGGTCTCCTTTGTCCGTTTGGGGAGTTCTGTTTTTTCAGGCGCTACTATACAGCCGGAATCCGCGGCGTCATCACCATGCTTTGCGCGATGCTCTGCGGCCTGCTCTGCGGGGGGCGGAGGGGCTAGCAGATTGCGCGGGCCTGGGCGGCGGGCACGAGCGTGATCTCGGCGGAGAGGACAGCCAGGGCGTCCGCGCCGCTTTCATCCGGACAGGATTCCGGAATGACTGAGAAGGCAAGGCCGTCAGCGGAGGCCGGGGTGATCCGGTTCGCGGGTGCATCATCCTCGCGCTGCTGCCAGGAGCCCGTGGCGAGGCGGGCGACGGCATCGCGGAAGGCGCCGTCGAAGCGGATCGCGGTGTTGGGGAACATGCGCGGGTGCCACGGGTCGCCGACCTTGTGGACGATGCCGTTCAGCTCCGTGGTGTTGAGGGCGACGATGTGGCGCTCGCCGCCGAGCAGCAGCACCAGCGGCCCGCCGGACCAGCCGGGGATCATGTCGCAATCATGGTTGAACTCGCCGGGGGAGAAATAGCCGTGGTGCCAGTGGCGCTTGGGCACGGGGCCGCAGCGCTCGGAAATCATCATGCGCGGGCGTTCGCCGTTCTTGCCGATGAGCACATAGCGGCCGCCGGCGCGGGTGACGGGGGCAAGGTCCTGCGGGGTGAGCGTGCGGAGCGGCAGGGCGCCGAACTCGGTGGACGGGGTGCCGGCAATGGCGGCGACGGCCCAGTCATGGTGCCAGGCCTTGCCCGGCTCCAGGGTGCCCAGGGCAATGTGGACGACATCACGGGCCTCGCTGTCGAGACCGCCCGGCAGGAAGGCGCAGCGGGCCTCCATTGAATTATGCCGCCCCCGGAATGCGTGTGCGACGGTCACCACGAGATCGTAGTCGCGGTTTTCGGGGAGGCGGGGATGCTGGATGAGGGTGCCGATGGGGCGGCGGGACGATCCGTCGCAGACAATCTGGCCCACGGCGGCGAAACCGTCTTCGGCGGTCAGGGGGCGCCGGTCGTCCTTATCGAACACATTCGCCGCGAGGGGCAGGGGGGCAGCCGCTGTCAGGGCCAGGGCGCAGGCCGCCTTCCGGCAAAGACCATGTCTTGCTGAAAAGAAGGAACTCAGCGTGCTGAGTATTGCCGCCAATTACCACCTCCGCCGAACCCTGACACCTTGATAAGACAGGCAGACGGGAAAAGTCTGTCACGGAGCCCGGTGTGGCGCAAGAATGGTTGGGGGTTTGATTTGTTTCAAGTATTCACGATCCGATGATCTTCTTCTTTTCTGCTGCCGCTGCTTCCAGAGACTCGATGTGCGACATCAAACTCGAAAACTCTTCATCACCAAAAACATGCTGAATGGTTGCGAGTTTAATGCACAGGTCTTGAATGCTTTTTTCAAAAGCTGCAAAATTCTTCAGAAGAGTTTTATCGATAGACTTTTTTGTCTCGTCGCTCTGACCCTTGTTCGCGTTCATCCTTACTGACACCCTGACTGTTTGGTAGACTTACTTACTGTAAAATCGAATAGATTCTTGTTTTACTTGGGTTTTGCATAAAGTTTGCCGCGGATCACTTTCTGTGACGCCGCGGCTGGCTTGTTCATCGCAGTTTGACTGTGCTTTTGAAGCTAGGCGAAATCCGTGTGCAGATCAATTCGCAACCTTAGTGCGGTTTGGTCCACGAGTCATGCAACCCATGGTTAACGGTTGCGCAAGTCCGGACCTGTTCAAAATGAACAGCGGATAAATCCGCACAATATTGCGGAATATTCCCGTGTAAAAATTCCAAGACAAATCAGTGAATCCGCACATGCGGGTCTTGCATGGCAGCCTTGCTGCGCTGTGGACAGGCGTCCAGCAAAAAGGCGGCCGCGAAATGCCGCGGCCGCCTTGAGGTTTGTCAGGATGCGGACAGGACCGAAGGGCCCGTCCGCAGGTGCGTATGCGGTGATTACTCTGCGGCTACTGTGGCGCCCGGCGACGTGAACTTGCCGCCATTGATGCCGAGCAGGAACTTGATTCCGTCTTCGGCGATGTCGTCGCCGACCATGCGGTCGCCTTCGGCATGCAGTTCCTTGATGTTGACGAAGGTCGCGTAGTTGCTGGCGGTGCGGTCGGTGATGATGCCGGCGTTGAGCAGGGTCTTGATCAGAACACGGAAGATGTTTTCCTGCTCCTTCATGTCCTCCTGGATGTTCTCATCCGTCATGGCTTCCATGAAGGCGCTCTGCACCCATTCCCAGTCGAGGCCGAGCTGGTCGTAGATGTGCTTTTTCTGCTCCGGCGAGCCGAGATTGTAGAGCAGGACCTGGAAGACCTCCCACGCCCAGTCCTCGATCTGGTCGCGCTCGGCGGCGGGCACGTTGGGCACCGTGCGGTCGGCCCAGATCTTGCCGAATTTATGGTGAAAGGCTTCGTCGGTCATGGTGAGCTGCATGAGCTTGACCAGCAGCGGATCACGCCCCCAGCGATACATGGAGGCGAAGGCACCCATGGCCAGGCCTTCCACCATCATCTGCATGCCGACGATCTTCTTCCACACCAGCGGCGAGTTGACGAGCTCGATCAGCAGGTTGCGCAGGGCGGGGCCGCAAGGCACGGGCTTGCCCCAGCGGGCCTTGATGTAGTTGGAGAAGCCGGTGACGTGGCGGGCTTCCTCACGGGTCTGGTTGGCGGCGTATTCCTGCGCACCCGGGTCCTTGAGGATGTGGCAGAGGGAGGCGGAGAGCGCCAGCGCGCCTGCCTCGCCGTGGAGGATGGAGGACAGGCTCCACTGGGTGTTGAGGTTCACCAGCTTGATCTTCTGCGCTTCATCCAGCTTGTCGCCGATGGCCGTGCGCAGCTCGATGCTCTGATCCGGGTCGACCAGATAGTCCTTGTCGAGATCAAACGGCGCGGAGAAGTCGATATAGCGGGTGTCCATCGGGTCCCAGAAATGATCGTGGGTTGCCGAAATGATCTTGTCGAAGGCGTCCGACCGGCTGCCATAGCTGTCGACTTCGATCATCGCGCCGAAATCGTCCGGCGCCACGGCCTCGTAGGCCGGATCGACGGTGAAGCTTTTCTGGTCGTTGGTTGGCTGGCTCATGCCGTTTCCTCCTGAGCTCGCACGGCCAGGGGAGGCGTGAGGGTGCACGCCTGCTTCAGGCCGCAAGGGGCGCGGGCGGCGGCTTTTGTGCCGCTCTGTCACCACGCATGGCGGAAGCTTAGTGGGCGCGGGCAGATTTGTGAAGAAGATGACGAGGGCGTCATTTTCGGTGGCGGTCAGCTGTCCTCGTGATCCGCATCGTCCTGCGGCGGCCCGGATGCGCGGGAGGGGTGGCCGGGGCGATAGTCGCAATCGCAATAGCCCGGACAGGCCTGGGACAATTCCTTGTGGCGCAGGGCGCAGAGGCTGTCGATCAGGTAGCGGCCCAGCGTGTCGGCGGCCTGTTTTTCCTCCGCCGCCCGCTTGAGCGACGACACATGCAGCCAGATCGTGTTGGCGCGCGGCACGAAACCCGCTTCCTTGGCGGACTCGATGTAAGTGCACAGGGCATCGGCGATGGACCCGGCGATAGGCTGGCCGAGGGTGGGGCAGAGGCC
Organism: Pyruvatibacter mobilis; assembly: GCF_012848855.1. NCBI lineage: Bacteria > Pseudomonadati > Pseudomonadota > Alphaproteobacteria > Hyphomicrobiales > Parvibaculaceae > Pyruvatibacter > Pyruvatibacter mobilis. The sequence goes on from NZ_CP051630.1 coordinate 546,241, forward strand.
GCGCAGGTCGTGGGCGATGAAGAAGATCCGGTCCACATCCAGCAACTGGCCGGGATCGTTGTTATCGACCAGCTGCCACAGGCGGTCGATTTCATCGCCGATGGCGATGGTGGCGCTGGTGATGGTGGCCTCGGCGATGGCCTCGGTGGCGGCCCGGTTTATGTCGCCGGGAATCTCGGCGGGGAGGTTGTCGCCCACCATCAGCTTCAGGCGGTTGTCCGGCTTGATGAATTCTGCGGTCATCAGATCATTCCCCAATCATCGGCGGTGGACCCGTCGGTGCCGGTCATGTTCATGACGCCCACGGTGTTCTGGGTATCGTGCAAGAAGCCCTGCGATTTGCGGCGCAGGCGGCCATGGGCCCTTGCCTCGGCGCGGGTCGGCGGGCCGATGCGCTTGTCGCTGGCGCGGCGGAAGGGGCCGGAAAAGGCGAGGTTGGTGCGTCGGCGCCGGTTGGGCCCGAAATAGGTCGGCGTGCGGACGAAGGGCCGGGGCCGGGTGATGACCTGGTGAATGCGCGAGTAAAGCCCCGCGGGCGTCACCGGCTTGGCGAGGTACTCATTGATGCCGACATCGCGGGCGCGCTCGACGCTGGCCCGGTTGTGGTAGCCGGTGACCATGATGATAGGCACCAGCGGGTTCGGGCTGTCGGCGGCATTGCGCACCAGCTGGGCGAAGTCGAAGCCGTCCAGCGGCTGCATGGCGGCATCGGTGATGATGATGTCCGGCGGAAAGTCGCGCATCAGTTCAAAGGCTTCCGAGCCGTCGGACGCCATGCGGATCTGCTCAAACTCCATGGCGCGCAGGATGGCGCTGTAGAGATTGCGCATGAAGAGATTGTCCTCGACGATGAGGAGATTGATGCGGCTGAAATTCAGTTCGCTGTCTTGCGCCATTGGTGTCCCCATGAAGCTCTGCTCGCGCTTCGATGGTTCGACACTACCCAAATACACGTTAAACGTGTATTAAGCGCGTTTTCAGACAGGTTCCTTGGCGGAGTGCGCGCTATGCGAGTCCGGATCGGGCGCGTGTGCCCCCGGGTCGGGAGCCCGGCGGCGGGCCTTGCGGCGGCGTCCGGAGGTAGGCGGTTCGGGCTGGATGCGGGCGGCCAGCAGGGCTGCATCTACCTCGAAGCGGGCGGCGAAGGCTGCGGCCTGCTGGCGCGCGGCGGCAATCGCCTGGCGGATCGCGGTGCGTTCAGCGGCAGTGGCGAACGCAAGCTCGGGCGCAGGCAGGGCCAGGCCTTCCGCCTCGCTGGTGGCATTGACGCCGGGAATGGCGGCGCTGGAGCGGCCGCGGGCATCCAGCGGCACAGTCAGTTCGCCGCCGAGGCCGTCCAGCAGGTTCACCCGGCCTGCATAGGCCGTGCGGGCAATGCGGTCGATATCCTCACGCAGCTCGTCATAGCGCTCGGCCAACAGGGCGCGGGCGGCGTCTTCGGCATCGGCGGGCAGGTCCGTGCGGTCAGCCTGTTCGGCAGCGTCCACCAGTTCATCTGCATCAGCAAGACGGTGGCCGACGCTGTCCAGCGACAGGACGGCGGCCTCCAGGGTCTCGATGGCGGCCACGGCTTCCGCCAGGTGGGGCGGCAGGGCCGGCATGTGCGGCATGGCGCGCAGGCGGTCCAGCGCTTTGCGGCCCTTGGCGAGGGCGGCCAGGCGGTCAGCCTTGCGGCGGCGATGGGCGGCCTTGGGGTTGGCAAGAGCCTCGAGGGCAAGCCATGCCTCCCGGGCGCGGCCGGAGGAGGTTGTTTCAATCGCAATCATGGCGCTTATGCTGCGCGTGCGCCGGTGACGGTCCGCTTTAGGCGGCCTGACGGATTCGACCGAAACATCCGGCAAGTTTGAAACAGTTTGCGCAGAATGCGGCAGGGGAGCGTGAATGGCCGGGGATATGTGGGCGAGACCCAAAGGGCAGGCAGGACCCAACGGTCAGGCGGGAGACATCCCCCGGGTGCGGGGCCTCGTGCAGCCGCTGCTGTGGCGGGTTTTGCAGGTAGGCTATCGCCTCAAGCGCCTGCATGCGGCGCTGTTCCGCCCGGTGACGCTGGGGGTGCGCGCGCTGGTGCGCAATGATGAGGGACACGTCCTTTTGATCCGCCATACCTATGTGCCCGGCTGGTTCATGCCAGGCGGCGGCGTCGGCAAGGACGAAACGCTGGAGGCGGCGGTGGCCCGCGAGCTGCACGAGGAAGCGGGCATCCGCGCGCTGGGGGACATGAACCTCGTCGGTGCCTATGCCAATTTCCTGCAGCTCAAATCCGACCACGTGCTGGTCTACGAGGTGCCGCACTGGGAGGAGGCGGGGCCTGCGCCGCATCTGGGTTTCGAGATCGCCGAGATCGGGTTCTTCCCGCCCGACGCGCTGCCGGAGGGCACGAGCCCCGGCACGCGGCTGCGGATCGAGGAAGCCCTCACCCGGCGGCGGACCACGGTCTACTGGTAGGCGCCTGTCGTGTATGCGCGTCTAGCCGGCTGCGTGGACCGGCGGGCGGCGGTCGCCCCAGGGCCGGGCGCGTTCAAGCTGGCCTGCGAGCTGGAACAGGGTGGCCTCGTCGCCGAAGGGGGCGGTGAACATCATGCCCACGGGGAGGCCCGCTTCCGTCCAGTGCAGGGGCACGGACATGGAGGGCTGGCCGGTCATGTTGAACAGGCCGGGGAACGGCATGTAGCGGGCGTTGATGTCCAGATAGGCGGCAATGTCCTCGCTATCCATGTTGACCGTGCCCAGCTTCACCGGCGGCAGCGCCAGGGTGGGGGACAGGAGCAGGTCCGCTTTCTGCTCGGTCATGAAATCGGCGACCAGGCGGCCTAGGCGGTGGATGGTCAGCGTGCCGCGGGCAAAGTCGGCGGCGGTGAGGCCGCGGCCGTTCTGGGCGATGGCCCAGGTGATGTGCTCCACATCGTTTTCGGTGACCGGACGGCCCAATGCCTCGCTGCGCATGTCGAGGGTCAGGGCGATGTTGCTGGCGATGAGGGAAATCTGCGCAAGCGCCATGTCGGCGGGGTCAACCTTCGGGGCGGCCTCGATGACCTCGTGGCCCAGCTCGCGCAGCAGGGTGGCGGTGGCATCAAGGCCCGCCTGCACCTCCGTGTCGGCGCTGTTGCCGTTGGGGCCGGTCGCGGTGAGGGCGATGCGCAGGCGGCGCGGCTCGGTGGTTACCTCGTCCAGATAGGGCCGCGCCGGTGCCGGGGCCGCATAGGGATCGCCCGGCGCGGGCGCGCAGGTTGCGTCCAGCAGGGCTGCGTTGTCGCGCACGGAGCGGCTGACGGCGTGGCTGATCGACATGCCGCCCCAGCCTTCGCCCCGGTCCGGCCCCATGGGGGTGCGGGCGCGGGTGGGCTTGAGGCCGAACAGGCCGCAGGCGGACGCGGGCACGCGGATGGAGCCGCCGCCGTCGGACGCATTGGCGATAGGCAGCACGCCCGCCGCAACGGCGGCTGCCGCGCCGCCGGAGGAGCCGCCGGGGGAATGCTCCGTGTTCCACGGATTGCGGGTCGGGCCGTAGAGCCGGGGTTCGGTGGTGCCCGCAAGGCCGAATTCGGGCGAGTTGGTCTTGCCGAAAATCACCATGCCCGCATCCAGGTAGCGCTGGGTGAGGGTGGAATTGTGGTCGGCCACATTGCCGGTGAAGGCACCGGAGCCATAGGTGGTGACCGTGCCGGTGAGCAGCAGGTGCAGATCCTTCAGCAGGAAGGGCACCCCGGTGAAGGGGCCGTCAGGCAGGCCGCGGCTGATCTGCGCACGGGCTTCGTCATAGTGGCGCAGGGGCACGGCGTTGAGGGTTGTGTCCACGCGCTCGAGGCGGGTGATGGCTTCGTCCAGCAGCTCTGTCGGCGTCACGTCCTTGCGGCGGACGAGGTCCGCCAGGCCAAGCGCGTCATACTGGTCATACTCACTGAAGCCGCTCATGCCGCTTTCCCCCGTCATGTGTTGTGGCGCGCCGGATCTGCTGTCCGGCTTTCGATTGTCCGTTTCCGGCGGAACCTTACAGGGGCAGGCGGGGTTGCACCATCGGGTGGCGCCCTGAATGTGGCCGCCTGCCCATCTGCGGGCGCGCCCGGATAGTACCTGGACAGCGCCCGGGTGTTGCCGGGGTGCATCTGGCGCCCGCCGAATTGCGCTGCCGCGCATGGGGTGCGGGTCCGCATGGTCGGCAAAAGAGGCGTTGTGCCTTATATCTTGGCGGTCCTCCGCGTGTGACCTGTACGCGTGACTTGTGCGGAGGCCACGGGCGGTTTCAGGGCCGCTTCCGGACGCGAGCTTACAAGGACGGGCGATGAGCTACTTGCTGGTACTGGGTGGTCTTCTCTTGCTGGCAGGTGGCGGTGAAGCGCTGATCCGCGGCGCGGTGGCGCTGGCGGAACGGCTCGGCATCTCGCCGGTCTTCGTCGGCCTCACGGTGGTGGCGATCGGCACCTCGACGCCGGAACTGACGGTGGCGATCAATGCGGCGATGACGGGGACGCCGGACATCGCGGTTGGCAGCGTCATCGGCTCCAACATCTCCAACATCCTGCTGGTGCTGGCGGCAACCGCGCTGGTGCAGCCGATCATCGTTGACCCGCGCATGGTGTTCCGCGACGGGCTGTTCCTGCTCGCGGTCAGCTTCGGCGTCGCCATGGTGGCGCTTACCGGGCTCATCACGCCGGGGCAGGGCACGGCGATGGTGGTGCTGCTGGTCTTCTATCTGGTGTTCAGCTACTGGGCGGAGATGGTGCGCAATGCGCCGTCCGCCGAGCGGCGCGAGGCGGAAGTTGCCGAATACAAAGGCATCCCGCCCAAATTCATCTATGCCATTCCCGCCATCCTGATCGGCCTTGTGGGCGTTGTTCAGGGGGCGGAATTCCTGGTGCAGGGCGCCACCGAGATCGCCCTGTCCATGGGTGTGTCGGAAGCGGTGATCGGCCTGTCGCTGGTGGCGGTGGGCACGTCGCTGCCGGAGCTTGCGGTGTCGCTGCTGGCGGCCTATCGCGGGCATGCCGGCGTGGCGGTGGGCAATATCATCGGCTCCAACATTTCCAACCTGCTGCTCATTCTCGGCGTCACCGGCTTCATCACCGAGACGCCGGTGGCCGCGCAGATCGCCCGCTATGACGTGTGGGTGATGGTGGCGGCGACGGCGATCATGGTGCCGGTCATGGTGACGGGGCTGAGAATCAGCCGGGCCGAGGGCGTGCTCTTCCTGACGGCCTATGTGCTGTATCTGGTGTCCATCTTCACCGGCCTGCCGGACATGGTGATGTCGGTCCTCTACGGCTGACTTTTCGCGGCTGCAGGGCCGTGATCCCGACCGTTCGTGCGCGATTTCGCAGGTGCGGAATTTCGGACACAAAAACTACACAATTGAGGTTGATCCAATTGCACGTGGAACGGTTCGGCAGGCGATGCCCCGATGCCGGCCACACCCCGGGGGCGTTGCACAGAGGGGCGCTCCCGCCGGTTTTTTTGACGAGCGATGAGCCCAGAGGGAACCCACACGACCCTCCGCTTGTTTTCTCGCCGGGATCTTAAAGTTTTGGAGACAAACACATGACGAACCTCAAGACCGCCACCACGGCCGTGTCCGCCCTTGCCCTTGCCGCCGGCTTTGCCATGGCAACCCCGGCCTTCGCCGAGCACCACGAAATGGAAGCCGGCGTGGAAGCTGGTGCCACTGTCGAGACCGGTGTGATGACCGAAGCGGAAAACGACGTGGAAGCTGCTGCCGAAGCCACCGGCGAAGCTGCTGAAGAGGCCGCCGAAGCGACTGAAGAAGCCGCTGAGGACGCCGTCGAAGGCGCGGAAGAAGCTGCCGAGGAGACCGGTGAGGCTGTTGAGGAAGCCGCTGAAGAGGCTGAGGAAGCTGTCGAAGGCGACGCCGAGGCCGAGGTCAATGTCGAGGCCGAAGCTTCTGCCGAGTAAGCTCGCTCAGGCTAGCTGACAAGAGGACCCCGCCGGGTGACCGGCGGGGTCTTTTGTTTGTGGGCGGACGGATCATCTCGCGTCAGGCGGGCACGTCCGCCAGCAGGATTTCGGCCGCTTCACCGTCCGCTGCGGTGATCGTGATCTCCGCCACGTCCCGTATGGCAGCCCCGGCACGCGCCGGGACGACATCACCATTGACCGTGACAGCGCCGCTGGCCGGGACGAGATAGGCGTAGCGGCCTTCGCCGAGGCTGTGGGTCACGGTCTGGCCCGGCGCAAGCGTTGCCCCGAACACGGCCGCATCAGCCCGGATGGGCAGGGCAGTGTCGTGGCCCTGGCCGGAGGCAAGCGCCACCAGCTGGCCGGACCGGTCATCCCTGGGGAAGGCCGCCTGGTCCCAGCGCGGAGTGCCGCCCGGTTTTTCCGGCGCGATCCAGATCTGGAAGATGCGCGTGTGCGCCTCCTCGCGATTGTGCTCAGCATGCATGATGCCCTTGCCGGCAGACATCACCTGCACGTCGCCGGCCTCGGTGCGGCCCTCATTGCCCAGATGGTCCTGGTGGCTGATGGCGCCCTCGCGGACATAGGTGATGATCTCCATGTCCCGGTGGCCATGCATGTCGAAGCCCGTGTGGGGATCGATGGTGTCGTCGTTCCAGACCAGCAGGCTGCCCCAGCCATTGCGGCCCACATGGCGGTGGGGGCCGAAATTGAAGTGGTGATAGGCATCAAGCCAGGGCAGGCGGGTGTGGGGATGATCGTCGAAATGGCGGATATCGACCATGTCTGCCTCCTGTGAGCGGGGTGGGGGGCGCGGCACCGGCCATATGCCGGGCGTCCCGTGTTGAGGCAGATATCGGGCCGCGGACGCCGGACATAAACAGGCGTCCTGGAACAAGGCTGTTTCCAAGGTGGAAAAAGTAAAAAAGTTTAAGCCCGCTGGGGAACCAGCGGCGGCCAGGCGCGTTTTCCTCATACGCGACACGCAGGGACGGTACTTTCCCAAGCCCTGTCCCCCCCCTGGGCGATATCCCCTCCGTCCCTGCGTGCCGCTTAATCCCCCCGAAAGAATGACGGGGTGCCTGAGCACCCAGGAGGCGACACCATGCTTGAGTTCATGCGTAAGACAATTGTGCCTGCTGCCATGGCGAGTGCGTTCGTGCTGGCGGGCGCCACCGCGGCGCAGGCTGACGGCCATGAGGGCCACATGTCGGGCGAGGCGGAAGCAACCGGTGAGACCACCGTCGTTGTTGCGCTGCTTCCCAAGGACGAGGAGGCCCTGCGCACGCTCGAACAGCGTCACCGCCGCATTATCAACACCGCGCAGCGCCAGTGCACCACTTCGCTGGGCGGCATCAACCGCAGCGACCGCGATCCGTGCGTAATCAGCGGTGTGGAAACGGGCGTCGAGATTTCCGACGACCCGGTGCTGAAGGCTTTTCACGAAGCGCTGCCGATGTCCGTGCGCTATGACGGCGACCGGCCGGACAATACCTGGCGCATCGGCCTTGATGACGAGGCACCGGACGGCATCATCACCACCGAGTAAGTGTGGTGCATGCAGCAGAAAGGGCGGCTCCTTGCGGGGCCGCCCCTTTTGTTTGTGTCCTGATGTCTGCGTCTTGCAGGGGTCGCCGGATCAGACCGGTTCCCAGGTGAAGACGGAGCCCGTATTGCCGAGATCCGGCATGTCCGCCTTCATGGCGGGGAAGGCGTGTTCCAGGATCGAGGTCGGGTCCCAGCCTTCCATGCGGGTCATGCCGCGCAGCGGACGCGGCTGGCTCATCAGGAACAGCTCGTTGCCGCGGGCGACGAAAATCTGGCCGGAGACGTCCGACGGGGCGGAGAGGGCGACGGCGAGCTGGGCCACCTGGTCGGCGCGCATGGCATTCTTCATGCGCTCGACGCGCTTGGCGCTTTCCTCGTCCTTCACCGGAATGGTGGCGATCATGCGCGTCCAGGCAAACGGCGCGATGATGTTGGAGCGCACGTTCTTCATGGCGCCTTCCATGGCGATGATGCGCGACAGGCCGGCAACACCCATCTTGGCGGCGGCATAGTTAGCCTGGCCGATATTGCCGATGATGCCCGAGGTGGACGTGAACATCACATAGGCGCCGTCTTCCTGGTCACGGAAGTGCTGGATGGAGGCGCGGGCGACGTTGTAGGCGCCCTGCAGATGCACGTTGATGACCGCGTCCCAGTCCTCGTCATCCATCTTGTGGAACATCTTGTCGCGCAGGATGCCGGCCGGGTTGATGACCACGTTGAGGGAGCCGAACTCGTCCATGGCCTGCTCGACCATGTGGCCCGCGCCCTTGCGGTCGGACACGCTGTCGGAATTGGCGACGGCTTCGCCGCCGGCGGCCTTGATCTCGTCAACCACTTCCTGCGCCGGGCCGGCGTCACCGGAATCGCCGCCGGACACGCCGCCGCCGAGATCGTTGACCACCACCTTGGCGCCTTCGCGGGCTGCGAGCACGGCGCATTCCTTGCCGATGCCGCGGGCCGCGCCCGTCACCAGAACCACTTTACCGTCGAGAACACCCATTGTGCGTCATACCTCCTCGTTGTCGGTCAATCTTGCTTTTGACGTTGCGGATTGGGTGGCAAGCTAACGGCTCGGCGGGCCAGATCAAAGGCCCTTTGCGTCATCTAGCCAATTCCGCAGCGGAATGCAGGCGGTGCCGGGGGCGGTCGCGTGCAGGCTTTACGGGGGGCACGGGCGCGTGTAAAAGCGCGGCTTCCATGAAGGCGCTCCGATTGACCGGCGCGCGGCAGAGGATTTCAGACGCGATGTTTCCGCGCTGCGAACGACGACGACAGATGTTGCGCCTCACCGGTGCCCGGCGACGGGCGATGCCGGTGATGGACGCTGCATGTCTTCGGCTTCCTGCAGCCGCCGCGTAATCACCGGCCCGACGCGGCGCAACCGGATCAAGGCATGCGATATCTCTTTCGTCTGCCGGCCGGTTGACCTGGACTTCCCAAATGTCTTCATCCGTATCCCCCGCATCCTTCGCGGTGCGGCCGCAAATCGCTGCTGACAAACCTGCCATCTCCGCCCTGCAGAACCGCGTGTTTGGCCCCGGCCGGTATGCCAAGGCGTCCTACCGCCTGCGTGAGGGCGTGGAGCCCATCGATGCCCTGTCGCTGGTCGCAATGCGTGAGGGGGACACCACCATCATCGGCAGCATCCGCTACTGGCCGGTGATGATCGGCCCCAACGCGTCATCACAGATGGATGCGGCGCTGCTGCTCGGCCCGCTGGCGGTGGCGCCGGAAGTGCAGGGCAAGGGGGCGGGCCTTGCGCTGATGAAGGAGAGCTTGCGTCTTGCCGCCGAGATGGGCCACCGGCTGGTGCTGCTGGTGGGTGATCTTCCCTATTATGCGCGGGTGGGCTTCAGCCAGGTGCCGCGCGGGCGGGTGGTGATGCCGCAGCCTTATGACCCGGACCGGCTCCTGTGGCTGCCGCTCGTTCCGGGTGCTGAGGAAGATGTGGCCGGAGCGATGCTCAAGGCCCGCTGAGGCGGCGTAGCGTGCGGGGCTCAGCGGCCCTCGCGGCGCCAGGCCAGCATGAAGGCCCCCAGGGCGATCAGCAAGGCCAGTTCCGGGCGGATGAGGGTGTGTTCGCTCACCGCGCGCACCGCATATTCCTCATTGGCATTGAGGCCGATCCAGCCGGAGCCCGACGCCGTGCGGCCGGGGCGGATGCGGCGGATGTCCGGCGCTGTCTCGTCCTCGATGAAACGCGCGCTGCCGCCGGTCTCGTCCACGAGGCCGCCCACCTGGGTGCGTGTCACCCGCACGTCGGCAAATTCCTTGGGGTTGAGCGGGCCTGCTGCGGTGATCGCGGTTTCGATGCCGTCGCTCAGCCGGTAAAGGCCCGTCTGGTCGATCTCCATGCGCCCGGTGAAGCGGCCGGGGCTGTCCTCGCTCAGGGTCAGGCTTTCGGTGGTGCCGTCGGGGCGTGTGACGGTCACGGGCGGGGTTTCCGTTGCCATGGTCTGGCGGGTCACCGTCAGGGTGCCGCCCTGGGCCGAAGCGCGGAGTTTTTCCTCCTCGAGGTCCGGCTCCTTCATCAGCCAGTGGGCGAGGCGGCGCAGCATCTCGGCCTGCGGGCCGCCGCCTTCATAGCCGCGGGTCCACAGCCAGGCATGGTCCGACAGGAGCTGGGCCACGCGGCCTTCCTTCACCCGGTCGAGCACCATCAGCGGCTTGCCGCCGGGGCCTTCCATCAGGTTCTCGCCGGTGGCCATTTCCGCGTCGATCAGGCGGAACCAGCGGCCCCAGCGCGGCGGCGACTGGTCCGCGCCCGGAAGACCGGCGGTCACCGGGTGGCGGCGGCCGAGATCGGTCACGGTCGGGTGGTAGCCGCCGGTGATGACCTCGCCGGTGGGCGCGGCCGGCAGCACGCCTGCCAGCGGCGTGCGGAAGATGGAGAAGGGGGAGGCGAAATCCGGTCCAGCTGCCATCAGCAGCGCGCCGCCATTGTCCACGTAGTCGGCGATGTTCTTGAGATAAGCGACCGGCAGCACGCCGCGGCGGCGATAGCGGTCGAAGATCACGAGGTCGAACTCGTTGAGCTTGACCGAGAACAGCTCGCGGGTGGGGAAGGCGATCAGCGACAGTTCGTTGATCGGCGTGCCGTCCTGCTTTTCCGGCGGCCGCAGGATGGTGAAGTGGACGAGATCAACGGCGGGGTCGGCCTTGAGGAGATTGCGCCAGGTGCGCTCGCCCGCATGGGGCTCACCGGACACCAGCAGCACGCGCAGGCGGTCGCGGATGCCGTTGGCGATGACCACGGCGCGGTTGTTTTCGAGCGTCAGTTCGCCGGGGCCCGGCGCGGCCTCGATCTCGATCACGTTCTCGCCGCCATGCTCCAGCTCGATCTCGATTTCCTCGGTGCGGCCGGTGGTGACGGTGACAGGCGGCAGCGCTTCACCGTCGATGCGGATCTCGAGCTGGGCGATGCGGGTCGTATCTTCCGCGCCTGCATCATCCACCCGCAGCTTGAGGGTCATGGTTTCCCCGACGATGGAGAAGCGCGGGGCGTCCTCGATGGTCAGGGTGCGGTCGATTTCGTCGTCGGGACCGGTGAGCAGCGCGTGGAAGGGCGCGCCCGTGGTCGCCAGCGCGCGCGGGGCCAGATCGTGGATCTGCCCGTCGGTGATCGCGACAATGCCCGCGATGCGCTCCGGCGGCACATCGGCAATGGCGTCCTCGATGGCGGAGAACAGGCGCGTGCCGCCGGCAGTGCTGCCTGAAGCGTCATCGGTGCCGAGGCCGAGGCTGTCGGTCACGTCCACTTCGCGGAGCTCAAGGCCCGGCTGCGCGTCCATCCGGTCGCGCATGGCGGCGGCCAGGGCCTCGGTGCGGTCGCCGCGGTCGGCAAGGCGGTTGGACTGGGAGCGGTCGATGGCCAGCACCGCCACATCCGTGACGGGTTCGCGTTCTTCGCGCAGGGCGGAGGGGTTGAGCAGGGCCACGAGCAGGGCTGCATAGGCGATGCTGCGCCACCACACGCCGGGGCCGCGGCGGATCAGCGCCAGTACCAGCAGCAGCACGACGGCAATGGTGCCCGCGGTGAGCAGCCAGTCCGGCACCAGCGGGGCGAAGCCGAGCTGCCAGCTTTCCATGTTCGCAAGGGACGCGTTCATTGGCCCAGCCTTTCCAGCAGGGCCGGCACGTGCACCTGGTCTGCCTTGTAATTGCCGGTCAGCGCATACATCACGAGATTGACGCCGAAGCGGCGGGCCATCTCGCGCTGGCGCTCGCCGCCGGGCACGGGCTTGGCCATGGGCAGGCCGCGTGCATCCACGGCCCAGGCGGCGGCGTAGTCATTGGCGCCGATCAGCAGCGGCGTCACGCCATCCTGGTTGAGGGTGCCGGGCGTCTCGCCCGCATCGCCCTGCGCCTGCGCCCACAAGTCGCCACCGGCCCAGCGGCCGGGGAAGGTCTGCAGCAGGTAGAAGGCCTTGGTCAGCACATGGCCTTCGCTGACCGGCTCAAGGGGCGGCACGTCGAGATTGCCGAGCAGGCGGCGCAGGGCCTCGTTCCCCGGTGACGCGCCGATGGCCTCGATGCGCTGATGGTCCATGGTGTCGAACAGGATGGTGCCGCCGCGCTTCATGTAGTTGTCCACCCGCGCCAGCGCTTCCGGCGACAGGTCCTTCTGCTCCGGCAGCACGGGCCAGTAGAGCAGCGGGTAAAAGGCAAGTTCATCGCGCTCCACATCGACGCCCAGCGGGTCCGCCGGTTCGATGGCGGTGCGGCTGCGCAGCACCTGGCTGAGGCCGGTGAGGCCCGCACGGCTCATCTCATCGACGCGGCTGTTGCCGGTGATGACATAGGCAAGGCGTGTGTCGAGGGTGGCGAGAAGGGCAATCTCGTCCTCGGCGCTGGCCTGCTGCGCCATGGCGGGTGTTGCGCCCATGGCGATTGCGGCGACGGGGAGCGCGAGCAGGGCTGTCAGGGCGGCTGCCGTGGTGCTGCTGCGCAGGCGGGCCATGAGGGCCGGCGGCAGGCGCAGGCGGCCGGACAGGATCAGCGCGATCACGCCGTCGGCCAGCAGCAGGAGCAGGGCGAGTGTCAGCAGGGCAGGCTTGAGCGCGGTTTCGCTGCTGCCCGCATAGGCCTCGGTTGATGCCGCGAAACCCGTTTCAAGCGGGGCGAGGCGGGTGGAGCCGTCCATCACGTTGAGGGCGCGGAAGCCGTCCTGGGTGCCGTAGAGGCCCGGCGGATGGGTGGGGCCGGGGCGCGTGTCGGCCACGGCGAGAAGTGCAAGGGGTTCAGCGAGGGCTGGCGGGGCGACAAGGCGGCCATTGCCGTCCAGGGCGCGGTAGGGCTGCAGCAGGCGCTGGGCATCCTGCTCGCCCGCCCCGGTGCCGCGGCTCAGATCCAAGACGCGGCGGAGCATTTCAACGTAAAGGCCCGAGATGGGCAGGTTCGACCAGTCGGTGTCGGCGGAGACATGGAACAGCACCAGCCAGCCGTCGCCCCGCCGGGTCGCGGTTACGAGCGGTGTGCCGTCGGTGAGGCGTGCCCAGGTGTGGCTCGACAGGTCCGCGGTCGGGTCGGCCAGCACCTGGCGGTGCACCTGGACATCCTCGGGGATGGCAAGGCCTGCAAAGGGGCTTTTTTCCTCGAAGGGGGCAAGGCCCTGGGGCGTGGCCCAGGTGAGCGCGCCGCCCAGCGCCCGGCCGCCGCCGCGCAGGGGCACGGGCATCAGCTCATCCGTCTGCGCGGCAAGGCGCGGCCCTGCGAAGCGCACCAGGTTGCCGCCATCCTCCACCCACTGGCGCACGCGCTCGGCATCATCGCCGACGAGTTGGCCGACATCGGCGGTGATGAGCATGGAGAGCGGGCGCGACAGCAGGTCTTCGATCTCTGACGTGTCACTCCCCGCATGGGCCTCGCGGATTTCTGCGAAGGGGCCGACGGCGCGGCGCAGGTAATAGAGGTCCGACAGCAGCGGCTGGGCGTCCTCGGTGCTGGTGCCCGCCACGAGGCCAACGGTGCGGCGCTGCCAGCGGTCATCCAGCAGGGTGACGGCTCCGGCTGAGTTCTCGCCGCTGATTTCCAGCCGTGTCACCGCATTGCGCAGCTCCAGCGGCATGTCGAGGGTGATGGTGGTTTCCGTCTCGCCCTCGGCAAAGGTAAAGGGCGCTTCGGTGAGCTGGCGGCCCGGCTTGCCGATGGCGGCGACGGTGCCGTTCCGCGTGCCGCTCCCGGTGGCGCGCAGCACTGTCACTTCCATGGACTGGCCCAGCTGCGCGGGCGGAAGCAGCGCCAGGGCTGTTTCATCCGCGGACGGTGCAATGAGGGTGAGCGGGCCGTGGCGGGCGAGGTCCTCGGCGAAGGCATCCGCGTTGTCGCCGGTGAGCCCGTCGCTCAGCCAGATCACCTGCCAGCTACCCTGGTCCGGCAGGGCGGCTTCGGTGAGGCGGGTGGCGGTGGCGGCATAATCCGGCGCCAGCGCGCTCGGGGTCAGGGCTGTGGCGCGGGCGGTGGCGTCATCGGCGGTCAGCACGTCAAGACCCGTGGCGACGGCGCGCGGGGTGGTGGTGAGCAGGGCGACATCACGGCCGGCGCGTCTTGCGGTGGCAAGGATGCCGTCGAGCGTTGCCTGGCGGCGCGACCAGCCGGGGGCTGAGGCCCAGCCGTCATCCACCACCAGCAGCAGCGGGCCCGTGCCCGCGTCCTGCCGGGCCGGGTTGGCCACGGGTTCGGCGAAAGCGAGGATCAGCAGGGTGGCCGCCAGCAGGCGCAGGGCCATCAGCCACCAGGGCGTGGCGGCGGGGGTCTCTTCCTCGTCATGCAGGCCGCGCAGCAGCCTGAGGGCGGGAAAGCGCACCCGGTGAGGCGCTGGCGGGGTGACGCGCAACAGCCACCAGATCACCGGTAGGGCGATGAGGCCTGCCAGCGCAAGGGGGGCTGCGAAGCCGATGGGACCAAGGGCGAGCATGCTGCGTCAGCGCTCCATGGGAATGGGCGCGCCGGACAGGGCGGCGTGCAGGGCCAGGACGGCGGTCTGCGGCGGGCGGTCCGTGCGGTGGGTGGTGAAAGTCCAGCCGAAACGGCGGGTGGCGGCGCGCAGGGCATCGCGGTGGGTGGCCAGGCGCGCCTGATAGGCATCGCGAATGGTTTCCGCGCGGCCAAAGGTGAGGCTTGCATCCTCCTCGATGCCCGCGAACTCCGTGCGGCCATGGAAGGGTAAATCTTCTTCGGCGGGGTCCAGCACCTGCAGGAGATGCCCGCGGACACCGGCTGTGGCGTGGCTCTGGATGCGCGCAGCGATCGCTTCCGGGTCGGACAGGAAGTCACTCACCATGACGGCGCGGGAGAACCGCGGCAGCGCGTCAGCGGGGATATCGCTGTCCGCATACGGATTTTCAGAGGCGTAGTGGCTTGCAAGCCGGCGCAGGGCGGTGCGGCCGGCTGCCGGCGGCAGCGGCGTGCCGAGACCCGCGATGCGTTCGCCGCCGCGCATCAGCATGGTGGCAACCGCAAGGGTGATGACGGTGGCGCGGTGCTTCTTGGTGGGCAGGTCGCGGCCGGAGGCAAAATCCATGGAGGGCGACAGGTCGGGCCACAGCCACACGGTCTCGGCGGCTTCCCATTCATGCTCGCGCACATAAAGCCTGTCGCTGCGGGCGGACTGGCGCCAGTCCACCAGGTGGGCGCTGTCGCCCTGTTCGTAGCGGCGGTACTGCCAGAAGGTCTCGCCCGGGCCTGTGCGCTTGCGGCCATGAATGCCGGGGGCGACGGTGGCGGCGATGCGCTCTGCTTCCACCAGCAGGGGCGGCAGGGCGTCGGCCAGCTCTTCAGCTTCGCGGCGCTCCGGCGTGCGGCCATAGGCCAGCCCGTCCCGCGTGGCGCGGGCCTGGGATTCTCTGTCTGCTGACTGTCTGGCCATGCTGGGGTGGGGCTCCCGTGGCGTCAGATCAGCGGAAGGGGGTGCAGAGACGGTCGATGACGCCGGAGACGGTGGTGCCCTCGGCGCGGGCGGCGAAGGACAGCGCCATGCGATGCCGCAGGATCGGGTCTGCCAGTTCCACCACATCGTCCACGCTGGGGGCGTAGCGGCCATCCATCAGGGCGCGGGCGCGCACGGCGAGCATCAGCGCCTGGCTGGCGCGCGGGCCGGGACCCCAGGCAACCGTGTCGCGCACTTCCTCGTTGTCGGTTTCTTCGGGGCGGGCGCTGCGGACCAGCTGGAGGATCGCGTCCACCACGCTTTCACCTACCGGCATGCGGCGGACAAGGCGCTGGGCGGCCTCCACATCATCGTCACGCATCACCGCGGTGGCGGTGGCTTCGACGTCGCCGGTGGTTTCCAGCAGCATGCGGCGCTCGGCTTCCATGTCCGGGTAGTTGACGTCGATCTGCATCAGGAAGCGGTCGAGCTGGGCTTCGGGCAGCGGGTAGGTGCCTTCCTGCTCAAGCGGGTTCTGGGTCGCGAGCACGTGGAAGGGGCGGGGCAGCTCATGCCGGTGGCCGGCCACCGTCACATGCCGTTCCTGCATGGCCTGCAGCAGCGCTGATTGCGTGCGGGGGGAGGCGCGGTTGATTTCATCGGCCATCAGCAGCTGGCAGAACACCGGGCCCTGGATGAAGCGGAAGGAGCGGCGGCCGTTTTCGCCTTCTTCCAGCACCTCGGAGCCGACAATGTCGCCGGGCATGAGGTCAGGGGTAAACTGGATGCGCCGGTCGAACAGGCCGAGCACGATGCCGGTGGTGTGCACAAGGCGGGTCTTGGCAAGGCCCGGCACGCCGACCAGCAGGCCATGACCGCCGGCCAGAATGGTGATCAGCACCCGCTCGATGACCTGTTCCTGGCCGAAAACGAGGCGGCCGATGGCCTCCTTGACGCGGGAAATCTGGTCGCCGGTCTGCTCGACCGCGCGGATAACGTCGTCGTTTGCTTCACTCAGTGAGGTCATGACCCTACATATAGTCCTGAGGCGGCGCCCGTTAAGGCGGCTTTCAGGCTGCGCGGCACCGTTTGCGGCGAGGGCGCGGCCCTTTCGTGAATCCGGCGTTCCGGCTTCTTGTCCGGGACGGCTGTGTTCAGATTATGACCCTACTTCGAAGCGAAGGCCATGAGCGACGTGACTGCAAAAGAAGCTGTTGAAAATGCCGTGAAGGGGCTCAAGGAGGCGGAGCTTGCCTCCCGGTCCGGCCTGCCGCCGGTGGACACGTGGGAGCCGAAGCACAAGCACAGCATCGACATGCGAATCGCCAGGGATGGCGGCTGGCATTACCAGGGCAGCGAGATAAAGCGCGACCGGCTGGTGAAGCTGTTCGCCTCGATCCTGCGGCGTGACGCGGACGGGTCCTATCACCTGGTGACGCCGGTGGAGCAGGCGGGCATCGAGGTGGAGGACGTGCCCTTCATAGCCGTGTCGATGGAGCGTGCGGGCGAGGGGCGCGATCAGGTGCTGGCCTTTACCACCAATGTGGGTGACGTGGCCGTGGCGGGCGAGGAGCACGGGCTGCGCTTCGAGATCGATCCGCAGACGGAGGAACCGTCGCCATACGTGCATGTGCGCGGTGACGGGGCGCGGGCGCTGGAGGCGCGGCTGGCGCGTCCGGTGTTCTATGAGCTTGTGGAGCTCGGCGAGACGCATGATGTGGACGGCGAAAGCTGGTTCGGCGTGCGGAGCGGCGGGGTCTTCTTCAGGATGCAGCGGGCCGCCGAGCTGGGCTAGACTGGCCGCGACACCGCTTTTCGCCATCGGATATTGTTTTCAGAGACTTTCTGCCTCATGCGCCCAAGCGAGACATTCAGAACCAGGCTGATGGCCGGCCTCAGGCGACAGCCGCCGGCGCTTGACCGCACGGACGCAGCGCTGAACGGTGATTTCCGTCTCAACGACCCCAATGACATCGACGTGGACAAGGCAATCCGCGAGGCGGCGGTGCTGGTGCCGCTGGTGGAGCATGAAAACGGCATCCATGTGCTGCTCACCGAGCGCTCCGGTGATCTGTCGAGCCATGCGGGGCAGGTGGCGTTTCCCGGCGGGCGGATCGACCCGGAGGATGACGGGCCGGTGGACGCGGCGCTGCGGGAAGCGGAAGAGGAAGTGGGCCTCGACCGGGCGCATGTGGATGTGGTCGGGTTCCTCGATCCCTATGAGACGGGCACGCGCTTCCGCGTGGTGCCGGTCGTCGGGTTCGTGCGGCCGGGGTTTGAGCTGACGCTGAACCCGGCGGAAGTGGATGAAGCCTTCGAGGTGCCGCTGGCCTTTCTGATGGACCCGGACAACCATGAGCGCCATTCGGCCACCTGGCAGGGCAAGCGGCGGCACTTTTTTGCCATGCCCTATGACGGCCATTACATCTGGGGGGCGACGGCGGGGATGATCGTCAATCTCTACGAGCGCTGCTTTGCCGCGGCACCCGAGACCGAAGACGCCTGAGGGAGGCCTCTACCCATGCTGCGCATCATCCTGATCCAGCTTCTGCTGTTTGCCATACCCTTCGTGGTCTGGGCGCTGTACACGCTATTGATGCGGCGCAAGGCGGCGATCAAGGGACCCATGTTCAATGATGCCCCCTATGCCTGGCTGATCGTGGCCGGGGTGGGGTGCATGGCGGCAGGGCTCGTATGGCTTGCGGTCTTCTCCGGCACGCCGGGGGAGGGCACCTATGTGCCGCCGCGCTATGAAGACGGACGGATCATTCCCGGCCATGTGGTGCCGGCGGATGAGCCGGTGCCGCCGCAGGAATAACAAGACAAGCACCCGCCGCAAGTACCGGCCCGGGGGCGCAGCGTATCTGAGGGGAGTAAGGCCAATGGCCAGCGAGATTCCATCGATCGGCATGCAGATGTGGCTCAAGGACGCGGAGACGCAGGCGCTGATGGCCGCGCTGAACGCGGACGGCGCCGTGGCGCGCTTTGTCGGCGGCTGTGTGCGCAACGCGCTGATGGGCGAACCGGTGACGGATGTAGACATCGCCACGACCGATGCCCCGGACGCAACCGCCAGGAAGATCGAGGCGGAGGGATTCAAGATGGTGCCCCTGGGCGTGGACCACGGCACGGTGATGGCCGTGGGCGCCGCCGGGCGGACCTATGAGGTGACGACCCTGCGGGTGGATGTCGAGACCGATGGCCGCCGCGCGGAAGTGGCGTTTACCGGTGACTGGCAGGGGGATGCGGAGCGCCGCGACTTCACCATGAACGCGCTTTATGCGGACGCGGACGGCACGGTGCATGACCCGCTGGGCGGCTATGACGATCTGAAGGCGCGCAAGGTGCGCTTTATCGGCGACGCGGCCACGCGCATCGAAGAAGACTATTTGCGCATCCTGCGCTTCTTCCGGTTCTCCGCGTCCTATGGGGGCGGGTTGCTGGATGAGACCAGCCTCAAGGCGTGCGCCGACAACAAGGCGGGCCTTGCGCAGCTCTCCGCCGAGCGGGTGCAGACCGAATTGCTGAAGCTCGTGGGCGCTGACCATTCGGTGCCGGTGCTGCGGGCGATGGCGGCTGCGGGCATTCTGGCAGATGTGCTGCCGGAGGCTTCGCGGCTTGACCGGTTCGAGAAGGCGGTGGACATCGAGACGACGCAGCTGTTCTCGAGCGATCCCGTGCTGCGGCTCGGCATGCTGGTGGACAGCGCCGAGGCGGCGGAGAGTGCGGCCAGGCGCCTCAAGCTCTCCAATGCCGACCGCGACCGCATCATCGCCATGCACAGGGATAGCACCAAGATCGTCTGTTACCTCTCCATGCGCGAGGTGCGCCGGGCGCTCTACCTGATGGGGCTTCAGCTGTTCAAGGACCGGGTGATGCTGGGCTGGGCGGAAGACGGCAAGTCCACCAACGCCTTCCAGTGGCGGGCGCTGCTGGCCATGGGCGACAGCTGGGAAAAGCCCGAGCTGCCGCTGACCGGCTCGATGATGAAGGCCGCCGGTGTGCCCGAAGGCCCGGAGATGGGCCGCGTCCACCGGGAGGTGGAGGAATGGTGGATCGACAGCGATTTCACCGATGACGAGTTCTCGATCATCGAGCGGCTGAAGGCCGTGGTGCAGGCGACGGTTTACTAGAGGAGCAGCCGCTATTCGGCGGCGGCCGTCTTTGTATCCGTGCCTTCGAGGGCTGTGTTCACAGCGGCCTGCAGGCCGGTGATGGTCAGCGGCTTGGCGAGGTAGTCGTCCATGCCGGCATCAAGGCAGCGCTGGCGGTCGCCGGGCATGGCGTGGGCCGTGGTGCCGATGATGGGCGTGCGGGGCAGGCTCTTGCGCTGCTCGATGGCACGGATGGCGCCGGTGGCTTCGTAGCCGTTCATCAGCGGCATCGAGATATCCATCAGCATCACGCGCGGGCTCAGTTCCTCGAACATCCTGACGGCTTCCTCGCCGTTCTCTGCCGTGGCAAGGGTGAGGTTCATGTCGCCGAGCATGTGGCGGGCGAGCATGCCGTTGACGGCGTTGTCTTCCACCACCAGCACATCCACCTGCGTGCCGGCGCTTGCAGCTTCCGGCGCGGCGGTACCAGCGGGCCGGGCGGCGGCGCGGTCGGGTGTGGGTGTGTCTGATGCGGTGGGAGACAGAGTGGCGGGGGGCGGTGCGGCGGCGGTGTCCGCCGAGGCCGAAGACAGCACATCCATGATCTTGTCGAGCAGGTCAGACGCCCCAGCGGGCTTGGCCATGAAGCCGTTGAGCCCGAGATCAGTGGTGCAGCGGGCCAGCGAGCTGCTTTCGAGAATGGAGGTCAGCAGGATCACGGGCAGATCCGCGTAGTCAGGCGAGCTGCGCAAATCGCGCAGCACATCTTCGCCGTCCTTGCCCGGCATGTGGTGATCCAGCAGGACAAGGCTGAAGGGGCGGCCCAGGGCGGCAGCGCGTTCAGCCTTCCGCACCGCTTCCGCGCCGCTGGGCACCAGCGTGGTCTCGAAGCCCCAGGAGGCCATCAGCTCGTCAAGGATGAAGCGGTTGGTGGCGTTGTCGTCGACGATGAGCACCGGCAGGCCGCGGATTGTCACCGGCGGCTGGGGCGGCAGGTCTTCGTCGGCGGCCCTGGCCAGCGGCACCATGAACCAGAAGGTGGAGCCCGCGCCGGGCGTGGAGACAAGACCGATGCGGCCGCCCATCTGGTGGACGAGGCCCCGGCTGATGGCGAGGCCCAGCCCGGTGCCTTCGTGGTGGCGGGTGGTTGAGGAATCCACCTGCGAGAAGCGATCGAAGATCCGTGCCTGGTCGCTCAGCGGAATGCCCGGGCCGGTGTCGCGCACGCTGACCCAGATATTGGCCGTGCCGGTATCCTCCGCGGCGCCGGTGGTCGCGTCCTGCATGGCGGTGAGTTCTTCAGCCGGGAGGATGGCGGGCGGGGTGGTTGAAATCTCGATGATGACCTCGCCGCGTTCGGTGAACTTGACGGCATTGCCCACGAGGTTGGCCACGATCTGGCGCAGCCTGTCCGCATCGCCCACCACCCGGCGCGGTGTGCCGGGAGCGACGCGGATGGCAAGCTCGATGCCCTTGGTGGCGGCGGCCTCGGTGACCATGCGGGCGGGTTCCTGGGCGATCCG
The DNA here is from genome assembly GCF_012848855.1 of Pyruvatibacter mobilis. Lineage (NCBI taxonomy): Bacteria > Pseudomonadati > Pseudomonadota > Alphaproteobacteria > Hyphomicrobiales > Parvibaculaceae > Pyruvatibacter > Pyruvatibacter mobilis. The sequence goes on from NZ_CP051630.1 coordinate 567,183, forward strand.
CTTGAGCTTGAACGGCTCTTCGACCAGCGGTACCTGACCGGCCTCGATCTTCGAGAAATCCAGAATGTCGTTGATGATGTCGAGCAGCGCCCGCGACGATGACTGGATGATGTCGATGAAGGTGCGCTGGCGGGGGTCAAGGTCGGTGCCGGCCATGAGGTCGGCGGTGCCGATGACGCCGTTCATCGGCGTCCGGATTTCGTGGCTCATGGTGGCGAGGAACTCTGACTTTGCCTTTTCCGCCGCCAGGGCTTCATCGCGCGCCTGCTTCAAGTCGGCATTCGTCGCGCGCAGATGCAGGACCATGATCACGAGAATGGCGCCGGGGATGGCCAGCGCCGCCAGCAGCAGCAGGATCGACATGATCTGGAAATGCAGGAAGTCGCTGAAGACAGCCGCCGAATCCGCTGTCTGGTCCACATAGACCTCGGCCACGCCGATGATCCGGCCGTTGCGCAGGATCGGCACGTAGCTTTCCACATACACATCCGGCCGGTCCGCCTTGGCGGTACCGTCCTCATAGGCGGTGTAGGGGCTCCCGCTCTGGATGACCTGGTTGGCCTTCGGGTTGTGCTGGCCGAGGGACTGGGTCTCCGGCGGCAGGTCGATGGCGTCCGACACCAGCATGAGATTGCCGCTCGCGTCGAACAGCTTGAAGCGGAACAGGTCCGGGAAGGCAGTGAGACGGTCAACGACCTTGCGCTGCTTATCCGAGACGGGTTTACCCGCCAGCACTTCTTCGATGCCCGGAAGATTGCCGGACAGATAAGTCGCCCAGCTCAAGGAGAGGCGTTCGGCGTTGCGGACTGCAATGGTTTCAGCGTGCCGCTGGATCTCGAAATACTCGATGACCGCAACGATGACGAGGCCGGCCAGCGCAGCCACAATCATAAGGAGAATGCCGGGGCGGGTACCGGGCAGGCCGGTTTTCAGGGTCCGTGCGGCGTTCAGCTCGTTTCGGGTGCTCGTCTCGGCCATCGCATCCGGGTCCATGCTGAGTCAAAGTTGTATAATTCGAAGTAGAATGAACTGATTAAGGTTTCGCTACTTCAGGCCCGTCGGGCGCGGCACCGGCCTGCTGGTGGCCGCGCCCGCCGGACCAGTTCAGGGGCGGGGGACAGGGCAGCACCTCGATTGGGCAAAGAAGCGCGCGGGCTGTTTTTTAGGCGAACAGATCAAATTGTGGGCGCTCAACTTTTGAGCAATTCATCAATGCTTGCCCAATGTATGAACATGACCAGGTTTGGCGCAAATAAAGCCGATGAATACTGAATTTTTCGGTTGCCAACGTGGTTAATGCTGGCAACATCACTCGTGCGGATTTCAGGAGTTCAGCTTGTGAGCCGCCGCATCGGGCATGCGTCAAAAGCTCAAGCCGGCGGAGGGCCTGTTTGGGCCCGTCCGGCCGATTTGCAGCAACCGGGACGAGGTGTCTGGTGTCCGCCAGGCGGCAAATGTCTCCGCCGGTCCCTCGCAGGCGGGGCCACACCTCATGGCTGACGCGCCATGACGTCCCTCGATGATGGAGTGACCAAATGTCTGAGAAAGAAATCTATCGCGGCACGGAAGTGAAGAAGGGCAACAAGGACGTTGATGCCCACCACGAATACAAGGAGGGCGAGAAGGTGAATTACCGCGGCTCCTCCTACAAGGCCCATCACGAAGATCCCAAGCACGGCCACGACATGAAGTATCGCGGCACCGACTACAAGGACTGAGGCCGCCTTGCCGGCCACGCGTGATGCTGCCGGGGTGTGGTCCCCGCACCTGCCTCCTGCACCCCTTCGGATGCGCATGTGCGCCACCCCTGGACCGGGCCCCGGCACATAAAAGAGGGGACGGCTCTTGCTGAGCCGTCCCCTTTGTCTTTTGTCCTCTGTCCGCGTGCTGGCAGCGCTTACGGCCACTTCACCTCGGGCGGCATGGAGGAGAGGATCGAATCCACATTGCCGCCGGTCTTGAGGCCGAAGGTGGTGCCGCGGTCATAGAGCAGGTTGAACTCCACATAGCGGCCACGGCGGACGAGCTGTTCGTCGCGCTCTTCTTCCGTCCACGGATCATTCATCCGCTTGCGGACGAGCCCGGGATAGATGTCGCGGAAGGCGCGGCCCACATCCTGGGTGAAGGCGAAGTCCGCGTCCCAGTCGCCGGTGTTGTGGCGGTCATAGAAGATGCCGCCGATGCCGCGCGGCTCGTTGCGGTGGGGCAGGAAGAAATATTCGTCGCACCACTGCTTGAAGCGGTCGTGATAATCGGCGCCATGCGGGTCGCAGGCAGCCTTCATGGCAGCGTGGAATTCGACGGAATCCTCAAAGTCCTGGGTGCGGTAGCGGTTGAGCACCGGCGTCAGGTCGGCGCCGCCGCCGAACCAGCCCTTGGTTGTGACCACGTGGCGGGTGTTCATGTGCACGGCGGGCACGTGGGGGTTCCACATATGGGCGATCAGGGAAATGCCCGAGGCCCAGAAACGCGGGTCTTCCTCGGCGCCGGGGATCTGCTGGCGGAACTCCTCGGAGAACTCTCCATAGACGGTGGAGATGTGAACGCCGACCTTTTCAAAGACGCGGCCCTTCATGATCGACATTTCGCCGCCGCCCTTGTCCTCGCCTGCCTCGCCGCGCTGCCACGGCGTGCACTCGAAGCGTCCGGCGGGCTTGTCGGCATTGGTGCCGGTGAGCTCGTCCTCCAGCTTCTCGAAGCTTGCGCAGATCTCGTCGCGCAGCTGGCGGAACCAGGCGGCTGCCCGGGCCTTGTGGTCTTCGCTGACATAGTCGGCCGGGGCCGGGGAGAGGGCTGCATCACTCACGGGGGGTTACTCCACTTCTTCGATTGTCTTCATGCCGGCGGGGCTGTTCAGGCCGGAGCCGGATGCGTTTGCCGGGGCAAGCGGCGGGTAGCCGCCCGTCTGGCGCAGTGCCTCGCCGAGTACCATGGCGGCTGCGACAGCAACATTGAGCGAGCGCAAACCGGGCACGTCCAGCATGGGTATTTTGACGCAGGCATCCGCCGTTGCGTGCACGTGATCGGGCACCCCGGCGCTCTCGCGGCCCAGCAGCAGGGTGTCGCCGGGGACAAAGGCATGATCCGTGTGGGCGGTCCCGGCCCGCGTGGTGAGCAGGATCAGCCGGCCGTCATGGCGCGGCGGGGCGGCGCTGAAAGCGTCCCAGGCGGGATGAACCGTGAGGTCCAGGTGATCGAGATAGTCCATGCCCGCGCGGCGGAAGCGGCGGTCGGACAGGGTAAAGCCGCAGGGCTCGATGATCTCCACCGGAACGCCCATGCAGGCGGCCAGCCGCATGATGGTGCCGGCATTTTGAGGGATATCGGGCTCATAGAGCGCAAGGCGCATCGGGTGACTCGCGGAATACTGCCGATTTCAGGCGGCCGGGAAACCGTGCCCGGGCCGGGTGCCGGGGCGCTTTTTCCTGACTTATCAGTGGCTTGGCGGAAAAAACTTGCGGCATCGTGACACATAACCGGCCGGGGGTGGACAATTTAGCTTTCGCGGTGGCAAAAGAACGACGCGACGCGCCTGCTTTTTCTACGAAGCGCATGAGTTGAGTCCCGGCACTCGGTTATTCGCCGCGTCGTATTCGTTGCTGGCATCTATCGCCGTGCCTGTCCATTGGGGGAGGGGTGCGGCCTACGACTATTAGTCCGGAGGACATTTCCGTTGGCAGACGCGACTCCAGCCCAGACCGCAGGTGGCGAAGAGCCCACCCGCCGCGATTTTCTGTATGTGGCCACCGGCGCTTTCGCGGCCGTGGGCGGCGCCTTCGCCGTCTGGCCGCTGATCGACCAGATGAACCCCGACGCCTCGACCCGGGCACTTGCCTCCATCGAGGTGGACATCAGCAATATTGCTGAAGGCCAGGTGGTGACGGTCATGTGGCGCGGCAAGCCGATTTTCATCCGTCACCGGACCCCGGCCGAGATCGAGGAAGCCAAGTCGGTTTCCATGGACGAGCTGCCGGACCCGTTCGCGCGTAACGCCAATGTGCCGGACGATGCAGGGGCCGAAGACATCAACCGTGCCGCCTCCGACACCGAGAAGTGGCTCGTGCTGGTCGGCGTGTGCACGCATCTGGGCTGTGTGCCGCTGTCCAACCAGGGTGACTTCGGCGGCTGGTTCTGCCCGTGCCACGGCTCGCATTACGACGTGGCCGGCCGTATCCGCCGTGGCCCGGCACCGGAGAACCTCCCGGTCCCGCCGCTCGCCTTCCTGACCGATACGCGTATCCGCATCGGCTGATCCCGCTTAGCACGCAAATAGACGAGGCATTTCATGGCTCACGAATCGACATATCAGCCGTCCAACGGCTTTGCGCGCTGGATGGATGAGCGACTGCCGCTCATGCGGGTTGCGCACGACACCGCCATCAACTTCCCGACCCCGAAGAACCTGAACTACTGGTACACCTTCGGCGGCATCCTCACCTTCTGCCTCGCTGTGCAGATCGTGACCGGCATCATTCTCGCCATGCATTACACCGCGCATGTCGACATGGCATTCGCCAGCGTCGAGAAGATCATGCGTGACGTGAACTATGGCTGGCTGCTGCGCTATGTGCATGCCAACGGCGCGTCGATGTTCTTCCTCGCCGTTTACCTGCACATCTTCCGTGGCCTCTATTACGGCTCCTACAAGGCACCGCGCGAGGTTCTCTGGATCCTCGGCGTCATCATCTACCTGCTGATGATGGGCACTGCCTTCCTCGGCTACCTGCTGCCGTGGGGCCAGATGAGCCTGTGGGGCGCTAACGTCATCACCAGCCTGTTCGGCGCCATCCCGCTTGTGGGTGAGGGCCTGCAGACCTGGCTCGTCGGCGGCTTCGCCATCGACAATGCGACGCTCAACCGCTTCTTCTCGCTGCACTACCTGCTGCCCTTCATGATCGCGGGCGTGGTGTTCCTTCACATCTGGGCGCTGCACGTGCCGGGCAACAACAACCCGACCGGCGTTGAAGTGAAGGACGCGCAGGACACGGTGCCGTTCCACCCGTACTACACGATGAAGGACGCCTTCGCGCTGACCATCTTCGCGATCCTGTTCGCCTACTTCGTGTTCTACGACCCGAACGTGCTTGGCCACGCGGTGAACTACGTGGAAGCCAATCCGCTGGTGACCCCGGCGCATATCGTTCCGGAATGGTACCTGCTGCCGTTCTACGCGATCCTGCGTGCCATCACCTTCAACATCGGCCCGATCGACGCGAAGCTCGGTGGCGTGATTGCCATGTTCGGCTCCATCGCCATCCTGTTCTTCCTGCCGTGGCTCGACACCTCCAAGGTGAAGTCGGCCCGGTACCGTCCGATCTACAAGCAGTTCTTCTGGATCTTCGTCCTCGTGTGCCTCGGCCTCGGCTGGCTCGGTGCGCAGCCGGCGGAAGGCGGCTACGTGCTCGCGGCCCAGATCCTCACTGCTTACTACTTCGCGCATTTCATCATCATCCTGCCCGTGCTCGGGCTGGTTGAGACCCCGCGCGAGGTGCCGACGAGCATTTCCGACGCTGTCCTGGCTGAGAGCAAGGCCCATTCGGGTGGCGGTTCCGCCCCCGCCGGTGCCGCTGCCGCGCCTGACCGCAACGCCTAATTGATGGAAGGGACGCAGATGCGCCGTACTTCATTTTCGAAGCCTTCATCCACCCTGCGCCGGACGGCCTTTGCCCTTGTGGGCGCTGCCGCCCTGGCACTCGGCGGGGCCAGCGCTGCGGTCGCAGCGGGTGATAGTGTTGCTCCCAAGGACGTGTCCTGGAGCTGGGAAGGGCCGTTCGGCACCTTCGACCGGGCTGCCCTGCAGCGCGGCTTCCAGGTCTACAAGGAAGTCTGTGCCGCCTGTCACAGCCTGAAATACGTCAAGTACCGCAACCTCGGCGATGCGGGCGGCCCCGGCTTCTCCGAGGCCGAGGTCAAGGCGATTGCGGCGGGCTACCAGATCACCGACGGCCCGAATGACGAGGGCGACATGTTCGAGCGTCCCGGCCTGCCGAAGGATGCCTTCAAGTCGCCGTTCGAGAACGAGCAGCTGGCCAAGCTGGCCAATGGCGGCGCACTGCCGCCGGACCTGTCGCTGATGACCAAGGCGCGTGACGGGGGTGCCGACTATCTCTATTCCCTGCTGACGGGCTACGAAGACGCCCCGGCCGGTTTCGAGGTGGGGCCGGGTCTGAACTACAACGTCTATTTCCCGGGTCATCAGATCGCCATGGCACAGCCGATCTACGAGGACTCCGTGTCCTATGCGGATGGCACGCCGGCCACGGTCGAGCAGATGTCCAAGGACGTGACGGCCTTCCTGCACTGGGCAGCCGAGCCGAAGCTCGAAGCCCGCAAGCAGACGGGCTTCATGGTGATGACCTTCCTGGTCATCCTGGCGGGCCTGCTCTACTTCACCCAGCGCAAGATCTGGTCTGACCAGCACTAAGGTCAGCATCATTCGACACGCAGTTCCGTATCGGGATTGAATTTAAAAGGCCGTCCGCTAAAACCGGACGGCCTTTTTGCTGAGACAGCACATGTGGCGGGGCGGGGGCCCTGCCGGGGAGAGATTGCATGGAAACCGTTCTGGGGATCATCGGCGGCTCGGGGGTCTATGACCATCCGGGGCTGAAGAATGCCGCGTGGACCGCGTTCGACAGCCCGTGGGGCACACCGTCCGACGCGCTCAATATCGGTGAGCTGGAAGGGCAGAAGGTGGTGTTCCTGCCGCGCCACGGGCGCGGGCACCGGCTGTCGCCGTCGGGTATCAATTACCGCGCCAATATCGACATCATGAAGCGGGCCGGGGTGACGGACATCATCTCGATTTCCGCCTGCGGATCATTCCGCGAGGATCTGCCGCCGGGCGCCTTCGTGCTAGTGGACCAGTTCATCGACCGGACCTTTGCCCGCGAGAAGAGCTTCTTCGGCAACGGGCTGGTGGCCCATGTCTCCATGGCGCACCCGGTGGCTTCGCGCCTGCAGGACCATGCGGAAGAGGCGGCGAAGGCTGCGGGCATCAAGGTAGTGTCACGCGGCGGCACCTATCTGTGCATGGAGGGGCCACAATTCTCGTCCCTCGCCGAGAGCAACCTGTACCGCCAGTGGGGGTGTGACGTGATCGGCATGACCAACATGCCGGAGGCCAAGCTGGCGCGGGAAGCCGAGATTCCCTATGCGACGGTGGCCATGGTGACGGATTTCGACTGCTGGCACCCGGAGCATGACAATGTGGAGGTCACCGACATCCTCGAGGTGATGCACGGCAATGCCGCCAACGCAGTGGAGCTGGTGACGCATCTGGCGCGCAACTTCCCGCGGGAGCGCGGCGCGTGCTCGTCGGGTGCCGACACGACGCTGGACACGGCGCTGATCACGGCCCCCGAGGCGCGCGACCCCGCGCTTATCGCCAAGCTCGACGCGGTGGCGGGCCGCGTGCTTTCCTCTTCCTGATTTCACATTTCAGATTTCGAGACCGATCCCATGGATATCAAAGACCTCATCCGGACCATTCCCGATTATCCCAAGCCGGGCATCATGTTCCGGGATGTGACGACGCTCTTGAACGATGCGCGCGGTTTCCGCTGCACGATCGATGATCTGGTGCAGCTGCATGTGGTGAACCAGGTGGACGTGGTGGCGGGCATCGAGGCGCGCGGCTTCATCCTGGGCGGTGCGGTGGCGCACCAGCTGGGCAAGCCCTTCGTGCCGATCCGCAAGAAGGGCAAGCTGCCGGCGGAGACCATCGGCGTCGAATACGCGCTCGAATACGGCACCGACATGGTGGAGATGCATATCGACGCGGTAACGCCCGGCCAGCGCGTGCTGGTGGTGGATGATCTGATTGCCACCGGCGGTACCGCCGAGGCGGCGATCAAGCTGATCCGCCAGGCCGAGGGCGAGGTGATTGCGGCGAGCTTCGTTATCGACCTGCCGGATCTCGGCGGCCGCAAGCGCATCGAGGCGCTGGGCGTGGAAGTGCAGACCCTGTGTGAATTTGAAGGCGAATAAGCCTCCGGCTGAAAGGCGTTCCCATGCAGATCAACGGCACCGCCTACCGCACCATCTGGCCCGGTGAGGACGGGGCCTCGGTCGAGATCATCGACCAGACCCTTTTGCCCCATGTCTTCGAGGCGGCCGTGCTGCGCACGCTTGATGATGCGGCGCGGGCGATCGTCACCATGCAGGTGCGCGGTGCCCCGCTGATCGGGGCGACGGCAGCCTATGGGCTGTGGCTGGCGCTGCTGGCAGATCCGTCCGACGAGGCGCTGGACAGGGCCGCAGAGGTGCTGCTGGCGACACGGCCGACAGCCGTCAACCTGCGCTGGGCGATCAACGACATGCTTGCCCGGCTGCGGCCCGCGGCGCCGGATACGCGGGTGGCCATGGCGAAGGCGCGGGCCGGGGAGATCTGCGACGAGGATGTGGAAACCTGCCGGTCCATCGGCAGTCACGGGCTTGCGCTGATCGAGAAGATTGCCGCTGGCAAACAGGGCGGGCCGGTCAATATCCTGACCCATTGCAATGCGGGCTGGCTGGCGACGGTGGACTGGGGCACGGCGCTTGCCCCTATCTACATGGCCTTCAACAAGGGCATCGACGTGCATGTGTGGGTGGATGAGACGCGGCCGCGCAACCAGGGTGCTGCGCTGACGGCCTATGAGCTGGGCGCGCATGGCGTGCCGCACCGGATCATCGTCGACAATGCGGGCGGGCATCTGATGCAGCGCGGGCAGGTGGATATGTGCATCGTCGGCACGGACCGCACCACGGCGTCAGGCGATGTGGCCAACAAGATCGGCACCTATCTCAAGGCGCTGGCAGCGCATGACAATGACGTGCCGTTCTATGTGGCCCTGCCGGGCACGACCATCGACTGGACCCTGCATGATGGCCGCGACATCCCCATCGAGGAGCGCGGCGCCGAGGAAGTGACGCGCATGGCGGGCCGAGACGGCAGGGGCGGGGTGGTGCATGTGGATATAGCCGCCCCCGGGTCGCCTGCGGGCAACCCGGCCTTTGACGTCACGCCCGCGCGGCTGGTGACGGGGCTGATCACCGAGCGCGGCGTGTGCGCCGCAAGCGCTGAGGGGCTCTCGGGGCTTTATCCGGAGCAGGGGCGATGAGCGATCCGTTCCGGCTCGACCCGCGGCTGGCGGATGAAGGGGTGCTGATTGCCTCCCTGCCGCTGTGCGACCTGCTCCTGCGCGATGACGCGCGCACCCTGTGGCTGATCCTGGTGCCGCGGGTGGCCCATGCGGTGGAGCTGCATGATCTCGGCCCGCATCAGCAGCAGCAATTGATGGCGGAGATGGTTGGTGCCTCGCGCGCGGTGGCGCAGGTGGCACAGCCCACCAAGGTGAATACCGGTGCGCTGGGCAACATCGTCCGTCAGCTGCACATTCACGTGGTGGCGCGCCACGAGGGCGACTTCGCATGGCCCGGCCCCGTATGGGGCATCGGCGAGCGTGAGCCGATGACGGCGGAGCGCAAGGCGGACCTGATCGGACAGCTGAAGCCGCTGCTCTAGGGCGGGGGTGACGGGCAGAGTTTTCGACCCCTCACCCTCCCACGTGCTGACGCACGCGGGCCCCTCCCTCTCCCGCAAGGGGAGAGGGGTTTTGGGGAAGGCCGTTGCTCTGATGGGTCCAGCGGTTCTCCAAAGCAATCCGTCCCTCCGATCCCGCTCACCCTCCGGCTTGACCGGAGGGTCTCTGTCCCCGTGCCTGAGCAGGTGTTTCTTCCCTGTCGCCGGAGCCAGTCACCTCTCCCCTTGCGGGAGAGGTCGGTGCGTGAGCACCGGGTGAGGGGTACAGCGGCGGCTTGTTAAACGGTCTTGGTGTTGCGTGACGGGCAAAGTTTTTGACCCCTCACCCTCCCACGTGCTGACGCACGCGGGCCCCTCTCTCTCCCGCGAGGGGAGAGGGGTATTTGGGGGACAGCAGATGTGTTTTTACAAATCCGCCATCTCGAACAGTTCGAGCGTGCGTTCGCGGGCCTGGGCGGTGGCGTCTTCGTCGTAATTCTTGCGGCGGTCGGAGTTGAAGCCGTGGTCGGCGTCATAGACATAGACGCGGACTTCCGGGTGCTCGGCCTCGATCTCGCGGACCCAGTCCATGGGGATGGTCTGATCCTGCTCGCCGAAATGCAGGATCGTCTCGCATTTGGGCTCTTCGCCGATGAAGTCGATGACGTGGCGGCCGTAATAGCCGGCGGCGGATGTCAGCCCCTTGCAGCGGCAGGCCGCCAGCCAGGCGACCGAGCCGCCATAGCAATAGCCGGTGATATGGACGCGCAGATTGTTCCGGGTGTGGAGGAAATCGATCGCCGCCTGAATGTCGCCCTTTGTGTGGGTGAAGCCTGCGGCGTCACGCAGCTTCATGGCGCGGGCGATATCTTCATCGGAGTAGGAAGCCTCGAAGCCCGGCTCCTCGCGATCATAGAGAGAGGGGGCGACGACCTCGTAGCCGTCGGCGGCAAAGCCGTCGCACAGATCGCGGATATGGTCGGTGACGCCGAAGATTTCCTGCACCAGCACCAGGCCGCCCTTGCGGTCGATACTGGGGGGCGGGGTTGCATGATAGGCGGCGAGTTCCGCCCCGTCGCTGCGGCTCTTGAGGGTAATCGTCCGGCCCTTGCGGCCGTTCTGCGTCTGCGCCATCCGTCGGTGCTCCGGTTCCCTTCCGTGTGTCACGTCGGCGATCCGGCAGCATCGGATAGAGAGGCTAGAGGTCCTCACCCGGATCGCGGCGGGGCATCAGGCCCTGCCCGATGAAATGGAACACCATTTTACCGTCCTGATTAAAGCCCTCATTGCGATGGCGCACGATGCCCCATTCGGGGCGCGACTTGAGGGGGACGAGTTCCACGCATTCAGCGGAATAGGTGATGGTGTCGCCTGCGCGGACGGGATTGGGCCAGCGCATGTCGAAAAAGCCGGGGGAGGGGCCGCCCTGCGGGCTGTCGTCTTCAGCCGGGCGCGGGGTGGACTGGCGCAGGGCGATCATCAGTTTCATCCAGGTGGCGCTGGTATGCCATCCGGAGGCGATGAGACCGCCATAGGGGCCGTTCTTGGCGGCTTCGGGGTCTACGTGGAAGGGCTGGGGATCATATTTCCTGGCGAAACGGATGATCTCTTCTTCCGTGAAGGTGTAGGAGCCAAGCTCCATCTTCGAGCCGATCTTGAAATCTTCAAACCACATGGAACCTAGGCCTCCGCAGCTTCTTTTGTGCGGCACTCGAACATGGCCCAGCCTTCCATGGTCATCTTGAGTTCGCCGTTCTGGTTGTACATCTCCCACATGAAGCGGACGAGGCCCATGCCCGGGCGCGACTTGGAGCGGCGGCTTTCGAGCGTCTTGCGCGTCATGGAGAGCACGTCGCCCGCATAGACCGGCTTGCGCCAGCGCACTTCTTCCACGCCGGGGGCGCCCATGGAGGCGGATTTGTGCAGATAGCCGTCCCACATGATGCGCATGGCGATGGCGCAGTTCTGCCAGCCGGAGGTGGCGAGGCCGCCGAGCAGGGACGTCTTGGCGATCTCTTCGTTGAGATGGAAAGGCTGCGGATCGAACTCGCTGGCGAAGTCGATCATCTCTTCCTTCTGAACGAGGTAGGAGCCGAATGTGACTTCCTCCCCAACCGGGAAATCCTCCCAGTAAAGCTCCGGTGTGGTTGTCATCTTTTTGCTTATCCCGACTCTCTGCTGAGTTGGCCTGCTGAAACGGCGCTCTGACTAATTGGCGAACCTGAAATGAAGCACGTCGCCGTCCTGGACAATGTAGTCCTTGCCCTCAAGACGCATCTTGCCTGCTTCACGGGCCTGAGTCTCGCCGCCGAGGGATACGTAATCTTCGTATCCTATCGTCTCGGCACGGATAAAGCCCTTCTCGAAATCGGTGTGGATCACGCCGGCGGCCTGGGGCGCGCGGGTGCCGGCGCGGATCGTCCAGGCGCGGGCCTCCTTGGGCCCGGCGGTGAAATAGGTGCACAGGCCCAGAAGCCCGTAGCCGGAGCGGATGAGGCGGTTGAGGCCGGGCTCTTCCAGCTCCAGGGATTCAAGATATTCGGCCGCTTCCTCGTCATCGAGCTGGGCCAGTTCGGCCTCGATCTTGGCGGAGATGACGACGAAGGCCGCCCCTTCCGCTTCGGCGCGGGCGGCAACGGCCTTGGAGAAGTCGTTGCCGGTGGCGGCTGAGGCCTCGTCCACGTTGCAGACGTACAGAACCGGCTTGGAGGTGAGCAGCTGGAGCTTCTTCCACTCCTGCTCTTCGTCCTCGGAGATGTCGGCGAGGCGGGCGGGCTTGCCGTCGCGCAGCAGCACCAGCGCCTTTTCCATCAGCGCCACCTGCGCCTTGGCTTCCTTCTCGCCGGACTTGGCTTTCTTTTCGAGGGGGGCGATGCGGCGCTCAAGGCTGTCGAGATCGGCCAGCATCAGTTCGGTTTCCACCACGTCGGCATCGGCTGTGGGGTCGATGCGGCCTTCCACATGGGTGATGTCGTCATCCTCGAAGCAGCGCAGCACATAGGCGATGGCGTCCACTTCGCGGATATTGGCGAGGAACTGGTTGCCGAGGCCTTCGCCCTGGCTTGCGCCCTTCACCAGACCGGCAATGTCCACGAAAGTGAGGCGGGCGGGGATCACTTCCTTGGAGGTGGCAATGTCCGCCAGCTTGAACAGGCGCGGCTCGGGGACCGCGACCTCACCCACATTCGGCTCGATGGTGCAGAAGGGGTAGTTGGCCGCCTGGGCTGCCGCCGTCTTGGTCAACGCATTGAACAGCGTCGACTTGCCCACATTGGGAAGCCCCACAATGCCGCACTTGAACCCCATCAGGTATCGTCTCCGGATTTGCTGCCAGGCACTGCCGCGGCAGCCTTGGTGTCAGTCTTTTTCTTCGCGGGCTTTTCGGCAAAGCCCTGCTCACGCATGTCGAGCGCTACCCTGTTCATGAACTCGGAATCGCGCGCCTGCACAAGGTCCGGAAGTGCATTGCTGACCGCGCGGATCAGCGCGTCTACCCAGGGAAGCTCCGCTTTGGCGAAGTCATGCAGCACATAGCCGGGCACGCGGTTCTTGTCGCCGGGGTGGCCGACGCCGAGACGGACGCGTATGAAGTCCTTGCCATAGTGCGCTGCAATAGAGCGGATGCCGTTGTGTCCTGCGGCGCCGCCGCCGGCCTTCACGCGGATCTTCGCAGGTGCGAGATCAATCTCGTCATAGATGACGTACACCTCGTTGGGGCCGAGCTTGTAGAAATTGGCGGCTTCGGAAACGGCAACGCCGCTTTCATTCATGAAGGTTGCCGGCTTGAGCAGCAGGATTTTTTCGCTGCCGATGCGCCCCTCGGCGACCTCGCCATGGAAGCGGGCGCGCCACGGGCCGAAGCCGTGCGCGCGGGCGATCTCGTCCACGGCCATGAAGCCGATATTGTGTCGGTGGTTCTGGTATTTCGGCCCGGGATTGCCGAGCCCGGCAATGAGGATCATCGGGGCCTGTCCTCTTCAGGGTGCGGGTCTTTGGCCGGTCTTGAGCCGGTCTTGCGTCAGTCCGGAGCGCGCTGTCGGCGTCCGCTGCCTGAAACCGGCGGGGCGGGCGGGCATCTGATAGGGGCAGATGCCCGCCCGGCCGTGTCGCTGGTGCGGGGAGGGGAGGATTACTCCTCGCCGCCTTCCTCCGCTGCGGCTTCCTCGCCGCTGTCCTCGCCTTCGGCGTCGCCTTCGTCATCCGCAACCGCGATGGTCGGGGCGGCGATGGTGGCGATGGTGAAGTCGCGGTCGGTGATGGTCGGCTTGGCACCGGCGGGCAGGTCCACATGGGAAATGTGGATCGAGTCGCCGATTTCCTTGCCGGTGAGGTCGATCACCAGTTCTTCCGGAATGTCGGAAGCGGGAACCTTCAGCTCGACTTCGTGACGCACCACGTTGAGCACGCCCTTCTTCTTGTCGATGCCGGGGCTCTGGTCTTCATTGATGAAGTGGACCGGGATCATCACGTTGATCCGCGAGCCCTTGCCGAGGCGCAGGAAGTCCACGTGGATCACCCAGTCACGCACAGGGTCAAGCTGCACGTCGCGGGCGATAACGCGGGTCTTTTCGCCTTCCACGTCCAGCTCCAGGAGCGTGGACATGAAGTTGCCCGTGTTCCAGAGCTTGGTAACTTCGCGCTTCTCGACCTTGATCAGGGTCGGTTCTTTCTTGTCGCCGTAAATGACCGCAGGAACCTTGTCCTCACGCCGTGTTGCCCGTGCGGCCCCCTTGCCGGCACGGTCGCGGCGCTCAGCGGTCAACGCCATGGTCTGTGCCATTGGTCGTCTCCATTGAATGAGCGTCAAAACAAAAGGACGGCGTCTGGGCCCGAACGATGCGGGACCCGCCGTCCTTTCCATCCACCTTCTCCCCTCCAGGGGTGCGGAAAAGGCTTTGGTGGCGGGGTTTTAGGGGAAAATGACCGGCAGGGCAAGCGGGGGATGCGTTCGCGCGACGGCTGGTCTCACTGGGCGGAGGATGGCGGCCGCGCAGCGGCTTTTTGCCTGTTTTCCAGCGTGTCGTCCGGTGGATCGGCCACGGTTACGGTTTCCATGGTGGCTTTCCAGCGCGGTTTGGGCTTGTCGGTGTCGCGGGGGGCAGGCCAGCCTTCGCGCTGGGCGTCACGGTCACCATCGGTTTCTTCGGTCTGGTCATGGAACAGCATGACATTGGTCTCGTAAGGCATATCGATGCCTGCCTCGTCCAGCGCATGCTTGACTGCCGTCACCACCTGGCCGCGCACCTGCACCACGTCCGCGCGGCGGCTGTCGGTCCACCAGCGGGCGCGGATGGTGACCCAGCTTGCGGCCAGATCCCACACCAGCGCCTCCGGGGCGGGGTCGGTCTTGATCTCCGGGATGGTCCTGAGGGCTTCAAGCACCACATCACGGGCCTGCTCGACGCCGTCGCCATAGCCGATGCCGATATCGTACTGGCTGCGGCGCAGGTCATGGGCTGTCTTTACCAGGACCGCGCTTGTGTAAATGTCGCTGTTGGGAATGACAGCCCGCAGGCCGTCATAGGTCCTGATGAGGGTCGACCGGGTGAGGATGCGCTCGACCGTGCCCTCATAGCCGTTGACGACGATCTGGTCGTTTATCTCGAAGGGCTGGCGCAACAGGATCAGCATGCCGGCAAGCCAGTTTTGCAGGATATCCTTGAAGGCAAAGCCGATGGCGACGGAGCCGATGCCGAGGCCCGCGATCAAATCGCCGGGGTTGAGTGTCGGCATGACGATAGTCGCGGCCACCAGCACGCCGACCACGATGATTGTCCACCGGGCCAGGCCGCCGAGCATCATGCCCAGATCGCGGCGGCCACGCTTGTTGGCACGGCGGATGATGACGCTGCGGATGGCGCCGGACGTGAAGAACGCGCCGATGATGAGCACAATGGCGACGAGGAGATTGGGCGCAATGAAGATCAGCCCGTCGACCCAGCCATCCACCTTTTCCACCATGGAGGCGGGGTTGAGGTCGATGCGGCCGGGGAGGTCGGACGCTGGGTCTGTCGGCTGAAACATGAAAGCGCCCGCGCAGGTTCTGACGTAACCGTCAAAACAGGTGAGGCGAGGGCTTTGTTCCCTGCGGGGACAGAAATCAGGCGCTGCTGCCTAGTCGAACAGGCTCGAGACCGAGCGTTCCTCGGCGATGCGGTGCATGGCTTCGCCGATCAGCGGGGCGATGGAGACCACGCGGATATTGTGGGCCACGCGCACGGCTTCGGTCGCCTGGATGGTGTCGGTGATGACCAGGTTCTTGAGCTTGGACGACGACACGCGGGCAACGGCGCCGCCGGACAGGACGCCGTGGGTCACATAGGCGGACACTTCCGTGGCGCCCTTGTCGAGCAGGGCCTGGGCGGCGTTGCACAGGGTGCCGGCGCTGTCGACGATGTCGTCGACCAGGATGCAGGAGCGGCCGTCCACGTCACCGATGATGTTCATCACTTCGCTTTCGCCGGCGCGCTCGCGGCGCTTGTCGACGATGGCGAGGTCCGCGTCGATGCGCTTGGCGATGGCGCGGGCGCGCACCACGCCGCCCACATCGGGGGAGACGACCATCAGCGGTTTGCCGTTGAGGTTGTCCTGGATGTCCTTGGTGAGGACGGGGGCGGCAAAGAGGTTATCGGTCGGGATATCGAAGAAGCCCTGGATCTGCCCGGCGTGCAGGTCAACCGTCAGCACCCGGTCAGCCCCGGCATGGGTCACCAGATTGGCGACGAGCTTGGCGGAGATGGGCGTGCGGGGCCCGGGTTTCCGGTCCTGGCGGGCATAGCCGAAATAGGGGATCACCGCGGTGATGCGCCGGGCGCTGGCGCGCTTCAGTGCATCGATGCAGATCAGCAGCTCCATCAGGTGGTCGTTGGCCGGATAGGAGGTCGACTGGATGACGAAGGCATCCTCGCCGCGCACATTCTCCTGGATCTCGACGAAGACCTCCATGTCGGCAAAGCGGCGGACAACGGCCTTGGTGAGCGGCACGTTGAGATAGGCGGCGATGGCTTCGCTCAGCGCCCGGTTGGAGTTGCCGGCAAGAAGCTTCATTCGGATCCCGTATCCCGCGCTTTTGTCGCGGGCCCCTTCAGGCGAGCGATGGAGTGCTATGAGGCCAACAGGCCGTGACAGTTACGTGACGGCCTGTCAGCGCGCGCGTTGTATCAATTCGTATCCGGCGATGTAAACCCGCGAAGCTCCTTTAGGGCAGCGGCTGTTGCCCTTGTGTCGCGGCCGCTGGTGTCGTGGGTGGGGCTGACCAGCGCATAGACGGCGCGCACGGCGTCGGCGGCGGCCTCCGGCCCTGCGGCAGCCCAGCCGGTTTCAAGCTCGCCGGGGCCGAACAGGCGCTCCTGCATGACGGAGCCGACGGGCGCGCCACCGGAGCGGGTGATGTCCCATTGCAGGGTCACCATGTCACCACCGGCGGAGGACGGGCGCACCACCATGGAGCCGGTCACCAGCAGTACACCGGGCTCGGGCGCGGCCACGAGGTTGGCACCCTTGTCGAGGAAGGCGCGGCGCAGGGCGGGGGCCAGCACGGCGGGGGCGGATCGCGGTTCCCCGGCAACGCTGCGCAGATGCAGGGTGACGGGGGCTGTCAGTTCAACCGGCGCGGGCGGGGTGGGTGTGGCAGCTGCGGCGTCCGGCAGGGCGGCGGTGGTAATGGGGGACGCGCCGGTGAGGGCGGCCTGCTGCGCATAGAAGCCTGCCAGCTCGTTGGCGACGGCGGAAGCGACCTGGGTCAGCGAGGCTTCCCCGGCAGCGCTCCAGGCCACGTCCGGCGAGCGGGTGGGGACGAGCTGCGTATCGATAAAGCGGTGGCGGCGGATGCCGTCGGCGTCGGTTAGGTCCCAGGCGAAGGCAAGCACGGTGCCCTGGTCCGTCTGCCGGGCCGACGCCGTGCCCTCGAGCACATAGTCGAAGCCCGCAGCCCGGTTGTCCGTCGCCATGGGCACGCCGCGGGAGGCGGCGGCATTGGTGATGCGGTCCGTCAGCCGGGCGGAGGCATCGATCGGCACACCGATGATGGGGGCCACGGCAAGGCCGGGGCGGGCGATCTCCAGCGCCGTCGTGTCCACCGGGTTCTCCGCCTCATCGCTCCAGCTGTCCCAGCTGCCGCAACTGGCGGTGGCCAGCAGCAGCGCGGTAGCGGTGAGAAGGGACCGGAGCGGGGTCATCGGGCGGCGGGGTCCTGCGTCAGGGTCTGGGTTGCGGCATGCACCAGGGACCGGGAATCGAATCACGTTTCCCGGCGGCTGGCAAAGTATAGGGGATTGGCGGGGCGGCGGAGAGGGTCAGGCCAGGGTGATGACCGAAATCTGCCGACCATAATCCTTTTCCCCGCGATGGGTGGTGCGGCGGAAGCTGAAGAAGCGGTGGTCGTCCGCATAGGTGCATTCGCCCAGCCCGCCGATGGTGCCCACATCTGCCGCGCGCAGGCGGGCCAGCACATAGGCCTCAAGGTCAAAGCGCCAGTGGCCGTCCCGGTCCGACGGCACGAAGAAGCGCTCATTGGCGGCATCAAGCGCCATCACCTCGTCGCGCAGGTCCGGGCCGACCTCGTAATTCTCCTGGCTGATGGCCGGGCCGACCACGGCGATGGTGTCGGCGCGCCGGGCCCCCAGGCCCTCCATCTGCGCAAGCGTTGCCTCGACGATGCCGCCTGCCGCGCCGCGCCAGCCCGCATGGGCCGCGCCGATGACCTTTGCCTTGGGGTCGGCGAACAGCACGGGCGCGCAATCAGCGGTAAGGATGCCGAGGGCGAGGCCGCGCGTGGCGGTCGCCATGCCGTCCGCCTGCGGACGGTTCTCCGCGTCCCACGGTTTGGTGACGGTGACGGCCTTGCCCGAGTGGATCTGGTAGAGCGACAGCAGGTTCTCCGGGGCCACCTGAAGGTGAATGGCGACGCGGGTGCGGTTCAGTTCAACGGCGGAAGGGTCGTCATTGGAGCCGGGGCCGCAATTGAGACCATGATAGATGCCGGTGGACACACCGCCGGCACGGGTGAAGAAGCCGTGGCGGATGCCCTTGAGGCCGTCGAGTTCCATGGCGTGGAGGGGGTGGACAGACATGAGGCTCACAATCCTGCGGGCGTGAGGCCGTGCGAGGTGACGGCCATGACCTTGAACAGAGTTCCCATTGCATCGGCATGGGTCAAGCGGCTGAGGGCTGCCTCAATGGCCTTGGCCTGATCGGGCGTTGCGTGCTGTGCCAGCATGGCGGCGCGCTGGGCGATGCCGAGCGCCAGCAGGAACTGGCCCTGGGTGGCGGGGCCATGGATGGCGGCGGCAGGTGCAGCGGAGGCCGCCAGCGCCTCGAAATCCACATGGGCTGTGATGTCCGCCGTGCCGGGCGCCTCCAGCACCGGCGCATAGGCGCCCTCGTGCATGGCCTGCAGCGTGTCGCCGGGCTGGCTGCGCGTATAGCCGTAATCGATAAACAGCGCCGCCCCGCCACGGGCCTTGAGGCGGCGGGCGATGTCGGCGGTGATGGCGGTGCCGGCGGGGCAGATTTCGGCGATAGCCCCCGGCGGGGCTGTGTGGACGGCCTCCGGCAGGATGGAGATGTTCGGCAGCGGTGCGGGCGCGGCAGTGAAGACTAGGTTGCCCTGGAACTCCACCACGCAGCGCTCGCGCCAGCCGTCATCAGTGGCGATGAACTGGCGGATCGGCAGGGCGTCGATGAATTCGTTGGCGATGACGATCAGCGGCATGTCCGGCAGGGTGGCGGTGCTGTCCAGCCAGCGCGGCTGACGGTAGCCGCCCTGTTCGAGGATCGGGCGCAGGGTCTCGTGCTGCGTGCGGCGCAGGACGGGGCTGGTCTCGACGAGGCATATCTGCGCGGCTGCGGCAAAGCCGGGCACGGCTTTCGTGGCGCGCAGAGCATCGGCCATCAGCGTCCCGCGTCCCGGTCCGAGTTCCACCAGGGCAAAGGGGGAGGGCGCGCCGAGCTTCGCCCAGCAATCCGCCGCCCAGGCACCGATCAGTTCACCGAACATCTGCGAGATTTCGGGTGAGGTGGTGAAATCCGTGCCCAGCGGGTCGCGGGTGATGTAGTAGCCGTGTTTCGGGTGGCCGAGCGCCAGCGCCATGAAGCGGCTGACCGGCATGGGGCCTGCTTCACGGATTTCCGCACGGATGATGTCGGCGAGGGGGGACGTCATTCAGCCCTGTTTCGCGGGGGCCTTGTCGACGGCGCGGGTGCCCAGCGGCGGTTCCGCATTGGCGCGCCAGATGAACCAGATGCCGGCCACGATCATCGGCAGGGACAGGGTCATGCCCATGGTCAGCCAGTTGCCAATGAGATAGCCGAGCTGCGGGTCAGGCTCGCGGAAGTTCTCCGTAAAAAAGCGCGCGCAGCCATAGCCGGTGAGGAAGATGCCGATGGTGAGGCCGGGGCGCCGCAAGGTCTGGAAGCGGTAGACGGCAACAAGCACGATGGTGAAGAGAAGCGCCCCGTCGATCGCGGCCTGGTAGAGCTGGCTCGGGTGGCGGGCGATGCCGAGTTCGTCGCGCGGGAACACCATCGCCCATGGCACGTCTGCCGCGCGGCCCCAGAGCTCGCCGTTGATGAAGTTGGCGAGGCGGCCGAAGAAATAGCCCAGCGGGGCAACGGTGGCGATGAGGTCGCCCAGCGAGAACATGTTGATGCCGCGCGAGCGGGCGAACAGCACGATGGCGATGACCATGCCCGCCAGCCCGCCATGAAACGCCATGCCGCCCTGCCACACATAGAAGATCTCGATGGGGTTCGAGAGGTAGTAGGGCAGGTTGTAGAACAGCACGAAGCCGATGCGGCCGCCGAGGATGATGCCCAGCGTGGCCCAGACGAGGAAATCGTCGATGTGCTCGGGCAGGATGGGCGCCTGGGGCTTGGCGTGTTTCCGCTTCTGCGCCGCTGCCGGGTAGGGGTAGCCCTCCCACAGGCGTGGCGTCTGCACCATGCGCAGGGCCAGCCGCCAGCCGCCGATGATGCCCGCGATATAGGCCAGCGCATACC
The DNA here is from genome assembly GCF_012848855.1 of Pyruvatibacter mobilis. Lineage (NCBI taxonomy): Bacteria > Pseudomonadati > Pseudomonadota > Alphaproteobacteria > Hyphomicrobiales > Parvibaculaceae > Pyruvatibacter > Pyruvatibacter mobilis. The sequence continues at coordinate 587,686 of NZ_CP051630.1, forward strand.
AGCGGATGACCAGCGGGCCGATTTCGACCAGCACCGGATCGAACTGCGGATAGGTGATTTCATACATGGCAGCTTGCCTGTCCGGGGGTGGGGGCGGATGTCTGGCGGAGGGTTCTTTGCGGGCGGCGCAAAGTCAAGGAACTCCGGGGGATTGCGGGCGTAAATGTGGGTCCGTGGATGCCTTCGCCGGCCTGAGACCGCCTGCACCTCCCATGGGCCCTCCGGTCAAGCCGGAGGGAGAGCGGTTTTTTGACTGATGGGTCACACCATTTCCGCCATCCCTCCGGCTCGACCGGAGGGTCTCTCACCCCCTGCCTGAGCCATAGTGGATTGCATGGCGCAAGTGCCAGTCACCTCTCCCCTTGCGGGAGAGGTCGGTGCGCAGCACCGGGTGAGGGGGGCAGCGCCGAACTCTTGTGCAGGGCGTGAGTTCCACCCCCTCACCCTCCCACCCCTCGCGCGGCGGGCCCCTCCCTCTCCCGCACTTTGTCCGCTTCCGGCGGACAAGCCGCCGAAAGGGGGAGAGGGGATTTTGGGCCGCGTGTATTGTGCCGATCTGCCGCGCTTGCACGAGGCGGGGCGGGCGCGCGATAGTGCGGGCGCCCACAGGAGTTGAGCCGATGACCCAGTACGAAAACCGTTTCCTTGATGACGTCGCCAAGCTGATGACCAGTGCCGCCGGTGCGGCACAGGGTATGCGCAGCGAGGTGGAGACCGTGATCCGGTCGCAGGCGGAGCGGCTGGTGGCGGATCTCGACCTGGTGCCGCGGGAGGATTTCGAGGCCATGCGCGAGCTGGCGGTGGCCGCGCGCACGGAAGCCGAAGAGCTGAAGGAGCGTCTTGAGGCGCTGGAAGCCCGCGTGGCAAAGCTCGAGGCTGGCGCCTGACGCGCCCACTATCCGGGGCAGTTTTCTGGCGTCGGCCTTGTCTTCCAAGATTCATGAAAGAGCGCTTGCACCGACTCAGTTACACGGGCACGGTGCGATAGTGTGTCGCGCTGCTCCGGCCACAAGATGTTGCCTCTTCGCGCAATATCTGGGGGAGCGTCCAGCGCTGGAGCGGACGACATGCAAACAGTGTCACCGGGGGGTGATGCCGGTTTGCTGAGACACATGCCGCCAGCCCGTCCGGAGCGTTTCCGGGCAGACCGGCGGACACCCAGCCAGCGGGCATCGGGCCCCCGACAACCGGGAAGGCTACCCCATGTCGTTGACCGTTGCTGATACCGCCCATCTCCTTGAAAACCCCATCGACGTTCTGGAAACGATCGCCACCAAGCAGGACTGGCCGTTTGACCGGTCTGCGGAGGACGAGCTTTCCGTGGCGGTGAAGGGGTCGTGGTGCGATTACGACCTGTCGTTCAGCTGGCGCGACGACCTGCACGGGCTGCATCTGGCCTGCGCCTTCGATCTCAAGATCAATGCGGGCAAGGTGCCCGACATCCACGCGCTGCTGGCGAAGATCAATGAGCAGCTTTGGCTGGGGCATTTCGACATCTGGAAGGAGGAGGGCTTTGTCCTGTTCCGTCACGGGCTGCTGCTGGGCAGCGGCCAGGACATGGTGGAGCAGTGCGAGGTGCTTTTATCGCTGGCGGTGGAAGCGTGTGAGCGCTACTACCCGGCATTCCAGTTTGTGCTGTGGGCCGGCCAGTCGGCGGAGGATGCAATGGCGGCCTGCATGTTTGAAACCCAAGGTTCCGCCTGACATCCATGACATCATCTACCGCGCCGTCCTCACCGCTGGCCTTGCCCGGCACACTTGTTCTGGCGGGCGCGGGCAAGATGGGCGGCGCCATGCTGCGCGGCTGGCTCGAGGCGGGAGCCGATGCATCCCTGATCACGGTCATCGACCCCAAGCCGTCTGATGAGCTTCAGGCACTTGCAGCCAAGAAGGGATTTTCCGTTCGTCCGGATGCGGATGGTGTGCGCGATGCCGCCGTGCTGGTGCTGGCGGTGAAGCCGCAGATGCTGGCGGAGGCGGCGCACACGCTCGCACCGGTGATGGCTTCTTCACCGCTTGTCGTTTCCATTCTCGCGGGCAAGACCGTGGGTGATCTCTCCGGGGCGCTGGGGGCGGCGCCCATCGTGCGGTCCATGCCCAACACCCCGTCGGCAGTGGGGCGGGGCATCACGGCGGGCTTCGCCGGGCCGGGCGTGTCGCCTGCACAGGTGGCGCTTACCACGTCGCTGCTGCAGGCCGTGGGTGAGGTCGTGTGGCTTGATGACGAAGAGCTGATGGATGCGGTGACGGCTGTGTCCGGCAGCGGGCCGGCTTATGTCTTCTGGCTTACCGAATGCATGGCGGCGGCGGGCGAGAAACTCGGCCTGCCGGCGGAGCTTGCCGCGTCCCTGGCGCGGGCGACGGTGAGCGGGGCGGGCGAATTAATGCACCAGGCCAGCGAGACACCCGCCACCCTGCGGCAGAACGTGACATCGCCCGGCGGCACCACGGCGGCAGCGCTTGAGGTGCTGATGGCGGAGGGAGGCCTTGCCCCCCTGATGGCTGAGGCCCTCACGGCGGCGCGGGACCGGGCGCGCGAGCTTTAAGCATAAGAGGATCCGGGCCCGGGTTGTCTGCCGCCATGGGTGGCAGAGGGGCTGCCTGTCGCCTATCTTTCCTCCCATGAGCGATGACATCGACAGCAAGGCGCGCAAGCCGCGCAAGAAACCCGGCAAGGTGAAGCAGAAGGCGCATCTGGTGAAGGCGGCGCTGACGCTGGCGCAGAGCCGGGGCTGGCGTGACCTGTCCATGGCGGAGATTGCTGCCAAGGCCAAGGTGCCGCTGGCGGATGCGCTGGAGATCACCCCCAACAAGACCGCGATCCTGCGGGCCTTCTCGCAGCATATCGACGTTCAGGTGCTGAACGAGATGGAGGGCGAGACCGGCGACGAGCCGGCCCGCGACCGGCTGTTTGACGTGCTGATGAGCCGCTACGACGCGCTGTGGCCGCACCGCCCGGCGCTGCGAGCGATCCTCGGCGACCTGCCCAGTGATCCGGGTGCGCTGCTGGCGGCGCTGTCGCCAGCGCTTGAAAGCGTGAAGTGGATGCTGGAAGCCGCGGACCTCGATACATCCGGCGTGCGCGGGGCACTGCGGGTGCGGGCCGTGGGGCTGATCTATGCCGCCAATCTGCGCGTCTGGCTGCAGGAAGACAGCGAGGACATGGCCAAGACCATGGCCGATCTCGACCGCCGCCTGCGGCGCGCGGAATCGCTGATGGAGCAGGCCGCAGGCTCCGTTGAAACCGCCTCCGGCCTGATGCGCTCGGCCCTGGGCGCCCTGGCCAATCTCGGCACCTCACGGCAGGCCGCCGCCGAGTCGGACGAGTAGGCCGGGCTGCCGCCGTTAAGGCATGCCGCAGCTCCCATTGGCCCTCCGGTCAAGCCGGAGGGACAACGGGGTTGTTTCAAACTTTGCCGTCATCCCTCCGGCTTGACCGGAGGGTCTCTCTCACCATGCCTGAGCTTGGAAGGCGTGCGCGGTGCCAAAGCCGGTCACCTCTCCCCTTGCGGGAGAGGTCGGTGCGCAGCACCGGGTGAGGGGGGCAGTGGTTGCGATGATGCGGGGGCTTAGTGCGAGGCGTGAAGTCCACCCCCTCACCCTCCCACCGCTTGCGCGGCGGGCCCCTCCCTCTCCCGCGAGGGGAGAGGGGGACTTTATGTTTGCTTCTTATCTCCGCTTTCCCTCCGGCTTGACCGGAGGGTCCATCTGACTTGCGGCGTGTTTCAAGGATCTGCCGGGGCCTCAGACCGGGATCTGCACCAGGGCGCGGAGGCCGCCGAGGGGGCTTTCGAGGAGCAGGATGTCGCCGCCATGGCCGCGGGCGACGTCGCGGGCGATGGCGAGGCCGAGGCCGGAGCCGGAGCGGTTCTGGTTGCGGGATTCATCGAGGCGGTGGAAGGGGCGGAAGGCGTCTTCCATCTGGTCGGCGGGAATGCCGGGGCCGTCATCATCGACGGTGATTTCCACCATGGCACCGCGCCGCAAGGCGGCCAGGCGCACATGGTCCGCGTGGCCGGCGGCATTTTCAACCAGGTTGGTGATGCAGCGCTTGAGGGCGTGAGGCCGGGCGCGGATGGGCATGGGGCCGTCGATCACCAGTTCGATGTCGGTGCCCTTGCGCGCGGCGTTGACGCGGACGTCCTCGAGGAAATCCTCAAGCTCCACCTCGCGCGCCGTCTCGCCGCCCTGGCCGCGGGCAAAGTCGAGATATTCATCGAGCAGGCGCTGCATCTCCACCACGTCGTCCTGCAGTTCCTTGATGTCCGGGTCGTCGCCCATCATGGCGAGCTGCAGCTTGAAGCGGGTCAGCGGGGTCTTCAGGTCATGGCTGACCCCGGCCAGCATGGCAGTGCGCTGCTGGATCTGGCGGGCCAGCCGGTCGCGCATGACTATCAGGGCCTGGGCGGCGCGGCGCACTTCGGTGGCGCCTGAGGGCTTGAAGTTGGGCATGTCGCGGCCGAGGCCGAAGGCTTCCGCCGCCTGGGCCAGCCGCTGGATGGGGCGCACCTGCCCGCGCAGGAACAGGATCGCCACCACCAGCAGGATCAGCGAGGTGCCGGCCATCCAGGACAGGAAGATGTGGCTGTTGGTGGCGGAGACGCGGCTGCGCAGGAACAGGGCGCGGACGACGCCTTCCGGCACCTGCACGCGGACATCGACATATTTTTCGTAGGTCACGGTATCCACCCAGACCGGGCGGTCGAAGCGGCTCTGCATTTCCGTTTCCAGCGTGTCGTGCAGGAAGGGGAACCAGCCGGGCTCGACCTTGGGGGGCAGGCTCTCGCCCGGCCAGATGGCGATCTGCACTTCGATGGTGGAGCCGATGCGGTCCACGAAGTCGGCATAGTCCGCGTCGTCGGAGATGTCGTCATACAGGCGCATGATCAGCGCCATGTCGTTGGCGGCCATATAGGCAAGGCCGCGGGTCACCTTCTCCCAGTGGCGGTCGAGGAAGACCGAGGTGGCGACGATCTGCAGCAGCAGCATGGGGGCGACGACGATGATCAGCGATCGCCCGAACAGGCCGCGCGGCGTCCAGTCCTTGATCAGGATCGACGGATCAATCGCGGCGAGGAACCGGCGGGCGGGCGTGCGGTGGATCGTGGTGTCAGCCATGGAGAAGCGTTCCTAACGGGGCCTGCGGTGCGCCTGCGGCGGTTTTTTCGGCGCACCTCCACTGTAGATGGGGTTGGATCAGTCGGGGACAAACATGTAGCCGGCGCCGCGGATGGTGCGCAGGTAGCGCGGCTCCCTCGGGTCCGGCTCGATCTTGCGGCGGAGGCGGTTGATCTGCACGTCCACGGCGCGGTCGGAGATGGTGTCATCGCCGCCGGTCAGCTCCTCGCGCGGCAGGGCCCGGCCGACGGCACGGCAGAACAGCTTCATCAGTTCGATCTCGCGGGTGGTGAGGCGCACCGGCTGGCCGTTGCGGGCAAGCGCGCCGCGTTCCACGTCGAATTCAAGCTCTCCGAACTCCACCGAGCGGGCCGCCTGCGGGCGGCTCTGGGTGCGGCGGAGGATGGTCTGGATGCGCAGCAGCAATTCGCGCGGCTCGAACGGCTTGGGCAGGTAATCATCGACGCCGGCCTCCAGCCCCTCGATGCGGTCGTCCGCCTCGGTGCGCGCGGTGAGCATGAGGATGGGGACATCTGAGGTGGTGCGCAGGGACTTGGCGAAGGTGATGCCGCTTTCGCCGGGCATCATCACGTCGAGCACGATGAGGTCGAAGGCAAGGCCCTCCATGCGTTCGCGCGCCTGGGCGGCGTGTTCGGCCGCTGTGACGCGGAAGCCGTTGTCGCTGAGATATTTGCGCAGCAGCTCGCGGATGCGGCGGTCGTCATCGACGATCAGCAGGTGCGGGGCGTCATCGGGCAGGGGGGCGGTGCGGCCCGCGGAGCGCTGTGCGGGCGGGCTTCCGGCTGCGGGCATATCATCGGCGGGGTCACTCACTGGCCCGCATCCTTCTCCTGGGCAGGTAAATGATCCGCCCCCGGATGAAGCTCGTTGCGGCTGGCCCGGTCCAGCATCGCCTCCATCACCTTGCGCCAGGCCTCTTCGGCGTCGGGACCGGCTGCCTCGAAGGCGCGCAGCAGGCGGGCGCGCTGGGGGGCGCGGAGCTGATCCCACAGGTCGATGCCCTTCTGGGTCAGGTGCAGGTGCCGTTCGCGCCGGTCCTGGGCGCCGGTGCGCTGTTCCACCTGGCCGTCCTCTACAAGCTGGCGCAGCACGCGGGCGAGGCTTTGCTTGGTGATGCCGAGGATCGCCAGCAGGTTCTGCACGGTGATGCCGGGATTGCGGCCGACAAAGTGCAGCACCCGGTGATGGGCGCGGCCGAAGCCCTGGCGTTCGAGGATGGCGTCCGGGTCACCGACGAAATCCCTGTAGGCGAAGAACAGCAGTTCCATGGCCTCGATCACGCGCGCTTCGGTCTCCTCGTCCGGGCAGGGGGCGGACGGCGACTCGGCGGGCGGGGCGGTGAAAGAATTTATGTCAGCCATGTTGACTTATATTGGTTAGATTGTTACCTGTTAGCGCGTTGAGAAGACAGGATCAGTCGCGACGGGGCCAAAACCGCCTGAATTCGGGTGGAATCGGGTGGCAAATGACGTCCAAGCGGTCACGATACGCTGGTCTTCAGGATATTGCGCGCTGGCCGCTCTCACAATTGCCCGCACTCTGTTACGTCCGCCCCGGCCTGCCGGGCCCGCGAGACGGCAGGGATTGCGGCACCCCCGTGTGACGGGCCTTAACGGCGCACCGAGGCAACAAGACTGAACAAGGGAGTGGCTCGCCATGGCCTCCATACCGTTTGACGACCGTGATGGGTTTATCTGGATGAACGGCAGCCTGCGCCCCTGGCGCGATGCCAACATCCACATCCTCAGCCATGCCCTGCATTATGCGAGCTGCGTGTTCGAAGGCGAGCGCGTCTATTCGGGCGAGATCTTCAAGCTGCGCGAGCACACCGACCGGCTGATCGCCTCGGCGAAGATCCTCGGCTTCGACATTCCGTATACGGCGGATGAGATCGACGCGGCCTGCAAGGAGACGGTTGCGGCGCAGGGCTTCAAGGACGCCTATGTGCGCCCGGTGGCGTGGCGCGGCAGCGAGATGATGGGCGTGTCGGCGCAGGCAACGAAGATCAACCTTGCCGTCGCCGTGTGGGAGTGGCCGTCCTATTTCGACCCGGAAGAGCGCCTGAAGGGCATCCGCCTCGATATGGCGCAGTATCGCCGTCCCGCACCGGAGACCGCGCCGTGCAAGAGCAAGGCAGCGGGCCTCTACATGATCTGCACGATTTCCAAGCATGCAGCTGAAGGCAAGGGCTATGCGGACGCCATGATGCTGGACTATCGCGGCTATGTGGCCGAGGCGACCGGCGCCAATGTCTTCTTCGAGAAGGACGGCAAGCTGCACACGCCGACGCCGGACTGCTTCCTCGACGGGATCACACGCCGCACGGTGATTGACCTTGCCAAGGCGCGGGGCGTGGAGGTGATCGAGCGGCACATCAAGCCGGAGGAGATGGCTGAGTTCAACCAGTGCTTCATCACCGGTACGGCGGCGGAAGTGACGCCGGTGTCGGAGATCGGCGAATACCGCTTCACGCCGGGCGAGATCACCAAGCAGCTAATGGATGACTACACGGCGCTGGTGAACCGGGCGGGAACGTCTGCCGCCGCTGAATAATCAGCAGGCATCCAGTTTTGGACGAGCTAGCGGCGCTGCCACTTTTCAGTGGCGGCGTCGTCGCTTTTCCGGGCCTCCACCCAGTGGCCGCTGTCCTCGCCATGCTCCTTCTTCCAGAAGGGGGCGTTGGTCTTGAGGAAGTCCATGACGAAATTGGCCGCGTCGAAGGCCGGCTGCCGTGAGGCGGAGGTGGCGATCACCAGCACGATGGGGTCGCCGGGGGTGAGATCACCAAAGCGGTGGATGATCTCGATGTCCTGCACGTCAAAACGCGTGCGGGCTTCCGCCTCGATGCGCTCAAGCTCGGCCTGCGCCATGGCGGGGTAGTGCTCCAGCGTCATGGTGTGGAGCTTCTCGCCGCCCGACAGATCCCGCACCTGGCCGACGAATGTCACGCTGGCGCCGATATCGGCACGGCCTGACGTCAGCGCCATCAATTCGGCACCGGCATCAAACGGTTCTGGCTGGATGCGCACGGGCATGGGGTCAGCCGCCCGTCACCGGCGGGAACAGGGCAATCTCGTCTCCGGGGCGGATGGGTGTATCCGCGTCCGCCTGCTCCTGGTTGACCGCGAATTTGAGATCCATCCCGTCGAAGGCGAAGCGCTTGTCTTCATCCGTGTCCGCCAGATGTGCCACCAGTGCGCCGACGGTCGCGATGCCGTCCGGCAGGCTCAGCTGCTCTTCCGGTGTGCCGACGGCTTCACGCAGGCGGGCGAAGTAGAGAATGGTGACGGGCGCGCTCATGCGTCGTCCCCGTCGCGCGACGCATTGCGGTCATCGGCGGCGATGACGTGGTGCATGCCGGCGCGGAAATAGTCATAGCCTGTGTAGAGCGTCAGCAGGGCGGCGACCCACAGCAGCGTGATGCCGAGTTCGCTGGTGAAAGGATAAAGCTCACGGCCTTCCGGCCCGCAGAGCAGGAAGGTGACGGCCAGCATCTGGATCGCGGTCTTCCACTTGGCGAGCTGGGTGACCGGCACGCTGACCTGCAGGGACGCGAGATATTCGCGCAGGCCGGAGACGAGGATTTCGCGGGACAGGATGATGACCGCTGCAAACAGGCTGATGCCGGCAATGGTTTCGTCGGCGGCGAGCAGCAGCAGGGCGGCTGCCACCAGCAGCTTGTCGGCGATCGGGTCCAGCATGGTGCCGAGGCTTGATTGCTGCTTCAGCGCGCGGGCGATGTAGCCGTCCACATAGTCGGTGATGCTGGCGGCAACGAAGATGCCCACGGCGATCCAGCGACCGATATTCCCCTCGATGAAGAATGTCAGCACAAGGACGGGCACCAGTGCGATACGCGCATAGGTGAGGATGTTGGGCAGGGTCCAGGCCACGGAGGTGGCGGCGGCGGACGATACGCGGGGCTCACTCGACATGGCGGGATCATATACGAGGCCGGACAGGGCGGGGAGGGGCGGGACAACAAATCTTGATGACGTGGTCTCGCAATGCCGTGGGTGCCTTCAGGCCCTATTTCGCGCCCTCGTGGAAGTGATCGTAGATGCTGCGGGCGACAGCGGTTGAAATGCCTTCCACGGCTTCAAGGTCGGCGAGGCCTGCCGCGGCGACGGCGCGGGCAGAGCCGAAATGGTTAAGCAATGCGCGCTTGCGCTTGGGGCCGATGGAGGCGATCCCGTCCAGCAGCGACTTGCCCATGGCCTTCTTGCGCCGGGTGCGGTGGCTGCCGATGGCAAAGCGGTGGGCTTCATCGCGCAGGCGCTGGAGATAATAGAGCACGGGGCTTTTCGGCTCCATCATGAAGGGCTGGCGGCCGGTCATGAAGAAGCGCTCACGGCCCGCGTCACGCTCAGGGCCCTTGGCGATGCCCACCAGCGTTACCCGGTCGATGCCCAGTTCGTTGAACACCTCCTGGACGACGGAAAGCTGCCCGGCGCCGCCGTCGATCAGCACGAGGTCTGGCCAGTCGGGGACGGGCAGATCAGCGCGGGCCTCATCCTCAGCGGTATCAAGGGCTTCCTGCTCCTTCACCAGGCGGGCGAAGCGGCGGGTCAGTACCTCGCGCATCATGGCGTAGTCATCGCCGGGCTCGGTGTCCGGGTTCTTGATGTTGAACTTGCGGTACTGGTTCTTGCGGAAGCCTTCAGGCCCCGCGACGATCATGCCGCCGACAGCATTGGTGCCGGAGATGTGACTGTTGTCATAGACCTCGATGCGCTCGGGCGCCGTGTCCATGCCGAAAGCCTCGGCGAGGCCCGCCAGCAGTTTCGTCTGGGTCGAGCTTTCAGCCATGCGGCGGGCTAGGGCCTCGCGGGCATTGTCGAAGGCGTACTGCACCAGCTCGCGCTTTTCGCCCCGGTGCGGACGGCCGACGGCCACCTTGCGGCCGCGCTTGACGGTCAGCGCTTCGGCCAGCAGGTCGCCATTTTCGATGTCCTGATTGAGCAGCACGAGGCGCGGGGCCGGGCGTTCCTCGTAGAACTGGGCGAGGAAGCCATCGAGGATTTCGGCCGGTTCCATGTCCTTGTCGTGCTTGGGGAAGTAGGCGCGGTTGCCCCAGTTCTGCCCGGCGCGGAAGAAGAAGACCTGCACACAGGCCTGGCCGCCTTCGGCGTGGATGGCGAAGACATCCGCCTCTTCGACGGTCTGCGGGTTGATGCCCTGGCGCTGCTGGATGTGGCTCAGGGCGCGCAGGCGGTCGCGGTAGATGGCGGCCTTCTCGAAATCCAGCTCGCCTGCGGCTGTTTCCATCTGGGCGGCCATCCGTTCACGGATCTTGCGGCTCTTGCCGGTGAGGAAGGCGTCGGCTTCCGCCACAAGGCTTGCGTAATCATCATGACTGATTTCGCCGGTGCAGGGGGCGGAGCAGCGCTTGATCTGGAACAGCAGGCAGGGGCGGGTGCGGGCGTCATAGACCGTGTCGGAGCACGAGCGCAGCAGGAAGGCCTTCTGCAGGGCGTTCAGCGTGCGGTTGACCGCGCCGGCCGAGGCGAAGGGGCCGAAATAGTCGCCCTTGCGGCTGCGCGCGCCGCGATGCTTGAGGATCTGCGGCACCTCGTGGTCGCGGGCGATGAGGATATAGGGGAAGGACTTGTCGTCGCGCAGCTGCACATTGTAGCGCGGGCGCAGCTGCTTGATGAGGTTGGCTTCGAGCAGCAGGGCCGCCGTCTCGCTTTCCGTCACCACGAATTCCATGGCGCGGGTGGCGGCGATCATCCGCGCGATGCGGTTGGTGTGGCCCATGAGGCGGGTGTAGCTGGTGACGCGCTTCTTGAGGTTGCGCGCCTTGCCCACATAGAGCACCTCGCCATCCTCGCCGAACATGCGGTAGACGCCCGGCGCGTGGGGCAGCCGGGTGACGTAATCCGCGATCAGGTCCGCGCCGATGAGGGGGGTGTCAGCGGATGGAGGAGGAGGGGCGTCGCTCATGATCCTGAATATGCATGCGCCGGAGGCAAATTGAACCTTGCCGCGCGGTCAATCAGTCGTTCCAGCCTGTGGATAAGTCTGTTGGAAACACCTGCACCACCACGTCCGGCGCGGAAAAGAGGAAATGCGGGGCCGAAACGGGCCTTGTGGCGTGCGGCGCCGTAACTGACTGATTATTCATCCGAATTATCGATCTTCAAACTATGTTAACCATGAATCAGATGGGCAAAGGGGTAAGGCTGCCTTACCAACCCGCACCTCGTGCGTATGTGCACAACGGCGCTCAACCATGGGGTTCTGCTGACAATCGGGGTGCTGAAGAAATGGGCCCGCAGGCGCTGATTTGTCAGCCAGGTTGACAGATTCCGGCCCGGAATCGGCCGGGGTGCGGAATTGTCCGCCTGCCGAAAGTCAGGATGCGGGCAGTGGGCGGAGGCGCTCGATCTCGATGCCGACGGAATGGGCTTCCTCGATGGCTTCGAGCTTTTCCACCCGCACGCGGGCGGCGAGCACGCGGGGGTCTTCAAGGCAATCCGACGCGATGCGCTCGGCCAGGGTTTCCACCAGCCGCACATGGCCCTCATCGACCAGGGCTTTGATGTTGGTGACGACGCTGCGGTAGCAGACGACATTGTCGATGTTATCGCCGATCTCCACGTCGCCCTCGGTGACCGTCAGGTCCACATTGATGAGGATCGGCTGGGTGCGGCCTTCCTCGTGGCGGTAAACGCCGATATGGGCGTCGAGACGCAGGTCGCGGACGAAGACATGACGGGTGAGGCGGGCGGCATCGGCGATGCGCAGGGGCGTCACATTGCCAGTAGAGGCCGTTCCTGTGGCTGACTTGCTCATGGTGCGCTCGTTGCCGTTCTGGGTGGCCCCGGTCATGCGGGACACGGATCGCGTTACTCGTTGCCGGTGGCGTCGGGGGTTTCCCAGGCCAGGTGCTGGCCGCCATCGAGGGCAAGCATTTGACCCGTCAGGGACGGGGTTTCAAGAATAAAGCGCACCGCGTGCTGAAACTCTGCCATGCGCGGGCCGTGGCCCAGCGGCACGGCGCGGGCCTGGGCGGCGAAATCCTCCGCCGCCTGGCGCTCATTCGCCAGGGCCGGGCCGGGGCCGATGCCGTTGACGCGGATGCGAGGCGCGAGGGCCTGGGCGAGGGTCCGGGTGACGGTCCACAGGCCGGCCTTGGAGGCCGTGTAGGACATGAAGCGCGGGTTCAGCCGCCAGACGCGCTGGTCGATCATGTTGATGATGCAGCCCTCGCCGGTGCCGGGCAGCTGATCAGCGAAATGGCGGGCCAGCAGCAGCGGGCTGCGCAGATTGACGGCCATATGGGCGTCAAAGCTCTCGGCGGTGAGGCTGCGGGCATCGTCCTCCTCAAAGAGGGAGGCGCTGTTGACCAGAAGGCCGAGGGGGCCGAGGGCCGCGTTGGCTTCGCTAATCATCCGGGCCGGGGCGTCCGGGGCGGCCAGATCCGCCTGCACGGTGACGGCGGTGCCGCCGTTTCCGGTGATGGCTGCGGCCAGCGCTTCTGCTTCGTCAGCCGAGGTGCCGTAATGGATGGCGACGGCCCAGCCGTCCTCCGCCAGCCCTTCCACGATCACGCGGCCGAGGCGCTTGGCCCCGCCCGTGACGAGCGCTGCTTTCGGGGTGCCGCTGCCGGTCATGACATGTGGAACACGGTGACGAGGAAGCTGACATAGAGCACCGTGAACACCGCCCCGGCGAAGCGGGTGATGGTGGTGCGCAGGAAGGCGAAGGGCACCACCAGCAGGGCCGAGGCCAGCATCACCCAGAGGTCGAACTTGAGGAACGCTTCCGAGACGGGCAGGGGCACCACCATGGCGGTGATGCCGCCGATGGCGAGGATGTTGAACAGGTTGGAGCCGATGACATTGCCGACGGCCACGTCAGCCTGGCGGCGGAAGGCGGCGACCAGCGTGGTGGCCAGCTCCGGCAGGGAGGTGCCCAGGGAGATGACCGTGAGGCCGATGGTGGCCTCGGAAACGCCGAAGCGGCGGGCGATCTCGGTGGCGCCCTCCACCACGAGTTCAGCGCCCAGGGGCAGGCCGAGCAGGCCGATGGCGAGGAAGGCGCAGATGGCCCAGACGCGCTCAGGCAGGCCGGAGATATCGTCCAGCTCGTCCTCCAGCCCCGCATCAGCGGGGGAGGTGCGGGCGCGGTGGGCGGAATAAAGCAGGAAGGCGATCACCAGCAGGAACAGGATCAGCCCGTCCCAGAAGGTGAGCATGCCGGTCATGCACAGGGCCACGAACAGGATGGTGGAGCCCACCATCATGGAGGTGTTGCGGCGGATCGAGGCCTGGTTGCAGACGGTGGGGTAGATGATGGCGGGCAGGCCGAGCACCAGCAGCACATTGGCCACGTTGGAGCCGACGATATTGCCCAGCGAGATGCCGGGCGAGCCTTCAAGCGCCGCCTTGACCGACACCATGAGCTCGGGTGCCGAGGTGCCGAAGGCGACGACGGTAAGCCCGATGATCAGCGGGTGGACGCCGAAGCGGCTGGCCAGCGCCACGGCGCCGCGGACCAGGAGGTCGCCGCAGAACAGGAGAATGATCAGGCCGCCGGCAAGCGCGAGATACATCATGGGCGCGTCAGGCTCCGGCGCGGCAGGGAATCATGGTTACGGAAGAAATGGCTGCTGCCCCATTCTGACCCGGACCCCGCAGGCGGTGTGTGCCGCTGCCTGCGGCCTTTGGCGCCTTATGGGCGCCCCGCGGGTCCGTCCTGATGCCGTCCGGGTGAGACCGGCGGCGTGTGATTGACATTTTTCTGCGGTGAATACGGCCCCCCGGCGTATCCGCCCCGAATTCCTCTGATATATATGGGCTGCCTGCCTGTTGCAAAGGAGCTGTCTGCCGATTGGCTGGTGCAGTGCCTGGGGACTATCCCAAGAGCGCGTTTGCGGCGCGGGCGGCATGGGTGTGACGCTGGCCAGCAGAGGTGTTTCTTGGAACCGGATACAATCGCGGAAGTTGCACGGCAGGCTGCCGACATGGCGGCGGGTGCTGCGGGAATGGGCGAGGACGGCCACGGGGCCGCGGGCCACGCCACGGTGCCCTATATCCGCGAGATGCTGGTCTTCCTGGTGGCGAGCGTGCTTCTGGTGCCGCTGTTCCGCTGGTTCAAGGCGAGCCCGGTGCTCGGCTATCTGTTTGTCGGCGCCATCATCGGCCCGTTCGGCTTTGCCATCATCGACGACGTTGACGGCGTGGCGCGCATGGCCGAGCTGGGCGTCGTCTTCCTCCTGTTCATGATCGGGCTTGAGCTGTCCGTGGAGCGCCTGAAGGCGATGCGGACCATGGTGTTCGGCCTCGGCTTCGCGCAGGTGATTGTCTCCGGCGCGGTCATCGGCGCTGTGGCCCTGTGGTGGGGCAATTCGGTGCAGGCGTCGATCATCATCGGGCTGTGCCTGGCACTGTCCTCCACGGCGGTGGTGATGCAGCTTCTGATGGAGCGCGGTGAGTTCGCCTCGCGCATGGGCCGTACGGGCTTTGCCATTCTGCTGGCGCAGGACCTGGCGGTGGTGCCGCTGTTGATGCTGGTGACGATCTTTGCCGCCGGGGAATCCGGCCATGTGACCGAGCTTGTGGGCACGGCGCTGCTGCGGGCGGTGCTGGCGGTGGTGGTCATCATCGTCGCCGGGCGCTGGCTGGTGCGGCATCTCTACCGCATGGTGACGTGGACCCAGAGCCCGGAACTGTTCATGGCGCTGACGCTGCTGGCGGTGCTGGGCACGGCGTGGTTCACCGGGCTTGCCGGGCTCTCCATGGCGCTGGGGGCGTTCCTTGCCGGCCTGCTGCTGTCCGAGACCGAGTTCCGCCACCAGGTCGAGACGGATATCGAGCCGTTCAAGGGGTTGCTCCTGGGCCTGTTCTTCATTTCCATCGGCATGCAGATCAATTTCGGCGTGCTGGCGGAAACCTGGGTCAATGTGACGATCGGCGTCGTTGGCCTGATCGTGCTCAAATTCCTCATCCTGACGGCGCTGGTGAAGGCGTTTTCGCTGCCGCTGTCCACCTCGCTGCGCACCGGCCTCCTGCTGGCGGCAGGCGGTGAATTCGCCTTTGTCGGTGTCACCGCGGCGATGGGCTCGGACATCATTTCCGAGCCGGTGGGCCAGTACATGCTGATCGTCGCCGCCGTCTCCATGGCGATGACGCCGTTCCTGGCGGATCTCGGCACGTTCCTCAAACGCAAGCTGGACGACCGCACCGGCGGCGAGCCCATCCAGGCGACGGGGGACGAGGCGCGCGGGCTGGAGGGCCATGTGATCATCGCCGGCTATGGCCGCGTGGGGCAGACGGTGGCCAATCTGCTGGCCGATCTCAAGCACCCCTATATGGCGCTCGACCTCAACGTGCCGCGCACCCGCGACTGCCGCTCGCGCGGCGAGCCTGTCTATTATGGCGACGCCGCCAAGCCGGACGTGCTGGAGCGCGTGGGCGCGGACCATGCGGGCGCGGTGGTCATCACGCTGGACAATTTCGCTGCCGCCTCCCGCGCGGTGGAAGCCACGCGCGAGCGCTGGCCGTCGATCCCCATCTTCGTGCGCGCGTGGGACATGACGCATTCGGACGAATTGCTGAAGCTCGGCGCCACCGGCGTGGTGCCTGAAACGCTGGAAAGCTCCCTGCAGCTTGCCGGCCAGGTGCTGGAAAGCCTCGGCACCCCGCGCGAAGCCGTCGGCGACATCATCACCCGCATCCGCAACCGCGACTACGCCGACGTCCACCCGGACGACCCGGCAGACGCCACGGGCCAGGGGAAGGCCGCGGCGGAGTAGGGGGGAGCAGGGCGGCAGCCCGGCCCCCCACCCGGTGCTCCCGCACCGACCTCCCCACAAGGGGGAGGTGGACGGACCCGGACGGCATGCCGTCCCCGAAACTACGTCGTCCCCCGAAGGACAGGTCGCTGGTCAGTTCGGCCTGCCCCAGCCAAACCACTCCCTCCCCTTGATGGGGAGGGCCGGGGTGGGGTGACAGCCTGCGCGATGCCGCACACCGTCTCTTCCCTGCTCACGCGCCTGCGCCCCCGCGCGGGATGCCTCGCCGGGGGAATGATCCGTCTCCCGCGCGACACAGGCGAGGGGGCAGGGACCGCCGCGGGCGGCCTTCATGGCTAGCAAAACCCTGCCCTCCCCCAGAGGCCGGACGGCCCGGCATGCCCGCGGGGCAAGGTTTAAGTGAGTGTGAGGCTGGGGAGAGGGGGCGCGGAAAAGACTACTTCATGCAATCCATTATTTGATTTTCTACCCTCGCACGTACGAACCGTATACGAGTTTCGATCATTTTCGCCGTTTCTTGCAGGATTTCTCGGCGCTTTGGATCATGTGGAGATGAAAGAGCTTTTTGAATGGACGTCAGGCATTGATCATAAGTGTCGGTGAAAATTTGCACCCAGTCATTGCCATCTGCAAAAGCACTTTCATCAGCGGTTGCAAGTGCCTCCATCAGTTGGTCGCCCGCTGAAACCACAGCTTCGTTGCAGGATTCGATATCTCGCGTTAGGGAAGCGCCGGTGCGGCTGGCGAATGCCACGTCTTTAAGCTTACTGGCGGCTGCCTTTAGGCTTGCTAGAGAGTGGTCGATTTCTGACTGAACACCGGATTGGAACTGGTGCAGTTTCGCATTATTTCGCCGATCGCGTTTCTGAGATTGGCGTGACAGAAAGTAGAGCGAAATTGGCACAATATGAGGGGCCAAGAAGAGTACATATTGCCACCAACTCAACGTTGCCGAGGCTACTTCTTGCTCTGTCATTCGCCAACCTAGCCAGGCAAATCGTCGGTAGAACGCATCAACAATGCGCTTCTAATGCCGCGCCGTATCTGGGCAACAATCTCCGGGCTTGCGTTGATTTTATAGTGCCTAGCAAATGCTTCCCAAGATCCAAACTGATGAGCGCTCTCAGCAAAAAGCCCTTGAGCGAAAGATGGGGAAATTGCTGTCAAATCGGTTGGCACTTCGATGGCAATCTCTTCAGCAGAACGGTCTAGACGATCAAGGCCGAACTCTCTTCGAGCTACGACCCCCCGTTCGTGACCGCTCAAATTACGCACCTTGCCCTGTGTCAAAACACTTAGGTCAATTGTCTGGGCCATGATGTTCATCTTCGCTGATGGTGCTCGTTAAAAAGTGTGGATCGAGCACGAAATCCATGCTGATCAGTGTTCCCGGGAAATGGTAGTCCAAATCCCTTACGAAAGTTGAATCTGGTGGGTCGTTCGGCGAATTAGTGAGGTTGCAGAAGAGCCTTCGAGGTTCGTTCGGCTCGCCGTTCGACGTCTTAAGCGTTATATAGGGGTCTCTAAGAGAAATACAGGTGCTGCCTGATGTGAAAGTGATGCGCGGGCGGCGCCGTGGGTCATAAGAGCCCCCAATCTCGTTGGCGATTTCAACTATTGAGAGCATTCCTACGCCGCCACGGTTTGCTTGAACTGCCGCGGCATCTCTAGTAATTCCGTCCTGAATCGCCATGAGTGTTCGAAGGGTTTCGATACTCTGCACCCCTTGCCTCCTATGCGTATTTGCATACCAGTCGATCTTCTTTCGAACCTTTTCAGGGGCGGTCATGATGCTTTCAGCAATGGACGCGCCAACGCTCAGGAACCCGAGGTAGGCATGGTACTCGTAGCCACCATTACCGGGGATAGCTCGTCGAGCCATGAAGCCAACGATCGACCACTGTCCTCCACCTGTTTCCGGAGCGCTATGGCGCTCAGCGTTATCCAATATCTCGCCGATAATTTGTTGAAAGTTGGCCCTGCCAAGCGCGGATAACATTTGTTTAATTTCTGGAACTCCAAGCCACTCATCAATCCGGTCGCAGAACCAGTCGGCAACCTTTTCCTTCCTTTGTGGATCAAGTTGAGGGGTTGCGGAATCTCCTGGTCCGCTAATTTGCCGGCGCTGCACTTGGATTGCCCAAACGTCGCGAGCATTGTCGTCTCTCGGGAAAGAGGCCCCACGAAATGCATTTTCGAGGTTCACGCGACGAAGCACCTTCGCCACGGATCGCGTCATCTTGCCGCCCTGAAAAATTGGGGCGAGGTTTGGCCATACTTCAGCCAGCAAGAGGTAAGCCCCCACATCAAGGCAATACTGATCCTCGAAATGAATTTGCGCGCCAATCTCCCGTGCTTCTATCTCGGCGAGTTGCTGAAATTTTTCCAGTGTCCCAACTGGGTCATCCAAGAAGGAAAAATTCTTCAACTCCAGAACTATCGGGTCTGTTCGTGCTCTTCGGCGCCCGAGGGAAAGCCATCTGCTTGCGCGTAGCGGGTGTATCGTGTCGAGTATTGGGCAAGGTTTAAAGCTCCTGCGGCGTAACCCCGGAGGTACATGGGGCAGCCCAAAAGTCTTTCTGAGTGCCTTAATTTTGGCTCTTGAGATTCGTTTGATTGCTCTGGCTTGCCCAGCTCGTTCGGCGTGCGTTCGATGCCCGGCGACATTAATTCGTCGTTTGAGCCTTTTTCGGATTGCCTTTCCAAGTTCGGCCTCAAGTTCTTCTACGTCGAAGCCCTCAAGTCCTCCGGCGCTGAGCTCTAGTGACCTCCAAACCTCCGTCGGCACCGCGCGCAATAACGGTTCTTCTTCTTCAGCCAAAGTCGTACCACTCGTTGACAAGGAATCTCTGCAACCAGAGTCACTTTACACGTGCAAGTGGCTTTTACTCAGTAGTCTTTGCAATATCCAACTTATCGCTTGCCCCGCGGCCTAGCCTTCCCCAGTGCTCCCTACCTCCGCCGCACATCCTCCTGCCGCACCATCGGGTCGTCCGCCACGGCCAGTTCCGTTTCCTGCAGCCGTTTGAGTTCGTCGCGCAGCCTGGCGGCTTCCTCGAATTCGAGGTCGGCGGCGGCGTCTTTCATGCGGCGTTCGAGGTCGTCCATGTGGGTCTTGAGGTTGTGGCCGGCCAGGAGGATGCTTTCGCCGTCCTTGCCGGTCGCGCCTTCCACGCGGACGTGGTCGCGTTCATACATGCTGTCGAGCACGTCGGAGATGTTGGCCTTGACGCTTTGCGGCGTGATGCCGTGCTCCTCGTTATAGGCGAGCTGCTTCTTGCGGCGGCGTTCGGTTTCCTCCAGCGCGCGTTCCAGCGAGCCGGTGACATTGTCCGCATAGAGAATGACCCGGCCGTCCACGTTGCGGGCGGCGCGGCCGATGGTCTGGACGAGGGAGGTCTCCGAGCGCAGGAAGCCTTCCTTGTCGGCGTCGAGAATGGCGACCAGCGCGCATTCGGGAATGTCGAGGCCCTCGCGCAGCAGGTTGATGCCCACCAGCACGTCAAAGGCGCCAAGGCGCAGGTCGCGGATGATCTCGATGCGTTCCAGCGTGTCGATGTCCGAATGCATGTAGCGCACGCGCACGCCCTGCTCGTGCATGTATTCGGTCAGGTCCTCGGCCATGCGCTTGGTCAGCACGGTGACCAGCGAGCGGTAGCCCTGCGCCGCCACGTCCTTCACCTCGGCGATCAGGTCTTCCACCTGGGTGGCGACGGGGCGGATCTCGGTCACGGGGTCGGTGAGGCCCGTGGGGCGGATCACTTGTTCCACGAAGACGCCGCCGGTCTGGTCCAGCTCCCATTGCGCCGGGGTGGCGGAGACGAAGACCGTCTGCGGGCGCATGGCGTCCCATTCCTCAAACCGCATGGGCCGGTTGTCCACGCAGGAGGGCAGTCGGAAGCCGTATTCGGCCAGGGTTGATTTGCGCCGGTAGTCGCCGCGGAACATGCCGCCGATCTGCGGTACGGTCTGGTGGCTCTCATCGACGAAGATGAGCGCGTTGTCGGGGACATACTCAAACAGTGTGGGCGGCGGTTCGCCGGGCTTGCGGCCGGTCAGCCAGCGGGAATAGTTCTCGATGCCGGCGCAGGAGCCGGTGGCCTGCATCATCTCCAGGTCGAACTGGGTGCGCTGCTCGATGCGCTGGGCCTCCAGCAGCTTGCCCTGGGCGGTGAACTCGGCGAGGCGCGCCTTCAATTCCTGCTTGATGCCCTCGATGGCGCGGGCCAGCGTCGGGCGCGGGGTCACGTAGTGGCTGTTGGCGTAGACCTTGATGGCGTCGAGGCTGGCGGATTTCTGGCCGGTCAGCGGGTCGAACTCGGTGATCTCCTCGATCTCGTCGCCGAACATCGAGACGCGCCAGGCGCGGTCCTCATAGTGGGCGGGGAAGATTTCCACCGTGTCGCCGCGCACGCGGAAGGTGCCGCGCTGGAAGGCCACGTCGTTGCGCTTGTACTGGATCGCCACGAGGTCCGCGAGGATCTGGTTGCGGTCGATGCGCTGGCCCTTCTTGAGGTCGAAGGTCATCGACGTGTAGGTCTCGACCGAGCCGATACCGTAGATGCAGGAGACCGAGGCGACGATGATGACGTCGTCGCGTTCGAGCAAAGCGCGGGTGGCGGCATGACGCATCCGGTCGATCTGCTCGTTGATCGTGCTTTCCTTCTCGATGAAGGTGTCCGTACGCGGAATATACGCCTCGGGCATGTAGTAGTCGTAATAGGAGACGAAATACTCCACGGCATTGTCGGGGAAGAAGTTCTTGAACTCGCTGTAGAGCTGGGCCGCCAGGGTCTTGTTGTGGGCCAGCACGATGGCCGGGCGCTGAGTCGCCTCGATGACCTTGGCCATGGTGTAGGTCTTGCCGGAGCCGGTGACGCCGAGCAGCACCTGGTCGCGCTCATTGGCCTCCACGCCCTCGACCAGTTCCTTGATCGCCTGCGGCTGGTCGCCGGCGGGCTCATAGTCGGACGCCACCCGGAAGCGCACATTGGGCAGCGCCTTTTCCGGCCGGGCCGGGCGGTGCGGCTCATAAGGCACGTCAGGCAGATATTTGAGACCGGCGCCGGAGCCGTCGAGCTTGAAGGCTTCCTTCGGGTCCACCTCGGCGGCGGGCACGAACGACGCGCCCGGCGCTTCCGCCATGCCCCCACCGTTCTGGCCCTGAACTTCCGTGACGGCCTGGTCAGCGGGCAGGGGATAGGCGTCGGCAGTGGCGGGCGTCAAATCATCCCGCCGCGCCGCCTCACGCGCAGGCTTCTTGGCGGCCGTCTTTTTCTTTGCAGCAGTTTTGCGCTTCGGCCTGGGGGAGGTTTTCGAGGTCTCGGACATGGGAACGAATATGGTACGCCGCCCCCGGATTTGGAAGGGGCGAGATGGCAGGGGATGGCAGCAGGTCGTGCCGCTTGCGGCATTTCGCTCTGGTGCCGGGCAGGGCGCGCGGGCGTATGGTCAACCCCATGGACAGACGCCAGTTCCTTCTCGGCACGGCAGGCGCCGGTGCCCTCGCGGCAGGTGGCTACGGCTTATGGCGCGCCGCCGATGGTGAGCGCGCGGGCGCGGGGCCCGTCGAGCTGCGGGTGCGGGAGACATCGTACAGGTTCGGCGCAGACCGGCCTGAGACTGCGGGTCTGGTAAGCTTGGCGGACGGCGCGCCGCCGCCGGTGCTGCGGCTGAAGCAGGGGCAGCCGGCGCATCTGCGGCTGGTCAACGGTCTCACCGACTACACCACCATGCACTGGCACGGCATCCGCCTGCCCAATGCCATGGACGGCGTGCCCTATCTCACCCAGTTCCCGGTGGGCGAGGGGGAGGCGTTTGACTATCTCTTCACGCCACCGGATGCGGGCACCTACTGGTATCACCCCCATTGCATGACCATGCGGCAGATGGCGCAGGGGCTGACGGGCATTCTGGTGGTGGAGGAAGCCGAGGACATGGGCTTTGACGCCGATGTGCCGCTGAACCTCAAGGATTTCCGCCTCGGCGATGACGGGCAGCTTCTGCCCTATTTCACCCCGCGCGGGGCGGCGCGCGGTGGCACGCTGGGCAATGTGCTGACCACCAACTGGCAGGTTAGTCCCGTGGAAGACGTTCCGGCGGGCGGGCTTGTGCGGCTGCGGCTCGCGGCGACCGATACGGCGCGCATCTATCAGCTCGTGCTGCCGGATGTGCCGGGGCGGATCATCGCCTGGGACGGGCACCCGGTGCGTGAGGAGGTGCCGTGGCCGACGGCGGACGCGCCGCTGGCATTGTCGCCGGGGCAGCGGGTGGATGTGGCGCTGCGGATGCCGGATGCGGACGGCATTGAGCTGGCGGTGGTGGCCAGGCTCGGCTTCGGCCAGCAGGACATGGTCCGGCTGCGGACAGTGGGCGCAAGTTTGGGACGCGACATGCGGGAGGTGCCGGTGCTGCCGGCCAATCCGCTGCCGGTGCCTGATCTCGCCAAAGCCGAGATGCAGGAGCTGGTGTTCGGCTGGACGCCGGATGGCAGCGGCGCCGATAACGGGCTGTGCGGTAATTTCGGCTACAGCTTCTGGTCCATCGACCGCACGCCGTGGCCGGGGGATGCGGTTGAGGGTGTCGGGCCGGTGGCGACGCTGAAACTCGGGCGCAGCTATGTGCTGCGGCTGCGGAATGAGTCGCCCAACGCCCATCCCATTCACCTGCACGGGCTGGTGTTCACGCCGCTCCGCTCGAACCGGCGGACGCTTCCCGCCAATCCGACCGACACGGTGCTGTTGCAGCGGAATGAAGTGATCGATGTGGCGCTTGTTGCCGACAATCCCGGCGACTGGGCGTTTCACTGCCACGTCATCGAACACCAGAAGACCGGGCTGGCCGGCTATGTCCGCGTGGTGTGATGGCAGGGTCTGGCATCCGCAGCGCCTCCGCCCGCGCCATCCCCTTTTTTGAGGAGGGCGCGGGCTGAGCGTGCGGGCAGCGCGCTCGGCGTGATGCGCTGTTACGCGGTGCCGGCGGTGTAGATCAGCGCCATGGCAAGGATGGCGGCGGCCAGGGAGATGGCCAGCACGTAGCGGACATTGAGGCCGGTCTTACCCTGGCGGGCTTCCTGGCGGTCGAGCTTCAGGTCCGGATCCACATCATGGGTGGCATTCGGCTGCGTGGCGGCGCGGGCGGTTTCGGGATAGGTCACGAAGGACCTCCTTTCGGTTGCGTCGTCTGTTGCGTGCCGGTCCGCGCCGCCTGCCGTTTCCAGGTTGGTGGCGCAAACCATCCCCCCGTCACCTGAGGCGGCGGGAGGTCATGTCAAGACAACAGGCAGCCCCCCACCCATGTTCCGAGGTGTCGTGAAACGGTCAGACGCGTTTTTTTCTGCTGAGGATGTTTGTTTGATCAGGATCAATCGGATTGCAGACGCGCACCCGGGCCCGTGGCGGATTTCCGCGGATTTCGGGTAAACAAGATGCTCGTTTTGCGTGTGATTTCTGTCTTAATACTACCTTGTGTAAGTAATGACTGTCACTAAGAGCGGCAATTTTCGCGCATAGATAGTATTCATGACTGCAACTATACCTAAGGTAATAAGGTATTTAATCAAATTTTATCGCCTTCGGATGCAACCTCGTACCCGTACTCATTTGGCTGGGGGACAAACCCAATGGAGACGCAGGTCATTACTGAAAAACAGCGGCTGGCGCGGCTGGATTTCATTGGTATCGAAGATGGGCACAAGGCAGCGCTGACGGAGGTCTGGCCGCTGCTGGAGGGGAAGCTCGATGGAATTCTCGACAAGTTCTATGCCCATCTCAGCGCCTACCCGGCGCTTCAGGGTCACCTCGGCGGTGACGGCAAGATCGACTATCTGAAAAAGGCGCAGCAGGCCCACTGGCAGCTGCTATTCGGCGGCAAGTTCGGCGAAGACTATTTCGGCCGCGCCGTCGCCATCGGCAACGCCCACCAGCGCATCGGCCTGGAGCCGCGCTGGTATGTGGCCGGCTACGCGATTGTGCTCGGCGATCTTATTTCGATCGTGCGCGGGGCGGGCAAGCGCAAGAATATCGACCTCATGTGCGAAGCCGTCATCCGCGCGGTGATGCTCGACATGGAACTGGCCATCTCGGTTTACATCGAAGCGGGCGACAAGCTGCTGCGCGAAGAATTGCAGGGGCTTGCCGCCACGCTGGACGCGGAAGTGCGCGGGGCGGTGGACAATATCGTCCAGCAGACCGGTGCATTGGACACGTCCTCCACCGAGATGACCGGGGCCACGGGCCGGGTCGAAACAGCCTCTGCCTCGGTGGCCGGCGCATCGGAGGAAGCAACGACCTCCGTTGAGACGATTGCGGCGGCCACCGAGGAGCTTTCTACCAGCGTCCAGGAAGTGGCGCGGCAGATGGAAAGCACCAATGCGGCCATCACCGAAGTGACGGGGGAAGCCCAGCAGATCGCCGGGGTGGTGAGCGGCCTTAACGAGGAAGTGCAGCGCATCGGCAGCATCGTGGACCTGATCCGCGACGTGGCCGACCAGACAAATCTGCTGGCGCTGAATGCCACCATCGAGGCAGCGCGCGCCGGTGAAGCGGGCAAGGGCTTTGCGGTGGTTGCCGGTGAGGTGAAGGCGCTGGCCGCCCAGACCGGCAAGGCCACGCAGGACATTGCCGACCAGGTGGCCCGCGTGCAGACGCAGACGGGCAATGCGGTGTCGGGCATCGAGCGCATCGGCGATACGGTGAACCGGCTGCAGGCGATTGCCGCGGAAGTGGATGCGGTCCTCAAGGACCAGGGCAAGGCCACCACGGAAATCGCCGAGAACGTGCAGCAGACGGCCTCCGGCACCCGCGAAGTGTCGGGCCGGATTTCCGAAGTGGCGACGGAGATGTCGCGGCTGCAGGAAATGGCCAACGGGCTGCGTGGTGTGGCTGATGGCCTGAATGGCGCAACGTCCAACCTTCAGGAGAAGGTGGCGCAGACCATTCACAGCCTGCGTAACCATGAAGGCATGTCGCGCCGTGATGAGCCGCGGGTCACGCCGCAGCCGCCGCTTGCATCGCGCATTGATTGCGCAAGTGGTGCCATCGACACAGAGCTCTTTGATCTCAACGAAACCGGGTGCCGCGTGGCACGTGGCAAGGGCCTGGCCACGGCAACGGACATTGTCGTGCATATCCCAGGCCTGCCGGTGCCGCAGCCGGCCATCGCTGAACGCGTGGACGACGACGCGGTGTTCCTCAAATTCCGGGGTGATGAGACGGCAAGTACCGCACTGCGCGGGTATCTCGGAACGAAGCTCGGCGGGCAGACGGCTGCTGCCTGATCTCCCCCAGGCGAGCCTCTCCTGAACGGCAAAGCCCGCATCCCTGGACTGGGGTGCGGGCTCTTGCTTGCCGGGCCCGGTCAGAGACCGGCGCGGAAGATCAGGTGATGATGAGCAGGGCCAGGCCTGCGGCCAGCATCGCGATGCCGCCCCAGATATGCATGATGCAGGCGCGGCTTTCGCCCTTGCGGCACGATTTGCTCTCGCCTGTGGTGTCGTGGCGGTCTGCTACGGTCACGTATGCCTTCCTTTCGGTCGCCTTGCCCCTTGCGCCCGCCGCACTGCCCCGTGCGGCCCGGATCTCTGTCCGCTCAGATGGATGCGGGGTCAGCCCTCGGGCTTCTCTCGCACACCGCACCTGGTGCGTCAATCTGCCATTGAGGTGGTGCGCCGCGGCAATGACTTCAAGCATAATCCACATGACAAACCGGTCATGTGGGGCTTTCGGGGCGGCAGAATTCAGGTTGGGTGAACAGGTGGTTAAGGCGGCACAGCCCGGGCGAATCGCTAAAGGACTTCTCGAGCCCGGGGAGTGGGTGCGGGCCCGCGCCGGGCTGGGGCGGACGGCCTATGCCCCGGCTGTCGCCATCGGTGTGCTGTGGAGTGTCGTGGGGCTGTGGGCGCTTGTCGCCGGGCTCGGCGCGCTGGCGCTTCTGGCCGCGGCGGTTCTGCTGGCAGCGGTGCCGGGGCTGCTGGTGTGGGCGCTGCTGCGCCGCCGCGCGGGCATGGTGCTACTGACGGATCAGCGGCTGATCGTCGTGGAAGGGCCGTGGCCGCGGCGGGTGGAGGCCGTGCCATTGCCGACGCTGGACCGGCTGCATGTACGCCGGGCGCGGCTGCGGTGGCCGGGGTCACGCACCGCAAGCCTCGTCGTGGTGCCGCTGCGGGATACGGAACCGCAACCCTTCATGGTGCATGATGTGGCTGAAGCAGACTCGTTCGCCCGGCAGGTGCTGGCAGTGGCCGGCAGTCCAGGCGGCGATGTGTGAGAGCCGGAAACAGGCTCGGGAGGAAACCCATGTTGATCGTGTCAGGCACCGCCAAGTTCAAATCGGCGGAAGAAATGGACCGGCTGATGGAGGTGGGCCAGCGCATGGTGGAGGCAACCCGGCAGGAGCCGGGCTGCCTCGATTATGGCTTTGCCCGTGACATCAGCGACGACTGCACCTTGCGCATCTACGAGGTGTGGGTGGATGACGTGGCGCTGGAAGATCACTTCAAGACGCCGCACATGAAGGACTTCACCGCCGCGCTGGGCGGTGCGAAAGTGACCTTCGTCTCGCTCAAGTCCTATAAGGTATCGGATGTGCGGGACATGATGTGACCGGCGTCCGGTGATGCGGTCCCGCCCCAACAAGAAACAGGGGAGGGGGTTGTATGCCGCTGGAGCCGATTGCGCTTGAAACACTCGAGAAGCGGGGCCTGGGCCTTGCGCGCTGCGAAGATGTGGTGGTGGCCCGTGACGGCCGCGTCTGGGCATCGGACCAGCAATCCGCCTGCGCGGAAATCCTGGCCGATGGCAGCCTGCGCCGGGTGGGGGCTGCGGGCGGGGCGCCCAACGGCATCAACATGGATGCCGAGGGACGCATCCTGATCGCCAATTTCGGGGTCTATGTGGGCGAAGACGGGCCGCTGCAACGGCTCGACACCGGGACGGGCACAATCGAGGTTCTGGCGTCCGAAGTGGACGGGCAGCGGCTCACCGCCTGCAACTATCCGACCGTGGCCCGCGACGGCACCATCTATTGCACGCACTCGACCTTCGCCATGCCGTGGCCCAAGGCGCTGGACGGACGGACCGACGGGTTCGTGTTCCGCGTGACGCCGGACGGGGCGGTGGAGAAGCTGGCGGACGGGCTCAAATTCGCCAATGGCTGCGCACTCGATGCGGACGAGAGCTACCTCTATGTATGCCAGACGGCGGGCGGCAATGTGGTGCGCTTTCCCGTTGAGGCGGACGGGCGGCTGGGGGCAATGGAGCCCTATGGCCCGGTGCTCGGCACTTTCCCCACGGCGCAGGCGGACCCGGATAATCTGCCGACGCCCGCCGACATGGCGGACTGGCCGTATACGGATGGATGTGCGTTCGACGTTGAAGGCAATCTCTGGGTGACGCTGCCCGCGGCCAACAAGATCGTTGCCATCACGCCTGCGCAGGAGATGGTGACGCTCATTCACGACCCCACCGGCACGCTGATGAATGACCCCACCAATGTGTCCTTTGGCGGCGCGGACATGCGCGACGTCTATTTCGGCTCCATCGCCACCGATTACGTGCTTAAGGGCCGCAGCCCGGTGGCGGGTATGAAGCTTGCGCATCAGCGATAGGGTGGAGGCTGGCATGTCCGGCATGATCGAGTTTGACGCAGCCGCCGCCAAGGCGGTGGAAGCAATGTATCTGACGCCTGACGTCGTGGGGCAGCGGACCCATGTGATGGCGGCGATGGGGCTGCGGCCGGGCATGGCGGCGCTGGATATCGGCGTCGGGCCGGGGCTTCTGGCCCATGACATGGGCAAGGCCGTGACGGCGGCGGGCAGCGTCACCGGCGTCGACATGTCACGCGCGATGGTGGCGATGGCCGCTGAGCGCTGTGCGGACATGGACTGGGTGACGATCGAGCACGGGGAAGCGGAGCAGCTGCCCGTGGCGTCCGGCAGCATGGACGTGGTGGTATCGACCCAGGTCTACGAATATGTGACCGACATGGGGGCAGCGCTGCATGAGGCCAAGCGGGTGCTCAAGCCCGGCGGCAGGCTGGTGGTGCTGGACACGGACTGGGATTCCATCGTCTGGCATTCCTCCAACCGCGAGCGCATGGAGCGGGTGCTGAAGGTGTGGGATCAGCACCTGGCCGACCCGCATCTGCCGCGGAAGCTGCCGGCGCTGCTGCACGATGCCGGGCTCGTGGTGACCCGCCGCGAGCTGATCCCCCTGTTCAACCCGGACTGGAATCCGCACAGCTATTCCGCCGGGATCATGATGGGCATCCTCAACTTCGTCTCCGGCCGGGACGGCATCTCCGAGGACGAAGCGCGGGCCTGGGCCGATGACCTTCAGGCGCTGGGCCGGGAGGGGCACTACTTCTTCTCGCTGAACCGGTATCTGTTCGTCGCCGTGAAGGGGTGAGTTTCCTCAGAACCTCCCCCAATCCCGCCTTCTTTCCCCTCTCCCCTTGCGGGAGAGGGAGGGGCCCGCCGCGCAAGCGGTGGGAGGGTGAGGGGGCAGCAGCGGTGGCGTCTTGTTTCTAACTCTCGGTGTGGCTGAGAGGTCCACGCCCCTCACCCGGTGCTGCGCACCGACCTCTCCCGCGAGGGGAGAGGTGATTTGTTGCAAGCAACCTTATTCCCGCCTTCCCTCCGGCTTGACCGGAGGGTCTCCCTCGACACGGCAGAGCCACCGAGAGATCCTCCGGTCAAGCCGGAGGAATAGCGGGAGTATTTTCTAAGGGGGTGCGCCAGACTCCCTCTCGCCCAAAAAAGAACCGGCGGCGGCTTGTTGGGAGCCGCCGCCGGCCTTTCGCCTTGGGCTGATGCGGGTGGATACTGAGGGCGGGTCCCCGGGGGCGGCGCCGTCGGCTCCCTGCGAAGGGGATCCGGGACGGGAGCCGGGACGCCGGCCGGTTATCCTCAGTTTGTCCGCATTGCCTCGGGCGAAACCGGATCAGGTGTGAGGGACGCGAGCGCAGGGGCCGGGCCGCTTGCTTGCAGTGCGTCCGTTTTTTCCGCGAGCACCACGTAGCGCAGCGGGCCCTGCGTGCGAGCATCGAACGGGTAGCAGGTGATCAAGGCGAGTTTTTGACCTTCCGTATGCGGATCAAGCCCAGATTGGTCCCAGCGGACAATTTTCGTGCCGGTCACGGTGAAGTGATGGGCCGTGCCGTCGGCATTGGTGACGGTGATCGGGTCGCCAGGCGTCACGTCTTTGAGAAACGCAAAATGGGTGTCGCGGTGGGCGGCGATCATGGCCATGCCGCGGGCGCCGGGACGGGGGGTGCCGGCCATGTGGCCGGGACCCCAGGCCATGGCTTCGCCGAAGGCGCCCGCCAGCACGATGGCGCTTTCACCCTGCATGGGCGCTGAGACGCGGGCGACGGGCCAGGTGTCAGCCCAGCTCCAGGGCTTGACCGGTGCGCCGGTCTCAAGCGTCTGGGCGAAGGCGTGCTCCAGCATCACCTGGCCCACGAGCGCCTTTGCGTCGATATAGAGGCTTGCCGCCAGCGCCGATGCGCCGCCCAGGAGCAGCGCACCGGCTGTGAGGCCGAGCAGGGTGCGGCGCGCGATCATGCGGGCCGGCCTGTCTTTTCGTCCCGCCGGATCAGCACCAGCAGCAGGATGCCGAGGCCGATCAGTGCAGCGCCGATGAGGAACAGCAGCGGGGCAGGGGTGGACCCTGCGGGCAGGGGCACGCCGGCCTTGGCGGCTGCGGGGGCGGGCGGTGCGGCGGCCACTTTCAGCACCTGCCAGGGTGATGCGGCCTGCGATGCGCCGGGCGCTGCATCAGGTGTCACCGAGGCGCGGGTCTGGATGACGGTGGTGTCGGGGCCGAAGACCTTCTCGAAGTTCCAGCCGTCGGGCAGGTTGAGCGGCACTTCAGCTGAGGCCAGGTCCTCGCCGGTGGGGCGCGAGGGGGTGACATCGACGGCGACAAGGCTCGTCAGGCGGCTGACCAGATGATGGTCGAGGGCGGTTGCCAGCAGTTCCTTGTCGGTTGTGTCCCAGTCGCCGCCCGCATAGCGGAAGCCTTCGAGCGACGCGATCTTGCGGCGGGCCCAGAGCTTGGCGATACCGTCGCCTTCCTGCGCCCTGGCCAGCGGCAGGCGGACGAGCCAGGGGGTGGTGCCCTGGGCTGCGGCCATGGTGCCGCCCAGTTCCAGCATGTCGCCGGGCTCCGGCAGGCGCGCCAGCCGCGCGGTCAGCACGATGGGTTCGCCCTTGTAGAGATCCGGCAGCGGGTTGGGCCAGGCTTCGTTGAGGAGGCGGGCGGGCCAGTCCATTTCGAGGCCGGTGATGACCGGGGTCTCCAGCTTCTCGAACAGCTGCGCCATGCGGCTCGTGATCTGCTCGGCGGTGCCGATATGGGTGAAGGCTCCCCGGCCGACTTCCGCCGCGCGGGTCATGAAGAAGGAGTTGGGCGCCGAGCCGATGCCGACGGTGAACAGGCGCGAGCGGCCGAGACGCTGGGAGATGGTTTCAAACAGCTGCACCTCGTTGCCGATGGCCCCATCAGTGAGGAACACCACCTGGCGCAGGCGCTGGGTGTCGCCGGGATTGGCATCAGCGAGCGCCGCCTCGAGCGGGGCCAGCATCTCGGTGCCGCCGTCGGCCTCGAGCGCCGACACGAAGGCGCGGGCGATGTCGAGGTTTTCGCGGTCGGCGCGCTGGGCGGACGGGAACACCATGTCATAGGTGTCGTCAAAGCGGATCACGTTGAAGGTGTCGTCCGTGTCGAGCCGGTCGAGCGCCATCAGGAGGCTCTTCTTTGCCTGGTCCATGGAGGGGCCGGACATGGAGCCTGAATTATCGATGATGAAGATCACCTCGCGCGGGCCCGCGTCGGGCAGGGCGGTGCCGGTGGGCGGGGTCAGCATCAGCAGCAGGTAGGGCGTCTCGTTGCCGGACGCATCCTCCGCCGTTTCGATGAACAGGGCCGCGCCGGGGGCTGCGCCGTCCTTGGCGCGCCAGGTCAGTTCAAAGTCGCGGTCGGCGGGCACCTGGCCGTTGGGGGCGTCGAGGGTCAGCTTTGCCGAGGTCTTGTCTTTCTCAAGCGTCACCTCGTGGTGGTGGCTCGTGACGTCGCCAAGGGCAAAGCCCGCGGCCAGGGAGACGGAGAGTGTGACCGGGTTCGACTTGCCGTCGGTTTCTGGGTTCAGCACCGGCGGGGAGATGCGGTTGCGGTCCGGCACGGGATCGGAGATCGCGGCAAAGCCCGTGGTTTCGCCGTTGGGGCCGGTCGCGAAATCCACCATGTGCACGCTGGGCTGCGGCATGTAGCGAGGGGCGACCACCATGGGGAAGCGGATTGCGTACTCGCCCTGATCGACGGTCACGGTTTGCTGATAGGCGATCTGCACCACGACCATTTCACCAGGGCCGATATTGGCGACCGAATTGGTGAAAAGGTTGGGGCGCTCCTGCTCAACCAGCGACGCCTTGATGCCCTGTTCCTTGGCATCCTCGTAGATCTGGCGGGCTTCCTGCTTCTCCTTCACCTTGCCTTCGATGAAGCGGTCGCCGATCTGCATGCGCAGGGTGTCGACGGCGGCGTCATCCGGCAGGGGGAAGACATAGATGCCTTCGACCCAGCCGTCGGTGGGGTTGAAGAAGCGCTGGGTGACGGTGCCGCGGGCGATGATGCCGGTGATGTCGAGATCAACGTCGGTCGCCACCAGCGGGGCCTGCACGTAACTGCCCGGTGTCTGGGTCTCGAACAGAAGCGCCCCGGAGGTCATGTCACCGGGGCGGACGGTCGCAAGTCTTGGCGCGGCTGGCTTTGTGGAGGCTTCCTGAGCGGTGTCCTGGGCAAGAGCCGCGATCGACAGGCTACCGGACTGGGCGAGTGCCGCGACAATGAAGGTGGCGATGATCGCCAATGCGCGGAGCACATAGGTCA
Source organism: Pyruvatibacter mobilis (assembly GCF_012848855.1). NCBI lineage: Bacteria > Pseudomonadati > Pseudomonadota > Alphaproteobacteria > Hyphomicrobiales > Parvibaculaceae > Pyruvatibacter > Pyruvatibacter mobilis. Next base: position 619,474 of record NZ_CP051630.1, read on the forward strand.
CGGCTTCCAGCCGCAGAGATACATGTGTGGGTACGGTCGTGCCTGCCATCGGTCTCCCCTCCATCTGGCGCCGCCGGCCATCCCGGGCCGGATCGGTATGAGGGCAGTTGGCCACCGCAATGGGGCCAGAGCGCGCAGCCTTTGTGGCAAGGCGCGGAGCATTTTGGGGCAAGTTTGTGGCGCGGGCGGATGGGGGGCTGCGCGGGATTGTGCACGCTGCGGCAAGCGGGGAGGCGAGTGGACCCTCCGGTCAAGCCGGATGGATGCGGGGAAAATATCCCTCTCCCCCCTTTCGGCGGCTTGTCCGCCGGAAGCGGACAAAGTGCGGGAGAGGGAGGGGCCCGCGGGCGTCAGCCCGTGGGAGGGTGAGGGGGCGGCAGCGGCGGCGTTTGATCTCTGACGGTTCTGATGGCGGAGATGTCCACCCCCTCACCCGGTGCTGACGCACCGACCTCTCCCGCAAGGGGAGAGGTGACTTGATCCGGCGCTGCGGGGGGCTCTCCGCTTTCCTGCACGGGGCCTCAGGGGCGCCAGTCCATGCCGACGAAGCGGGGCGTTGTGGCGGTGCGGGCGAGCCAGGCGCGGATGTTGGGGAAGTCTTCGAGGGAGAAGCCGCCTTCGTGGGCTACGTGGGTGTAGGCATAAAGGGCGATGTCGGCGATGGAATAGATGTCACCGGCGAAGAAGGGGGCTTCGGCCAGGCGCTGCTCCATGACGCCGAGGGCCGCGTAGCCGCGGTCCTCGATCTGGCCGGGGACGGCCTCGGGCGGCTCCTTGCCTTCGAGATGACGCCAGTAGCGGGCAACGGCGATATAGGGTTCGTGGCTGTACTGCTCGAAGAACATCCACTGGAACACCAGCGCGCGGGCGTAGCGGTCGGCGGGGATGAGGTCGGTGCCTTCGGCCAGATAAGCGAGCATGGCGTTGGACTCGGCGAGGAAGCGGCCATCGGGCAGCTCCAGCAGGGGCACGCGGCCGTTGGGATTCCTGGCCATGAAGGCCTCGGTGCGGCTTTCACCCTTCATGATGTCGACATCCACCAGCTCGAAATCGAGGCCGAGCTGATGCAGCGCCACGCGGGGCTTCCAGCAATTGCCGGAGGACTGCATGTGGTAGAGGCGATAGGTCATGGCCGGGGTCCTTTCAGGGATATGTGATCCGGCGTCAGCGCTCAGGCGCCTTCCAGATAGGCGTTGAGGGTTTCCGCCGCCGGGCGGATGAAGCGTTCCTCGACGGCGGCGAAACCGAGCATGAGGCCGGGCCGCCAGTTGCGCTCGTCCAGCGTGTAGCGGCCCAGCGGGGCGGCGGCGATGCCGCGCTTCACGAGGTCCGACGCCATGGCTTCGTCGTCGCGGCGGTGCTTGAGGAAGGCTGGCATCTGCATGCCGGCCTCGCGCACCTGCGGCTCCAGCGTGCCGGCGGCGACGTCATGCAGCGTGTCCACCAGCATCTGGCGGCGGGTGTCGTAGAGCTTGCGCATGCGGCGGGTGTGGGCCTCGTAGTGGCCTGCGGCCATGAACTCCTTCAGGGCCAGTTGCGGCAGGCCGGGGGCCGAGTGGCCCGTGTTGCGGATCGCCTTGCGGAACGCATCCGCATGGTCGCGCGGCACCACGAGGTAGCCGAGGCGCAGGCTGGGGAAGAAGGTCTTGGAGAAGGTGCCCACATAGAGCACGCGCCTGCCGCCATCGAGGCCCTGCAGGGAGGACAGGGGACGGCCGTGATAGCGGTACTCGCTGTCGTAGTCGTCCTCGATGATCCAGGCGTCCGCATCCTCGGCCAGTTCAAGCAGCTCCAGCCGCCGGGCCAGCGACATGGTCATGCCCAGGGGGAACTGGTGGGACGGGGTGACATAGATGACGCGCGGCCGGGCGCCCATGCGGCGGGCCGTGCGCACATCCATGCCTTCCTCGTCCACCGGCACGGGCACGAGATTGGCCCCGGCGCCGATGAAGGCGCCGCGCGCGCCGCCATAGCCCGGGTCCTCGATCCAGACCGGGTCCTGCGGATCAATCAGCATGCGGGCGGCAAGGTCGAGGCCGGCCTGGGTGCCGGCGGTGACGATCACCTGGTCCGCCTCGCAGACAACACCGCGGGCGAGCTTGACGTGGGCGACAATGGCTTCGCGCAGATCGGCCAGCCCATCCGGGTCGGAATAGTCACCGACGGCGCGGATGTTCTTGGCGCAGCGGGCGGAGATGCGCGTCCAGCTGGCCAGCGGGAAGGCGTCAAACGCCGGAATGCCAGGCTGGAATGCATAGCCGAACCTGCCCGGCGGCGGCGGCACGGGGCGCAGGGCGCCTGCGAGGTCGCGGCCGCGGCGGGAGAGCGGCGGCGGCGGGGCGTCCTCCGCCGGGGTGTTCTCCGCGTTCGTGGTGAGCAGCATGTCGGGCGCGATGGGGGCGACGCGGGTGCCGGAGCCGACGCGGGCTTCCAGATAGCCTTCGGCGATCAGCTGGTCATAGGCATCGGCCACCGTGTTGCGGCCGATGCCGAGTTCTGCCGCCAGCGTGCGGGTGGCGGGCAGGCGGGTGCCCGGCGGGGTGCGGCCCGCCAGAATGCCCGCGCGCAGGGCCTGGGCCAGCTGCGCGTGCAGGGGCAAATCGGCGGACCGGTCCAGCGTCAGACCGGGCAGGGTGGTGAGGATGTTTTCCACCATGATGCGTGTCCCCATTTGTAGCGGCGGTGGTAGCGGTGGCAGTTTTACGCCGGGCAAGCTTATTGGCTCCGCAGTTTCGGCATAATTGGTGCTCATTGCCAAGCCATTTTGGACCTACTGCATGGCTGCTATTCACGGAGAGAGCCATGCCAAAGCTGATCGAGAGCCCCGCGAGTGCCAGCCATTACGGTCGCAGCCGGGAAACGAAGATGCGCGTTGCCAAGCGGGCGGAGTATGGGCGCGAGGCGGTGCATGCCATCCTGGATGAGGGCTACGTGGCGCATATTGCCTTTGTGACCGGCGGCAAGCCCGTGTGCATTCCCATCTTCTATGTGCGCGACGGGGAGAGCCTGCTGATCCATGGCAGCCGCAAGACGCGGATGTTCACGGAACTGGCGTCCGGCCTGCCACTGTGCGCCACGGTCACCCATCTGGACGGGCTGGTGCTGGCGCGGTCGTGGTTTCATCACTCGATGAACTACCGCTCGGTGATGGTGCATGGCGCCGCCGAGGAGGTGCGTGACGAGGCCGCGCGCATGCAGGCCATGTGGCTGTTCATGGAACGGATCGCCGAGGGCCGGGCCGATGGCTCGCGGGCACCGAACGCGCAGGAAATGAAGGCCACCATGGTGCTGCGCATTCCGCTTGAAACGGCGGTTGCCAAGGTGCGCACCGGCGGGCCGAATGACGACGCCGAGGACATGGACCTGCCCTATTGGGCCGGCGTCGTGCCCATGGAGACGCGTCATCTGGCACCGGAGGTATCGGCTGACATGCAGGTGGATGCGGAGGTGCCGGAGGGCGTACTGGCGCGCTGCCGGTAGGGGCGCTGCAAAGGGGGCACCCCCTGCGACATCTTCGTCCTGCGGCCTTGTGCCGTCCTGCAAATCCCGCGTGCCGAACCAGCTTTTCAGATGTGGCCGGAGGCATGTCCGCGTCCGGCGAGCAGCTTGAAAGGAGCAGGCCATGACTGATCGCGTCAGCACCCCATCCCCGGTAAATCCGCATTTTGCGCCGGCTGATCTGGGCGACCGGGTGGCGCTCGGCTTCGTCAAGCTGCTGCGCTTTGTGGCCGATACGTTTTTTGCCAAGCGGTACGGGCACCGGGCGGTGGTGCTGGAGACGGTGGCCGCCGTGCCGGGCATGGTGGCGGGGCTGCTGCAGCATCTGCGGTCGCTGCGGCGGATGGAGGATGATGACGGCTGGATCCGCGAATTGCTGGATGAGGCCGACAATGAGCGGATGCATCTGCTCACTTTCGTGAAGATCGCCCAGCCCAGCCTGCTGGAGCGGATGTTGATCCTGTTCACCCAGTTCGTCTTCTATAACGCCTACTTCTTCCTCTATCTCGCCTCGCCGAAGACGGCGCATCGGGTGGTGGGCTATTTCGAGGAAGAGGCTGTGACCAGCTACACGCGCTATCTGGCCGAGATCGATGCGGGGCGGCATGAAAACGTGCCCGCGCCGGACCTTGCCATCGAGTATTGGGACCTTGCGCCCAATGCCCGGCTGCGTGATGTGGTGATCGCGGTGCGGGAGGATGAAGCAGGCCACCGGGACCGCAACCACGCCTTTGCCGATACGCTGAAGCGTGGCGAGCAGCCGCGGGGGCAGTCTCAGGGGCAGGGGCAACTGGAGGGCGCCTGACCGCCTCCCGGCCGGGGCCCGCGCTCATGCTGTTGCGGGCGCGGGAGAGGGCAGGTGATGACCCTGTTTCATCACATGTTTGGTGTGCGGGTTTCCCGGTTGCGGGCGGTCAAGGGCGGCGATAGGGTCGCGCCCGTAACGCCCATCCCCCAACGATAACGGGAAAGACAATCACCATGGCCCTGCCAGACAACTTCCTCTCCAAGTCCCTTGCGCGCGTTCAGCCCTCGGCCACAATCGCTGTGACCCAGAAGGCCCGCGACCTCAAGGCACAGGGCCGGGATGTGATCGGCCTGGGTGCGGGCGAGCCGGATTTCGATACGCCGGACAACATCAAGAAGGCCGCGGTCGACGCGATCAATCGCGGTGAGACCAAATATACCGCCGTTGACGGTATCCCCGAGCTGAAGGAGGCGATTGCCGCCAAGTTCAAGCGCGAGAACGGTCTCGATTATGCGCCGGAAGAATGCTTCGTGGCGCCGGGCGGCAAGCCCATCATCTTCAATGCGATGGTGGCGACGCTGAACCCGGGCGACGAGGTGCTGATCCCGGCACCGTACTGGGTGAGCTATCCGGACATCGTGCTGCTGGCCGGCGGTGAGCCGAAATTCGTCGAGACGACGATCGAGAACAGCTTCAAGCTGACCGCAGAGCAGCTTGACAAGGCGATTACGCCGAAGACCAAGTGGTTCATCTTCAACTCGCCGTCCAACCCGTCGGGCGCGGGCTATTCGCGTGAGGAGCTGAAGCCGCTTACGGACGTGCTGATGAAGCATCCGCAGGTGTGGATCCTCACCGACGACATGTATGAGCACCTGGCCTATGACGATTTCGAGTTCGTGACGCCTGCGCAGGTGGAGCCGGGCCTCAAGGACCGGACACTGACGATGAACGGCGTCTCCAAGGCCTATGCGATGACCGGCTGGCGTATTGGCTATTGCGCCGCGCCGAAGGACCTGATCGGCGCCATGCGCAAGCTGCAGTCGCAGTCCACCTCCAACCCCACCTCGATCAGCCAGTGGGCGGCGGTGGAAGCGCTCAACGGCACGCAGGATTTCATTCCCGAGCGCGCCAAGGTGTTCAAGGAGCGCCGCGACCTCGTGGTCTCCATGCTGAACCAGGCGGACGGCATCGAATGCCCGACGCCGGAGGGCGCGTTCTATGTCTATCCGACCTGCCGCGGCCTGATCGGCAAGAAGACGCAGGACGGCAAGGTGATTGAGAGTGACGAGCATTTTGCGACAGCGCTGCTCGAGCAGGAAGGCGTGGCCGTGGTGCACGGTGCCGCCTTCGGCCTGTCGCCCTTCTTCCGTATCTCCTACGCAACATCCACCGAAGCCCTGGAAGAAGCCTGCACCCGCATCCAGCGCTTCTGCGGCAGCCTGAGCTAGGGTTGTCCGGATACGGATCAAAAGGGCGGGGCACAGAGACGTGTCCCGCCCTTTTTGTTTGTGGATGTGGTGACGCCGCCAGAGCCGCGCCTTTCAAAAATCCGCTCACCCTCCGGCTTGACCGGAGGGTCTCGTGCGGCAGGCCAGAGCCTTGAAGAGATCCTCCGGTCAAGCCGGAGGAATAGCGGGAGCGGCAGTTGCTGAGGTGACTGCACATGTTCTCTCTCCCCTTGCGGGAGAGGGAGGGGCCCGCGGGCGGAGGCCCGTGGGAGGGTGAGGGGGCGGCAGCGGTGATGGTTGATTTGTGAGGGTGAGTTGGTGGACGGGCCCGTCCCCTCAACTCGGCGCTTGCGCAACCGATCTGTCGCGCATGTCCAAAACTCCGCAGCCCCGGACCTGGTCCGGGGCCTACTCGCCTATGCCCTTCACTGCAGCACCCGCGAGTGGACCCCGGATCGAGTCCCGGGGTGACGGGAAGGAATGTCCGAAGCCTAATACCCCCTCTCCCGCGAGGGGAGAGGTGACCTGACGCGCACCGCCACCGGCCATTCCCGGCTTGCAAATGTAACGATATAACAATACAGATGCGCGTTGTTCCGAATTTCTGGGGAAGGGTGTCCTATGACCAAATTCATTTCTTCAAGCCGTGCCGCGGTAGCGGCGGCGGCCTTCATGTCTGTTGCAGGCATCACCTCCGCTCAGGCGAGCGGCGGGATTTTCGAGGTTATTCATCCGGATGTGGTGGAGGGCGGCATCGAGCTTGAAGCGCTCAACACCTATTTCGCCGAGGATGTTCCGGCGGGTGAGGAGCGCTCGGTGCACGAAATCGCGCTCGGCGTCGGTGTCACCAAGTGGTGGAAGACGGTCGCTGCCTTCGAGATCGCCAATCCGGAAGAGGAGACGGCGGAGCTTGAAGCGTTTGAATGGGAAAATGTCTTCCTGCTGTGGCAGGGCGGCGGCAATGGCGGCCACAATCATGGCCATGACCACGACCATGATCACGGGCACGGCCATGGCGGCGACGTGATCGGCTTCTATGCGGCGCTGGAAGTGCCCAACAAGGCCGGCATCGATGAAGGCGCGCTGGCGCTCGGCCCGATTGCCGAGGTGGGGCTGGGCAGCGTGACGCTGCTGGGTAATCTGTTCGTCGAAGTTCCGTTCACGGATGACGAGGATCCGGGCCTGTCCTATGCGCTCGCCGCGACGACGCCGATTGCCGAGAGCTGGAAGATTGGCCTCGAGGCCCATGGCGATATCGACGAGGCCTTTGGCGACGCGCCGGATTTCGACGACCAGTCGCATTATTTCGGCCCGGCCATCTACAACGCGCTTGATCTTGGCCGCGGCCGGACGCTGGAAACGCGTTTCGCCGTGCTGCCGGGGCTGACCGATGACGGCAGCCGTGATCTGGCCCTGTCGCTGAATGCGGAACTGAAGTTCTAGGCGGCATCTGTCTGTCCCCGGGCCGCCAAGCCTGCCCTGCTATGCCCTGTGCGGCCCGCAGCGCCTCTCCCAGCTCCAGGGAGAGGCGCTTTTTTTGATCTACGCGGCGAGGCCGCTAGTAGCCCATCTGCTGGATCTGGGTGCGCAGGGCGGCGATGCGGGTGCGCGGGTCCGGGTGGGTGGACATGAATTCCGGCGGGCGGCTGCCGCCGGCCTTGTCCATCTTTTCCCACAGGGCGACGGACTGGTGCGGGTTGTAGCCGGCCTTGGCCATGTAGGTGAGGCCGAGGCTGTCGGCTTCAAGCTCGTGGCGGCGGGAATAGGGCAGCAGCACGCCGAATTGCAGGCCGAGGCCCAGAGCTGCCACCAGTGGGCCGCCATAGGCGACGTCGCCTGCGGAGACGGCGACCTGGGCTGCGGTCATGCCGACCTGGCTGGCAAGGCCCTGGCTGTAGCGTTCGGCACCGTGGCGGGCGCGCACATGGCCCACCTCGTGCCCCATGATGGCGGCGAGCTGGGCGTCATTGTCCACGAAATCCATCATGCCGGTGTAAAAGCCCACCTTGCCGCCGGGCAGCACGAAGGCGTTCTTCTGCTTGCTCTCGAAGGCGACATATTCCCATTGCTGGTTCTGCATGTTGGCGGCGCCGACGATCTTGCGGCCGACATTGCGCAGGCGGTTGTTGTATTTGGGGTCCCTCGAAATCTTCTGCTTCTTCTTGAGGTCGCTCCAGGCCTGGGCGGAGAGGGAGGCCATCTGGCCCTCGCTCACCAGCATCAGCTGGTCGCGGCCGAGGGACGGGTTGTAGGCGCAGCCGGTGAACGCCACGACGGAGCCCGCGGCGAGGCCCTGCAGGATCTGGCGGCGGTTCATGCGGATCGGCGCACGGGATTTATCGAGCGTGATGACGGGCCTTGTGTAGGTGTCGGACATGGCATTTCCCCCTGAGACGGAACATCAATTGAGCGGGCACGCACTAAGAGTTCTCGTCAAAGTATAGCGGGAATATGTGCAGGCTGCGACGGGGCGGGCAAAACGGCGCGAAACCGCGCCGGCGGCGGGGCTCCGGCGACATCACGCGATCCCGCGTTTCTCTCGCACAGCTGTGATTTGCCCTGCGGCGCGGGCGCGCCATCATTAGGTCCACCGGGGCATCAGCTCCATCGGGCTGATACGGGTCCGCAGCAAAAAGGCGCCATCATGCTCATCAAACGTCCCCGGCCGTGGGAGATTTCGGAAAACCACGTGACGCCGGAGCACGTGTTCCTCAACCGGCGGTCATTCCTGCGCCATACGGGGGCGGGCATTGCCGGGGCCGCGGTGCTGGGCGTGGCCGGCTGCGGCGAGGCGGCGGAGACGGCATCCGGCGGCGACAGCGAGGCGCAGCTGACCGCCAAGGCCGCGGAGCTGTTTCCCTATCCGAAGAACACGGACATCCCCATCGACCGTCCGCTGACGGATGAAGAGGTGGCGTCCACCTACAACAATTTCTACGAGTTCGGCTCGCACAAGCGGATCTCGCGCGCGGCGCAGGCGCTGGAGACGCGGCCGTGGCGGATCGAGATCAAGGGCGACGTGGAAAGCCCGTTCACCATCGACGTGGATGAGCTGATTGCCAGGATGCCGCTTGAGGAGCGCATCTACCGGCACCGCTGCGTGGAAGCGTGGTCGATGACCGTGCCGTGGTCCGGCTTCCCGCTGGCGGCGCTGGTGGCGATGGCCAAGCCCACCTCGTCGGCACGCTATCTCAAGATGCAGACCTTCCTGAAGCCGAGCGTGGCGTCCGGGCAGAAGCAGTCCTGGTATCCGTGGCCCTATACGGAGGGACTGACACTGGCCGAGGCGACCAATGAACTGGCCTTCCTGGTGACCGGCATTTACGGCAAGCCGCTGCCGGAGCAGTTCGGCTCGCCGCTGCGGCTGGCTGTGCCGTGGAAGTATGGCTTCAAATCCATCAAGTCGATCGTGCGGTTCGAGTTCACGTCCAGGAAGCCGGTGAGCTTCTGGGAGGAGATTCAGCCGAGCGAATATGGCTTCTGGGCTAATGTGAATCCTGAAGTGCCGCATCCGCGCTGGAGCCAGGCGTCGGAGGAGGTGCTCGGCACCGGCCGCCGCGTGCCGACGCTGCTGTTCAACGGTTATGCCGAGCAGGTGGCAGGGCTCTACAAGGGGCTGGAGGGACAGAAGCTCTATTTCTGAGTGGCTGCCGGGGATCGCCCCTGTTTCACTCAGTCTCTTTCCCCGTGTCCCTCCGGCTTGACCGGAAGGCCACGGTAATGGGGCGAGGGCGGAGATGGCATCTCGGCCACTTTGATTGCGGGAACAAACCGGGTCGGCGGCAGTTGATCACCCCGTGTGCGACAGGTGCGCACGGGGTGTTTTTGCGCGCTTGACGTAGTTTAGAATTATTCCAATATATGGACGGACGGGTGATCCCGCCTGTTCAAACAAGGAGCTTTCGAGATGAGTGTTGCCATCAATATCGGCATTGAAGAGAAGGACCGTGAGGCGATTGCCGAGGGCCTGTCCCGCGTCCTGGCGGACACCTACACGCTCTATCTCAAGACCCACAATTTCCACTGGAACGTGACCGGCCCGCACTTCAACGCGCTGCATGCCATGTTCATGGAGCAGTACACGGAGATGTGGCAGTCGGTGGACGAGATCGCCGAGCGCATCCGCGCCCTGGGCGTGTTCGCGCCGGGCTCTTACGCCGCCTTCTCGCGGCTGGCCAGCGTTGAGCCCACAAGCGACGACGTGCCGTCTGCGGAAGAGATGGTGGCGCAGCTGGTGAAGGGGCACGAGACCGTAGCCCGCACGGCGCGGCAGGTGTTCAAGACCGCTGAAGAGGCCGGCGATGAGCCGACCGCCGACCTGCTGACCCAGCGCATGCAGGTGCATGAGAAGACCGCCTGGATGCTGCGCTCGACCCTCGAGCGGGCGTCGTAGGCGTCCCCGGAAATAGTGATTGACGGATGAAAGGGCGGACCTCACGGGTCCGCCCTTTTGCGTTTGATGGTTGCCTCTCCGCTGCCTCACGGCTGCCATGCGCGGTGCCGGGGTTGCGCTCGGGCGGGCGGGGCATAAGTGTGTCGGGCCCGCTGCCGGGCATTCCTCCGGCGGTGCCTGCCCGAAAGCACTCGCCATGACCACCTCTCCGCCGCCGTCGAGCCCGTCTCCCGCCCTGTCCATGCCGCGCTGGGAGCTTGTGGGCATGGTGGCGGCGCTGATGGCGCTCAATGCGCTGGCGATTGATGTTTTCATCCCGGCGCTGACGGAGATCGGCGAGGCGCTGGCGGTGGAGGAGGCCAACCGGCGGCAGTTCGTCATCAGCGCCTATGTGATGGGGTTCGGGGCAGCGCAGCTTTTCTACGGCACCATCTCAGACAGGTTCGGCCGCCGGCCGGTGCTGATGTTCGGCCTTGCGGTCTATGTGGCCGCGTCGGCGCTGGCGGCCTATGCACCCAATTTCGAGTCCCTCTTGGCGATCCGCTTCATCCAGGGGGTGGGCACTGCGGCGACACGGGTGATCGCCGTCTCCGTGGTGCGCGACACCTTCGGCGGGGCGCGCATGGCGAGCGTCATGTCGCTGGTGATGATGGTGTTCATGGCGGTGCCGCTGATCGCGCCCAATGTGGGGCAGGTGATCATCCTGTTCGGCAACTGGCAGTCGGTTTTCTGGGTGACGGGCATTCTCGGCGCGGTGATGGCTGTGTGGAGCTATTTGCGGCTGCCGGAAACGCTGCATCCGGAGTACCGCCTGCCGCTGACTTTCAGCCGCGTGTCAGCGGCGTTCCGGGTGGTGGTCACCACCCGGGCGTCATTCGGCTATTCGCTGGCCACGGCGCTCACCTTCGCGGTGCTGTTTGCCTTCATCAACCAGGCGGAGCAGCTGTTCACCCAGACCTTCGGCATGGGCGAGATGTTCACGCTGGCCTTCAGTGCCATTGCGCTGTTCATGGCGCTGTCCAGTTTCATGAACTCGCGGCTTGTCGAGCGGCTGGGGATGCGGCGGCTGTCGCACCTGGCGCTGAGCCTGTTCCTGGCGCTGATCATGACGGGCCTGGTCCTGGCCTTCACGCTGGGGGACAGCTTCCCGGTGTGGCTGTTCGGCATCCTGATGGCGATGCTGTTTGCCTGCTTCGGCTTCACCGGCACGAATTTCAACGCGCTGGCGATGGACCCGCTGGGACATGTGGCGGGCACGGCCTCGTCGGTGCTCGGCTTCATGCAGACCTTCGTGGGCGGGGTGCTGGGGGCGCTGATCGGCTATCTCTATGACGGCACGGTGGTGCCGCTGTTCATCGGCTATCTGCTGCTGGCGCTGGGGGCTGTCGCCTGCGTGGCGGTGGCAGAAGGCGGCCGCCTGTTCGGGCCGGATGACGACCTGTCGATTGTGCCCGCAGCTGTGCAGGACGCGGACTGAGCGAACGGCCGATTGGGCGATTGGCAGATTGGGCGATCGGCTGATTGCGTCAGGGAGCCCAAAAAGAAAAGGCCGGACCTGCGATACGCTGCAGGTCCGGCCAGTTCTTTGGCAGCCGGTCTATGGGGGGTACCAGGCTGCCGGCGCATGCCGGACCGCAAGGGGAGGAATGGTCCGTGGCATGCTGCCTCGAAGCTCGTCTTGGGGAGAGGAGGCTTCGAAAGATTGCAGTTTTATGTCACTGCGAATGACGAAGATTTAGGCGTCGGCTGCCTCTCCCGCAAGCATCCTGCACACAAGGCAACCATGCACACAGCGCATAGCTCGCCTAATGTGCCCCATCATAGATGCAAGTCACTGATTTTATGTCAGTTTCGGATGTGACCCTATGGTCAGTCCCAGGTGCAAGCCGCGCGGGGGCCACGAGGGGCCTGTGAGGGACTGGGGCCGCTGCGGGGACAGGGCAGGCTCAGTAGGTCCACTCGCGGACTTTTTCGAGCAGGAAGTCACGCATCACGGTGACGCGCTTGGTGTCCCGCAGTTCCGCCGGATAGACGAAGAAGGTGTCGAAATGCGGCACCTCGGCCTCCGGCAGGATGCGGGTCAGGTCCGGGTGGTGGCGGATGATGTAGTCCGGCAGGCAGCCGATGCCGAAGCCGGATTCAACAGCCTTGAGCACGCCATAGATGTTGTTGACCCGGAAATAGGGCTCGCGCGGGCCCTTGCTGCCGCGGCCGGCACGCTCGAGCCAGTTCACGTCCTGCAGAGCGGCAGGCACGTTGTCGCCATAGACGACGATGTCGTGGTTATCCAGCTCCTCCAGCGTCTTCGGCTCACCGCCCTTGCGGGCGAGGTAATCACGCGTGGCATAGAGGTGGTAATGCACGCGGAAGAGCTTGCGCTGCACGAGATCCTGCTGCACGGGCGGGTGAAAGCGCACGGCCACATCCGCCTCGCGCATGGAGAGGTCGAGCTCGCGGTCTGACACAATCAGGTGCAGGTTGATCTTGGGGTAGCGGTCGGTGAATTCCTTCAGGCGCGGCACCAGCCAGTTGGCGCCGAAGCCCACCGTGGTGGTGAGCTTGAGATCACCGGACGGTTCGCCCTTGGTCTCGCGCAGGCGGTTTTCGGTATCTGCCAGGCGGGTGAAGACTTCGCGGGTGGTTCCGTAGAGCACTTCGCCCGTCTCGGTCAGCAGCAGGCCGCGCGCGTGACGGTGGAAGAGGGTGAGGCCCAGCGAGTCCTCAAGCGCCGAGATCTGCCGGCTGACGGCGGACTGGCTGAGATTCAGCTGTTCGCTTGCATGGGTGAAGCTGCCTGCCTCCGCCGCCGCGTGGAAAATGCGCAGCTTGTCCCAATCCATCAGTCCCTGGCCCCTGCCTGCTTGCCGCAGCGTTTTTTCGCTATTGAACGAGTGTCATATATCCGACGTGAGGTGATTCGGCGCAAGAGCAATAGCTGTCAAACTTGTCCGCCAGAATGAAACCAATGGAAAGCCAGTGTGACTGGTGGCGATCCATCCTGTCGCCTAGACCTGTTCCACCTCTTCCCTTCACGGATGATGACGGATGATCCGATGACCCCGGACCTTGTGATCTTCGACTGCGACGGCGTTCTCGTGGACAGCGAGACCATTTCCAACGTCATGCTGGCGGAGGCCGTGACCGCGCTGGGCTGGCCGACGACGGCGGCGGACAGCCACAGGCGCTTTCGCGGGCGGTCGATCATGTCGACGGTGAAGATCATCGAAGCGGAGCTCGGGGGACCGGTGCCCGAGGACTGGGCTATTGCCACCCGCACCCGCATCCGCGAGGCGGTGGAGGGCAGCGTGACGGCCATTCCCGGCGTCGAGGCGGTGGTGTCGCAGGTTGCGGGTGCCGGGCTGCCGCGCTGCGTGGGCTCGTCGAGCGGGCCGGATTATCTGGAGCGGGTGCTGGCGCGGACGGGGCTTGCTGCGCATTTCGGCGCGGATGTGTTCAGCGCCTATATGGTCGAGAACGGCAAGCCCGCGCCGGACCTGTTCCTGTTTGCCGCCGCGCAGATGGGCCATGCGCCGCAGAGCTGCGTGGTGATTGAGGATACGGTGCCGGGTGTCGAGGCCGGGATGGCCGCGGGCATGCGCGTCATCGGCTATGCGGGTGATCCGCATACGGATGCGGACGCGCTTGCGCAGGCCGGGGCCCGGGTGGTGCGTGACATGACCGAAGTGCCGGCGCTGCTGGGCCTGTGAGGACGGGCCGCGCATGTCCGCCAGCCCTTCGGCTTGACCGGAGGGTCTCTCTCCGTGTGCCCGAGCCTCTAAGAGATCCTCCGGTCAAGCCGGAGGAATAGCGGTGGGTATGCGGATGCCGGAACTTGCCCCTCTCCCCTTGCGGGAGAGGGAGGGGCCCGCGGGCATAAGCCCGTGGGAGGGTGAGGGGGCGGCAGCGGTGGTGATGGGTCTCTGACGGTGTGGCATGTGGACAGGCCCACCCCCTCACCCGGTGCTGCGCACCGACCTCTCCCGCAAGGGGAGAGGTGATTTTTCTCGCGCCCTGTGCCCCTAACACCGCCATTCCCCGGTCAAGCCGGACAATGGCGGGTGTGTTGAGGATGGTGATGCCTGGAGACTGCAGCGTCAGAACTGCTCGTTGTGCAGGGCGATCTGCATGCGGTTCCAGTTGTTGATCATCACCACCACGAGGGTGATCGCGTCGATGTGCTCCTGGCTGAAATGGTCGGCGAGGTCGCGGTGCAGGGCCGTGAGGTTCTCGCCGGTGCCGCGGGTGGTCAGGGCTTCGGCCCAGGCGAGGGCTGCGCGTTCAGCCGGGGTGTAGTCATCCACGTGGCGCCAGACGACGAGATGGTCGAGGCGGGCTTCGGCCTCGTTGTCCTCGCGGGCTTCGCGGATATGCATGTTGACGCAGAAGGCGCAGCCATTGATCTGCGACACGCGCAGCTTGATCAGGTGGCGGAGCAGCGGGTCGAGGCCCGCATTGTCGAGGAAGGCCTCGACATCGGTGAAGGCCTTAACGGCCTTGGCTGCGGTCTTGTAGATGGTGACGCGGTTACCGGACATGAAAAACCCCTTTGCGGACCGTGTGTCTGATGGCGCTGTGCGCCGTGTAAGACAGGACGATCTGCAAAGGGGCTGTGTGACGGATCCAATGCCGGATCCGGCGTTTTTCTTACTCTGCGGCCACCTTGCCGCCGACAGCCTCGAGTTCGGCGAGGAACTTTTCGGCCTCAAGGGCGGCCATGCAGCCCATGCCGGCGGCGGTCACCGCCTGGCGGTAGGTTTCATCGGTCACGTCACCGGCGGCATAGACACCGCGGATGTTGGTGGCGGTCGAATCCGGCTCGGTGATGATGTAGCCGGAGTCCTTCATCTCCACCTGGCCGCGGAAGATCTCGGTCGCGGGCTTGTGGCCGATGGCGATGAACACGCCGTCGGTTTCAAGCTCCTTGGTGGCGCCGGTCCTGGTGTCTTTCAGGCGGACGCCGGTGACACCCAGCGGGTCCTCGCCGCCGAGGATCTCATCGACGGTCTGGTTCCACTCGACGGAAATCTTCTCGTGGTTGAGCAGGCGGTCCTGGAGGATGCGCTCGGCGCGCAGCTCGTCGCGGCGGTGCACCAGGGTCACGTGCTCAGCGAAATTGGTGAGGAAGAGGGCTTCTTCCACGGCGGTGTTGCCGCCGCCGACCACCACGACCTTCTTGCCGCGATAGAAGAACCCGTCGCAGGTGGCGCAGGCAGAGACGCCGAAGCCCTGGAACTTGTCTTCAGACGGCAGGCCGAGCCACTGGGCCTGGGCGCCGGTGGCGATGATGACCGAATCCGCCGTATAGACATCGCCGCCATCGCCGATGGCGCGGAACGGTTTGGCCGTGAAATCGACCGACGCAATCGTGTCTTCGATCATCTCGGTGCCCACATGGCGGGCCTGGGCTTCCATCTGCTCCATCAGCCAGGGGCCCTGGATGACGTCGGCAAAGCCGGGGTAGTTCTCGACTTCGGTGGTGATGGTCAGCTGGCCGCCGGGCTGGAGGCCGCGCACCATGACGGGCTTGAGCATCGCGCGGGCGGCATAGATCGCGGCTGTGTAGCCTGCGGGCCCTGCGCCGATAATCAGCACCTTTGAGTGTTTGACGTTTTCATTGGCCATGGTCCGGCCCTCCGCAGTCCTTTTGGGGGAAGAGCGTCCGGGGCGAATCCCCAGTATCTTCCCAAGCGCCTTCAACATGGGGCCTTGCTCCTTGGTGTCAATTGCCGGGCCCCATGATGACGGGTCAGCTCACACCAATATGACAGGCCCCGGAAAACCGGGTCCGCAGCGCCCCGGGTGCCCCTCACGAGAGGGGCGAGGGGCGCTGCGGGATCACCTTAAAGGGCGTCGGCGTGCTTGCCGAGGTAATCGGCGACGCCTTCAGCCGTGTCCTTCATGCCCTCGTCGCCCTTCTGCCAGCCGGCGGGGCAGACTTCGCCCACTTCCTCGTGGAACTGGAGGGCTTCGACCATGCGCACAGTCTCGTCCGCATTGCGGCCGAGCGGCAGGTCGTTGACGAGCTGGTGGCGGACAATGCCGTCACGGTCGATCACGAAGGTGCCGCGCAGGGCCACTTCGTCCTGGTGCAGGATGCCGTATTCACGGGTGATCTGCTTGGAGACGTCGGCCACCATCGGGAACTTCACCGGGCCGAGGCCGCCATCCTTCGGCTCCGTGTTGCGCCAGGCATAGTGGGTGAACTGGCTGTCGATGGAGATGCCGACCACCTTGGTGTTGATGCCGGCAAGCTTCTCCACGCGGTTGGAGTAGGCGAGGATCTCGCTGGGGCAGACAAAGGTGAAGTCGAGCGGCCAGAAGAAGACCACGCCGTAGGAGCCCTTTAGGTGCTCCATCAGGTGGAAATCTTCCTTGATGAAGCCATCTTCCATGACGGCAGCGGCAGTGAAATCAGGGGCGGGCTTGCCAACGAGAACGCTCATAAATGTGGCTCCTTCAAGCGGTCACTAAACAGTCGAATGAGTGGGGAGCCGCCCGGGCCTCATGCCAGAGGGGGAGGAGGTTTTGGCCAGGGCTTTAAGGATGCTCCGGCTCCCGCAGGACTGCAAATTAGAACTCTTCCAATTAAATACAAGGCCGCATCCGGCCGGATTCTGCATGGCTGGCCCGTCATTTTGACGCAGGCGCATGAGGTGCGCGGGAATGCGGCGGGCGGCGGGTGATTGCTGCTTGAATGGGCGCGTGACGGGGTGGCTGTGGATAAGCCGGAAGCGTGAGTCTTCTGAATCACTTAGGCGGTGATGCTGCTGAATCGAGTCGGCGGGGGAGCGCGCCTGAGGAGCGTTCGTGAGGTCGTTTGAGCGGTATGCGGACGGTTTTGCGGCGTCTGACGTTCCGGCCTGTGGATAAACGGAAAAAGACGAGTCCGGAGAATCCCTTGGCACCTGCAGCTGAGGGATTTGGTGAATCGCTCCCAGCTGCGCCTAGCGGCGCTCCGGGGGCAGGGTGAAGCCGCGGGCGGCCATGCGGGTGCGGATCTCAGCGGCCGCGCGCAGGGTCTCGGTGAGGGGTGGATAGGTCCAGCTGTCGAGCTCGCCAGTGAGTTCGCGGGCGATGCCGCGGGCGCGCAGGGTATCGTGAAAATGCTCGAACTTTTCCGCCCGCGCCCCGGACACGGGCTCAAGCGGCGCGACGTAGAGCGGGGTGCCGCTGGCGGCTACTTCGGCGGCCATGTTGACGCTGTCCTGGGTCACCACCACGGCGTCGGCCAGGGCATAGAGACCGAGGATCGGGCTGGGGCCGTCGCCGTCCCATAGCCAGGCGCCGAGGCGGTCTGCATGGGCTTTGATCACTGCCTCGTTCTCCGGCCCGGTGCGGCGGGAGGCGGTGATGGCGAGGCTGCCGCCGGAGCCCGCGACCATCTTCTCAAGGCAGGCAAACAGGGCGTCCACATCCGCGGTGCGCATCTGGTAGGCCTTGCTGGGGCCGCCGATGGCGATCGCGATGAGCGGCCGGGGGAGGTCGCTGAAGGCTGCGCGCCAGGTTTCGGCTGCCTCCTTGAGCCGCCAGGGCAGGGCAAGGTTGGGGGAGCCCGTCAGGGGCAGGATATTGTCGGCCGGGGGCATGGCGTCATGCTCGGGCGGCACCACGAGATCAAACAAGGCGGGGCTCACCCGCGGGTCCTGGCACTGGACGGTGAAGGTGCGGGGGCCCGCCATGCGCCGCAGCCAGGCCATGACGGGCACCGAGAGACGGCCACAGCCGATGGCGAGCTGGGGCAGCGGGCCTTCCAGCAGGCGGCGGTTTTCAGGCGACAGCCTGCGGGCGGCAGTGCCCCATAGCGGCCAGGCCGCCTCGGGCAGCCAGCGCCAGGGGGCGCGGGCATCCAGCCGCACGGGCAGGGGGGTGTAGCCCGCCGCCTCGGCCAGGGCCATGGCCTGGTTCTCCATGCCCCGCGCGCCGCCGGACAGCACCCAGGCATCGGGCCGGGAGGCGCTGGGTCGGGCGGCGGATTCCGTCGGGGCTTGGGACATAATCTATCACTAATGCGCAATTATATTGCGTGGCAGGCGGGGGCTGGGCTAGTAACAGCGGCATAACCCGCCGAGTCAAAAACAGATCCATAGATAGCAGGGACGGCCGCCTTCATGCAGCGCGTAAAGCTCGACGCCATTGACCGCAAGATCCTCGCCGAATTGCAGGCCGATGGCCGCATGACGAATGTGGAGCTGTCAAAACGCGTCGGCATCTCCGCGCCGCCCTGCCTGCGCCGGGTGCGGGCCTTGGAAGAGGCCGGGCTGATCCGCGGCTATCACGCACAGCTGTCCGAGCAGGATCTGGGCTTTGACGTCACCGTGTTCGCCATGGTGGGGCTGCACAGCCAGGCCGAGGCGGATCTGCGGGCGTTCGAGGCCCGCGTCGCCGAGTGGCCGCTGGTGCGCGAGTGCCACATGCTCAACGGCGAGATCGATTTCATCCTGAAATGCGTCGCGCCGGACCTCGCCACCTTCCAGAGTTTTCTCACCGAGAGCCTGACCCCGGCTCCCAACGTGGCGCATGTGCGCACGTCGCTGACGATCCGCCGGTCGAAGTATGATCCCGGCGTGCCGGTAGACCTGATGGAGCCGGTGGAGGCGTAAGGGGGAGGGGCAGCCTCCGGTCGAGGGGCTTTTTTCTTTTTCCATCCAAACAACCCGCATCCCTCCGGCTTGACCGGAGGGTCCACTCGCTTTGGCCGACGAGGGCGGCGCGGGTTGCCTGGTGTGCAGCGTGTCCTCATCCTCTGCGGCAAGCGGAATCGAGAGTAGGCCCTCCGGTCAAGCCGGAGGGATGCGGGGTTACTTCGCAGGGCGCGCCTTCTGACCCCTCTCCCCCTTTCGGCAGCTTGTCCGCCGGAAGCAGACAAGGTGCGGGAGAGGGCGGGGCCCGCGGGCGTTAGCCCGTGGGAGGGTGATGGGGCGGCAGCGGTGGTGATGGATTTCAGACCGGGTGCGGGGGGATGGGTTCACCCCCTCACCCGGTGCTTACGCACCGACCTCTCCCGCGAGGGGAGAGGTGATTTTTCGCGGATGCCTGCGTGGTGTGTTTACCGCCCCACAATCCTTGCTGGCCTCGGCTTACTTGAAGCGGACCTTGAGGATCTCGTAGCTCTTGCCGCCGCCGGGGGTGGCTACCTCGACGCTGTCGCCTTCGGACTTGCCGATCAGGGCGCGGGCGATGGGGGAGGAGATGGAGATGCGGCCCTGCTTCACGTCGGCTTCGTTGTCGCCGACGATCTGGTAGGTCACTTCCTCGTCGGTGTCCTCGTCGACGATCTCGACGGTGGCGCCGAAGGTCACGGTATCGCCGGAGAGCTTGGACACGTCGATCACGTCGGCGCGGGCAAGGGCGTCTTCCAGCTCGGCCACGCGGGCTTCGTTGAGGCCCTGCTGTTCCTTGGCGGCGTGATATTCGGCGTTTTCGGACAGGTCGCCATGTTTGCGTGCCTCGGAGATCGCCGCGATGATGCGCGGGCGCTCAACCGACTTGAGCTGCTTCAGTTCCTGCTCCATGGCCGCATGTCCAGCGGCTGTCATGGGGATCTTGTCCATGTCGTTCTTCCATCCACCAAAGCAAAACTCCCTGTCACCGACGGGCCTTCCTTGCGGAAGAGCTGTCCGTGTCAGGGAGGGCGCGCCTTCCCTTCCCAAGGGATGGTTCGCCTCGCACAAACTCGCGAAATGACCCTGAAGGGCAGCGCCTTGTGGCCTGTGGCGGGGATCTGCTGACCGCCGTCGTGCACGGGCCGGGCCGGGAGGCCTTCAGGGACGAAAATAAAGACGCCGGAGCAAGGCCCCGGCGAGAAACCCTAGTTCAAGACATATTCCGCGCGCCGTCAATAGGCTGCACGGGGAATCGGCGCGGGCCCCGGAAGGCTGACATGGTGTCAGCGTTTCCGGGGCAGACCGGGCCTATTCGGCGGCTGTCATGTAGCTCTGCAGGGAGGCCACGTGCAGCTCATCGCCGCGCATGGCGGCAATGGCCTTGGTCGCGGCGATGGCACCGGACAGGGTGGTGTAATAGGGCACCTTGTTCTGCAGGGCGGCGCGGCGGAGCGAGGCCGAATCGGCCAGTGCCTGGGCGCCTTCGGTGGTGTTGAAGACGAGCTGCACCTGGCCGTTGGTGATCGCGTCCACGATATGCGGACGGCCTTCCAGCACCTTGTTGATGCGTTCCACTGCCACGCCCTGCTCCTCAAGGAAGCGGGCGGTGCCGGAGGTGGCGACGATCTTGAAGCCCATCTCGATGAGCTGGCGGGCCGGCGCCACGATGCGGTCCTTGTCGCTGTCCTTCACGGAGATGAAGGCCGTGCCTTCCTTGGGCACGGTGGTGCCGCCGCCGATCTGGCTCTTGGCGAAGGCGACGCCGAAGCTGCGGTCGAGACCCATCACCTCGCCGGTGGAGCGCATTTCCGGCCCCAGGATGGTGTCCACGCCCGGGAAGCGGGCGAAGGGGAACACGGCTTCCTTGACGGCGATGTGGTCGTATTTGCGCTTGCTCAGGTTGAAGTCCTTGAGCTTCTCGCCCGCCATCACGCGCGAGGCGATGCCGGCGACGGGAGCGCCCAGCACCTTGGCGACGAAGGGTACGGTGCGGCTGGCGCGCGGATTGACCTCGATGACATAGATGTCGCCGTCCTTGATGGCGAACTGCACGTTCATCAGGCCGACGACGCCGAGCGCCAGCGCCATGGCGGCGGTCTGCTTTTCGAGTTCGGCGATGATGTCGTCGGAGAGCGAGAAGGGCGGCATGGAGCAGGCGCTGTCGCCGGAATGCACACCGGCTTCCTCGATATGCTCCAGGATGCCGGCCACGAACACGTCCTCGCCGTCGCACAGGGCGTCCACGTCCACTTCGGTGGCGTCGCGCAGATAGCTGTCGATCAGCACCGGGCTCTTGCCGGAGACGACAACGGCTTCCTTCATGTAGCGCTCAAGGTCGGTGACGCCGTGGACGATTTCCATGGCGCGGCCGCCGAGCACATAAGACGGGCGGATGACGACGGGGAAGCCGATGTCCTCGGCGATTTTGCGGGCTTCCTCAGCCGAGCGCGCGATGCCATTGGCGGGCTGGCGCAGGCCGAGATCATCCAGGAGCGCCTTGAAGCGGTCGCGGTCCTCGGCCAGGTCGATGGCGTCGGGCGGGGTGCCGAGAATGGGCACATTGGCTTCTTCAAGCGCTGTGGCGAGCTTGAGCGGCGTCTGGCCGCCGAACTGCACGATGACGCCTGCGAGCGTGCCCTTGCTCTGCTCGACGGCAATCAGCTCCAGCACATCCTCGGCCGTCAGCGGCTCAAAATAGAGACGGTCGGAGGTGTCGTAGTCGGTCGAGACCGTTTCCGGGTTGCAGTTGACCATGATCGATTCATAGCCCGCATCCGCCAGCGAGAAGGCGGCATGGCAGCAGCAATAATCGAACTCGATGCCCTGGCCGATCCGGTTGGGACCGCCGCCGAGGATGATGGCCTTCTTGCGGTCGGACACGCCGGCTTCGCATTCTGCCGCGCCGTTGGGGCCTGTCATCTCGTAGGTCGAGTACATGTAGGGCGTCTTGGCGGCGAACTCGGCGGCGCAGGTGTCGATGCGCTTGTAGACCGGGCGCACATTGAGGGCGCGGCGCTTTTCCGCGACGGCCTTTTCCTCTAGGCCCGCCAGCCTGGCGAGGCGGGCATCAGAGAAGCCCTTGCTCTTCAGCATACGGAAGGCTTTGGCGGTTGTCGGCAGGCCGTGCTCGATGACGCGGGCCTCGGTCTCCACCAGGTCGCGGATCTGCTCAAGGAACCACGGGTCGATCTTGCAGAGCCCGTGGATTTCCTTGTCCGTCAGGCCGTGGCGCATGGCCTGGGCGACGGTGAGCACGCGGTTGGGGGTGGGCTGGCCGAGGGCTGCGCGGATGGCGTTCTTGTCGTCGCCTTCACCAAGGCCCGGCACGGGGATTTCCGTGAGGCCGTCGAAATCGGTTTCCAGCGAGCGCAGGGCCTTCTGGAAGCTTTCCTGGAAGGTGCGGCCGATGGCCATTGCTTCGCCCACCGACTTCATGGCGGTGGTGAGGTGCGGCTTGGCGCCGGGGAATTTTTCAAACGCAAAGCGCGGGATCTTGGTGACGACGTAATCAATCGTCGGCTCGAACGAGGCGGGCGTGACGCCGGTGATGTCGTTGTCGAGCTCATCCAGCGTGTAGCCGACGGCGAGGCGGGCGGCCACCTTGGCGATGGGGAAGCCCGTGGCCTTGGAGGCCAGCGCTGAGGAGCGCGACACGCGCGGGTTCATTTCAATGACGACAAGCCGGCCATCCTGCGGGTTGACGGCGAACTGCACGTTGGAGCCGCCGGTCTCCACGCCGATCTCGCGCAGACACGCGATCGACGCGTTGCGCATGATCTGGAATTCCTTGTCGGTCAGCGTGAGGGCAGGGGCGACGGTGATTGAGTCGCCTGTATGGATGCCCATGGGATCGATGTTCTCGATGGAGCAGACGATGATGGCGTTGTCGTCCTTGTCGCGGACGACCTCCATCTCATACTCCTTCCATCCGAGTACGGATTCTTCGATCAGCACCTCGTTGACCGGGGAGGCATCGAGGCCGCGGGTGACGATCTCGATGAACTCGTCCTTGTTGTAGGCGATGCCGCCGCCGGTGCCGCCCATGGTGAAGGACGGGCGGATGATGGTGGGCAGGCCCACATAGTCGAGGCCTTCCAGCGCCTCTTCCATGGTGTGGGCAATGAGCGAGCGGGGGCTTTCGAGGCCGATCTTGTCCATCGCCTCGCGGAACAGCAGCCGGTCCTCGGCTTTTTCGATGGCGTCCTTGTTGGCGCCGATCAGCTCGATGCCGAGTTCCTCCAGCACGCCCTTTTCAGCCAGCGCCAGGGCGCAGTTGAGCGCCGTCTGGCCGCCCATGGTGGGGAGCACCGCGTCGGGCTTTTCAGCGCGCAGGATCTTTTCCACCACGTCAGGCGTGATCGGCTCGATGTAGGTTGCGTCCGCCAGCTCCGGGTCGGTCATGATCGTCGCCGGGTTGGAGTTCACCAGAATGATCCGGTAGCCGTCCTCCTTCAGCGCCTTACAGGCCTGGGTGCCCGAGTAATCAAACTCGCAGGCCTGCCCGATGATGATCGGCCCGGCGCCGATGATGAGGATGCTGTTGATGTCAGTGCGTTTGGGCATGGTCTAGCTATACTCTCTGGCGGGGCGGCAGGCGGGGGCAGCGGAATGACGGTCAGGCGCTTCACCCCTCACCCTCCCACGCGCTGATGCGCGCGGGCCCCTCCCTCTCCCCGGAGGGGCGAGGGGAACGGAAGGTGTTGCCGCACCCAAATTCCCTCTCCCCTCGGGGGAGAGGGTTAGGGTGAGGGGGGCAGCGTGTGAGGTGAACGGACTGGCTGAATGAAACGATCGGGCATCAACAGAGCACGAACCCTGCGCCGCGGCGGGACGGATGCCGAAAAGCTCTTGTGGTCGCACCTGCGCAATCGGCAGATCGAAGGTGTGAAGTTTCGGCGTCAGGTGCCCGTTGGGCGTTACATCGCTGACTTTCTTTGCGTCGAAGCAATGCTGATCGTTGAAGCGGATGGGGGACAGCACTCGGAGGAGGCCGATGCGGTGCGCACCGCTGCGCTTGAGGCGGCTGGCTACAAGGTCATCCGTTTTTGGAACAATGAGATCCTGGGAAACACGGGGGGTGTTCTTGAAGGGATCAGGCGAGAGCTTTTGCGCCGAACCCCTCACCCTCCCACGGCCTGACGGCCGCGGGCCCCTCCCTCTCCCCGAAGGGGCGAGGGAAAAAAGGTCTTTCGCCGTACCCAGGTTCCCTCTCTCCACCGGGGAGAGGGTGAGGGGGGCTGAGGTGGCGATACGCGCCACGCGCCCTACATCTGCCCCATGACAGACAACCACACACTTGCGCGCCGGATGCTGGCTGACATGTTTTTGTATTACCGCCTCGCACCGCATGGCTTTGCTGCAGGCAGGGATGTCGCGTGCGTGGCGGCGGATTTTGCCAGCCATGATCTGGGGCTCGCCATCCTGCTTGATCCGGTGCCCGATGATCCGCGTGCGGAGCAGCTGATCGGTCTTGGATGGCGCGTGCTCAGCCTCTCCGGCGCGCAGGTGCGCCAGGACCCGGACAGCGTGCGGCAGACGCTGCTCGATACGGCGCAGGCGCTGTCCTGAGGCGCTGATCGTGAAGGCGGGGGCGGGCGTCACTTGCCTTTCGCCTCCGCCATGCGATCAACGAAGCGGGCGAAGAGGTAGTGGCTGTCCTGGGGGCCGGGGGAGGCTTCGGGGTGGTGCTGCACCGAGAAGACGCGGCCGCCATGGGCTTCAAGGCCCGCATTCGAGCCGTCGAACAGCGAGCGGTGGGTTTCGGTCACGCCGTCCGGCAGGGAATTGGCGTCCACGGCGAAGCCATGGTTCATCGAGGTGATCTCGACCTTGCCGGTGGTGAAGTCCTTCACCGGGTGGTTGGCGCCGTGGTGGCCGTGGTTCATCTTGAGCGTCGTGCCGCCCAGGGCGCGGCCGAGGAGCTGGTGGCCGAGGCAGATGCCGAACATGGGCTTGCCTGAGTCGATCAGCTTCTTGATTTCGGGCAGCGCATAATCGCCGGTGGCGGCGGGGTCGCCGGGGCCGTTGGCGAGGAAGATGCCGTCAGGGTTTTCGGCCAGCACGTCTTCAGCAGACGTGGTGGCGGGCACGACCTTCACGGCGCAGCCCTGATCGGCCAGCAGGCGCAGGATGTTGCGCTTGGCACCGAAATCCATGGCCACGACCTTGTATTTGGCCTTGGCGACGCGGCCATAGCCGTCGCCCCAGCTCCAGCTTGTCTCGTCCCACTGATAGGCGTCATCGGTGGTGACGGCCCTGGCGAGCTCCATGCCCTCAAGGCCGGGGAAGGCGCGGGCCTGGTCGAGCAGGGCGTCTTCGTCGAATACACCGTCCGGATTGTGCGCGATGACGCCGTTGGGCATGCCGCGCTCGCGGATGAGGTTGGTCAGCGCGCGGGTGTCGAGGCCGGAGATGCCGATGATGCCGCGGGCCTTCAGCCACTCATTGAGGTGGCTGGTGGAGCGGTAGTTGGAGGGCTCGGTGATGTCGGTCTTGATGACGCAGCCGATGACGCCGGTCGCGGCCTCCTCGTTGGAGGTCTCGAGGTCCTCGTCATTGGTGCCGACATTGCCGATATGCGGGAAGGTGAAGGTGATGATCTGGCCCGCATAGGAGGGGTCGGTCAGCACTTCCTGATAGCCGGTGATGGCGGTGTTGAAGCAGACCTCGCCGGGGGCTGACCCCGTGGCGCCGATCCCCATGCCTTCGAAGATGGTGCCGTCGGCCAGCACGAGACGGGCGGTGGTGGGGCGGTCTTCTGTGTCCCAGCCGGGGGTGCCGCTGGTGAGGGTGGAGCCATCGCCGACTCCCCCCATCCCGGTTTCGGGCAGGCGGGCGTCAGGATTGGGCTCTACCATGATTTGGCTCCCTCGAGGTCGGTCGGGCCGGCCCGGCAAGGGGCCATGCGCATGTGTGATAACAGGGTTTTGCGTGCAGGGGGCTTGAAAATCGCTCAAGCTTGCGCAAATTGGCGCGGAAATTAGCGGGAGCATTGCCCCGCGTCAACCTGTGATTTGGCTGAAATTTGGTATAAAAATCAACAGGTTAAAAGAGGTTGCGGCGTGGTGCCGCTGAAACGGGGGCCTGTCCCCCAACCCCCGGCGCCCGGTGCAGGGCCTGCCGGACGACTCGTTTCTCAACCGGAAGATACCGATCCCATGCGCGACATGTTCAACGCGGCCCTCAAGGACGCGATCAAGGCTGGTGACAAACGCCGGGTGGCCACCCTGCGGCTGATTACGGCGGCCGTGAAGGACCGCGACATCGCTGCCCGCAGCGAGGGCAAGGATGCGGTGAGCGATCAGGAGATCCTCCAGATCCTCGCCAAGATGATCAAGCAGCGGCGCGAATCGGCCACCACCTATGAGGAGGCCGGGCGGCTGGAGCTGGCCGCGCAGGAGCGCGAGGAGCTTGAGATCATCGAAAGCTTCATGCCCAAGCAGCTGGGCGAGGACGAAACCCGCGCCGCCTGCCAGCAGATCATCGCGGACCTCAATGCCGGCGGGCTCAAGGACATGGGCAAGTGCATGGGCGCGCTGAAAGAGAAATATGCCGGCCAGATGGATTTCTCCCAGGCCAGCAAGGCCGTGAAGGACCTGCTGAGCTAGCACGCGCGCCGGTCTCGTTTCTGTTCGCACTCCCTTCTATGTGTCACCCCGCGACTTGATCGCGGGGTCCAGAGCGCTAGGGCACGGCTTGAGCAAGTCGCTCCTGGATTCCGCGATCAAGTCGCGGAATGACAGAGGAGATGGGGAGGGGTAGCGCCCACTATTGTCGCCACCACCAGCAGCAGCACCAACACCGCATCCCTCCGGCTTGACCGGGGGGCCTACTCTCGGAACAGCTTGCCGCAGGTCGTGGATGAAGCGCTCAGGCGTGGGCCGCCGGCTCTCTGCCACGTCACCCATGCGAGTGGACCCTCCGGTCAAGCCGAAGGGATGCGGGTGGGGGGTATCTGACGTGGCTAAACCACCTCCCACCCCACAGATCATCTGGCGCCGTGCCTTTGGCTGTGGCACCAATATCGCCATGCGCTATTCCGACCAGCTTCTTGATGACATCCGCGCACGCATCCGCGTGTCGGAGCTTGTCGGGCGCAAGGTGGGGCTGAAGCGCAAAGGGCGGGAATTTGCGGGGCTGTCGCCGTTCAATCAGGAAAAGACGCCGAGCTTCTTCGTCAATGACGAGAAGCAGTTCTATCACTGCTTTTCCTCCGGCAAGCATGGCGACATCTTCAAGTGGATGATGGAGATGGAGGGGCTCAGCTTCCCGGAGGCCGTGGAGCGGCTGGCGGGGGAGGCGGGCGTTGAGCTGCCCAAGGCGACCCCGCAGGAGGTCGAGCGCGAGAAGAAGCGCGCGGGCCTGATCGACGTCATGGAGATGGCGGACCAGTTCTTCCGCGAACAGCTCGACAAGCCGGTGGCGCGGGAGGCGCGGGCCTATCTGGAGCGGCGCGGGCTCAAGGCCGAGACGATTGCCGAGTTCGGGATCGGTTATGCGCCCGGCGACCGGCAGGCACTGCGCAAATATCTCGCCCTGCGGGATATTACCGACGGGCAGATGGCCGAGGCCGGTCTCATCATTTCCGGAGAGGACATCCGTGAGCCGTATGACCGGTTCCGCGACCGCATCATGTTTCCCATTGGTGACGTGCGCGGGCGGACGATTGCGTTTGGCGGGCGGGCGCTGTCGGCGGATGTGCCGGCGAAATATCTCAACAGCCCGGACACGCCGCTCTTTCACAAGGGCTCCATCGTCTACAATTTTGCGCGCGCCCGGAAACCGGCCTTTGACGCGCAGGCGGTGCTGGTGGCCGAGGGCTATATGGATGTGATCGCGCTGGCGCAGGCGGGGCTGCCGCATGCGGTGGCACCGCTGGGCACGGCGCTGACCGAAGACCAGATCGGCCTTTTATGGCGGCTGGCGCCTGAGCCTGTTCTGTGTTTCGACGGCGACCGGGCGGGGCAGGCTGCGGCCTATCGGGCCGCGGAGCGGGCGCTGCCGGTGCTCACGCCGGGGCATTCGGTGCGGTTTGCGTTTTTGCCGGACGGCAAGGACCCGGACGATCTGGTGAAGACACAAGGGGTGGAGGCGATGCGGGACGTGATCTCGCAGGCGCAGCCGCTCTACAAGGTGCTGTGGGAAAAGGAAGTGACGGGCCGCAGGCTCGACACGCCGGAACAGCGGGCGGCGTTCCAGCGGCAGGTGCGGTCGATGCCGCGGCAGATCCGCGATGACACCGTGCGCGAGCATTATGCGCAGACCTTCGAGGAGCAGCTGAAGACGCTGTTCGGCGGCCAGCAGGGGCGGCTGCCGCAGCGGGGCGGGGCGCAACGGGGTGGCTGGGACAACCGCTTTGACCGCTCCTCCGACCGCAACCGGAGCCGGGGACGCGGCGGGTTCGGCCGTCCGGCGCTGGGGGCGACCCCGTCGCTCAAGCGATCATCGCTGGCCCGTGCGGTGGGCTCGACGGCCAGCCGGGCGCACCAACTGCTTGTGCTGACGGTGCTCAATCATCCATGGCTTGTGGAAGACCATGTGGAGGCGCTGGCGGGGATCAGCACATCGGACGCGTCGCTTGACAGTTTGCTCAATGAAATCATAGATGTAGCCACGCAAGGGGACCATCTTGACAGGACGGCGCTGCACACCCACTTGGAAACCCACGGGTTGAGCCATGTGGCGCACCGGCTTTTGTCCGACCCGACCCTGACCACGGTGACGTTTACCGGCGGGGAAGCGGACCCGGCTGTTGCCGAAGCAGGGTTCGAGGCTACGTTGAAGGAATGCGCGGCGGATGGCCTGAAGGCCGACCTGCAACGCGCGCAAGCCGACTTCGAGATGGATCCGAGTGAAGAGAACGGGGCGCGGCTCCTGCAGATCAAGCGGATGATGCTTGAGCAGGGGCATCATGATCTGACCGGCTGAGACCAGCATGGGCATGAACATGAGCCGGCGCGACCCGGCATGTTTGACCAGGCGGTCTTGAACAGGCGGCCTTAAGGTTTGGTGGCCTAGAAGACGGCGGCAGAATTCAGGGACCGGCCCGTGAGGGCGGCCCGGACGACATCAGCGCAGGCAGCGCGGCACGGTTGCAGGAAGCGAACAGCTCCAACCGGCACGCGGATTGCTCGCGGACCAAGGGCGGGGCGGCCTGATGGGAGATTCGCGTGATTTCCCGGGACGCCCGGCCACCGAAACAGGCGTCACCTCCTGCGAAGCCCATGGCATCGCGGGCGGATTTGTGACGCCGGGGACAGAATTGAGACACCGGACGGGCGCGCTTACAGGGCGGGTGACCCGTTTCAGGACGCGGTTTAGGAGTGGCACGACCACATGGCGAGCAAAGCGGCGGCAGCAGAAGCAGAAACAGAAGCAACGGCAGAGGGCGCGGACAGCCCGCTCCTCGACATGTCGGATGCAGCCGTCAAGAAGATGATCAAGGCCGCCAAGTCGCGCGGCTTTGTCACCTATGACGAACTCAACAAGGTGATGCCTTCGGAAGAGGTTTCTTCCGAGCAGATCGAAGACACCCTGTCGATGCTCTCGGAGATGGGCATCACGGTGGTGGAGAACGAGGAATCCGAAGACGGCGACGACGATGACGGGGAGGAGGAAGCCTCCACCGGCACCGAGGTCGAAGCCGCGAAGAAGCCGGGCACTGTCGCCACGACGGCGCGCACGGGCTCGAGCCTCGAGCGGACCGATGACCCGGTGCGCATGTATCTGCGCGAGATGGGCTCGGTGGAGCTTCTGTCCCGCGAGGGCGAAATCGCCATTGCCAAGCGCATCGAGGCCGGCCGCGAGACGATGATCGCGGGCCTCTGCGAAAGCCCGCTCACCTTCCAGGCCATCATCATGTGGCGCGAGGAGCTGAACGAGGCGAAGGTGCTGCTGCGCGACATCATCGACCTTGATGCGACCTATGCGGGGCCGGATGCGAAGAAGGCCGTGCCGCCGGGCTCGCCAGGCATTCCGGGTGATCCGTCTGCGCCGGGCGCGCCTGCCGTCAACGACAACAAGGACAAGGCCGACGGCGACGAGACGGCGTCCGAAGACGGCGAGGAAGATGACGACGAAGATGAAGACGAGGGCGCCAACCTGTCGCTGGCCGCGATGGAAGCCGAGCTGCGCCCGGCCGTCATGGAAATCTTCGACAGCATCGCCGGTGACTACAAGAAGCTGCGCCGCCTGCAGGACCAGCTCGTCGAGGCGCGCCTCAACAATGAGGACCTGACGGCAAGCCAGCAGAAGCGGCTGAAGAAGCTGTCATCGGACATCATCGAGCAGGTGAAGAGCCTGCAGCTCAACAATGCGCGTATCGAGGCGCTGGTTGAGCAGCTTTACGCCATCAATAAGCGGCTGGTGAGCCTTGAAGGCCAGTTGATGCGCCTGGCGGAAAGCCACGGCGTGCCGCGGGCGGAGTTCCTCAAGCAGTATTTCGAAAACGAGCTTGATCCCAACTGGGCGCGCCGTGTGGGCCGCCTCAAGGGCAAGGGCTGGAAGGACTTCGTCGGCGAAGAGCGGGATTCCATCAAGGACATCCGCACGGAGATTCAGGGCCTGGCGCAGGAAACCGGTGTGGAAATCACCGAGTTCCGCCGCATCGTCAACACAGTGCAGAAGGGCGAGCGCGAAGCCTCCATTGCCAAGAAGGAGATGGTGGAAGCCAACCTCCGCCTGGTGATCTCGATTGCCAAGAAATACACGAACCGCGGCCTGCAATTCCTCGACCTGATCCAGGAAGGCAATATCGGCCTGATGAAGGCGGTGGATAAGTTCGAGTACCGCCGCGGCTACAAGTTCTCGACCTATGCGACGTGGTGGATCCGTCAGGCGATTACCCGGTCGATTGCCGACCAGGCCCGCACCATCCGTATCCCCGTGCACATGATCGAGACGATCAACAAGCTGGTGCGCACCTCGCGCCAGATGCTGCACGAGATCGGCCGCGAGCCGACGCCGGAAGAGCTGGCGGAGAAACTCTCCATGCCGCTCGAGAAGGTGCGCAAGGTGCTGAAGATCGCCAAGGAGCCGATCTCTCTTGAAACGCCGATCGGCGACGAGGAAGACAGCCATCTGGGTGACTTCATCGAGGACAAGAACGCCGTCCTGCCGATCGATGCGGCCATCCAGTCGAACCTGCGTGAGACGACGACCCGCGTGCTGGCGTCGCTGACGCCGCGCGAGGAACGCGTGCTGCGCATGCGTTTCGGCATCGGCATGAACACCGACCACACGCTGGAAGAAGTCGGCCAGCAGTTCTCGGTGACGCGTGAACGTATCCGCCAGATCGAGGCAAAGGCGCTCCGCAAGCTCAAGCACCCGAGCCGCTCGCGCAAGCTGCGGTCGTTCCTCGACAACTAATCGCCGCGGAATGCAACACGAAAAGCCCCGGCAGCCTTTGCGCTGCCGGGGCTTTTTCTGTGTGCAGAGTAGGGTCGGGCTACGATGAGCCGGTGGTGCCGGTGTCAGCGACCTGTTCGTCTTCGTCCACCTCAGCGCCGGCCCGGTTGGACATGAAGCTGCCCATCAGCAGGGTGCCCAGGGCCAGGACGGTGGCGAGCACAGCCAGCGGGTAAGCGCCAAGGCCGAACGCGACGCCGACAGCGCCCATCACCCAGATGGATGCGGCGGTGGCCCCGCCATGCACTTCGCCGGAGGAGCGGAACAGGGCCCCGGCGCCCAGAAAGCCGATGCCGCCGAGCACGCCGCCGATGACCTTGGCGGGGTCAATGCTCAGCTGGCTGTCATGCTCGGTGAAGGCAATCTCCATGACCGTGAGCACGGCCAGGCAACTGCCGACCGCAACAAGCGTGTATGGCCGCAGGTCGAGGGGCTTGTTCTTGTACTGGCGCTCAAAACCGATCGCCAGGGCCGCGCCTGCCGACAGCAGCACGCGCAGGCAGGCTTCCCACAGGGGGATATAGGCCATGTCTGTGAAGCCGGGCATGGGGTGGGCCTGCGCTAGCGGTCGGACGGCTTGCGCAGGCTGGCGGCGAGCATCCAGGCGATGCCTGCGACCAACATCACGCCGACGCCGAGCTCGGCGAACAGGATCAGCCCTTCCTGATAGGTGGTCATGCCCGGCACATAGGCGAGCACGCCGATGACGAGGAAGGCCAGCATGGTGAAGCCGATGCTGAGGGAGAAGGCGGCCTTGCGCCATTTGGCGGCGCCGCCGGTATCGCGCGGCATCGGGGGCTGTTTGTCGGAACGGGGGCGGTGGGGCTGCGTCATGGGACCCTCCTTGCAATGAGCCGGTGGTCTTGAAGGCAAAACCCCCGGGGGCTGCTTTTGTTCCGGCGCGCTGCGTGCTATCGCCAGCGCCGGACCAGACGCATTGTGCGCCAGAGTGAGGGATGCCGGATGATCGAACCGGGGGATTGCCTGCCGACGATAGCCTTGCAGCGGGCCGATGGGACGCCGCTGCTGCTGAATGACCAGCGCATTGCCGGGGTGCCGCTCGTGGTGGCGCTTGGCGGGGCGGGCGGCCTCAAGGCACAGGCGGCCTTTGCGGAGGCGGGTCTGGGCTTTGAGGCCATCGAGGCGGCGGAGCCTGACGCGGAGGCCGGGGCGCATGTGCTGTATGACGCGAAGGGCGCCTATGGCCCGGCGGTGGGCATTCACGGGGCGGCTTATCTGGTGGTGGCGGCGGACCAGCGGCTGATCGCGGTGCTGGATGGCGGGCTGAAGCCGGCCAAGGCTGCCGCTGAAGCACAGGCGCTGATTGCGGCGCAGACCGTCAGTGCACGTTCCATCGAGGGGATGCACGCGCCGGTACTAACCCTGCGCGGGCTGTTCGAGCCGGAACTGTGCGAGAAGCTGGTGAAGTACTGGGCGCGGCAGGACAAGAAGCCCGGCGGTGTCGCCAGCAGCAGCGCCAATGACAATGAGGTGGTGCGGACCGATTACAAGCGGCGCGCTGATGTGATCCTCGAGGACAAGAAGCTGTTCGAGACGGTGAAGGCGCGGATCGCGCGGCGGGCAGCGCCGATGATGTTCCGCGCGTTCCAGTTTCAGCTGGCCAGCATGGAGGCGCTGCGGCTGGGCTGCTACGACGCGGAGGATGAAGGCTTCTTCGGCCGCCATCGCGACAATGGCACGCCGCATACGGCGTGGCGCAAATTCGCCATGTCGGTGAACCTCAACGACCCGGCCTCCTATGAAGGCGGTGGGGTGGTGTTCCCGGAGTTCGGCGGCGATGTGTACCGGCCGGCTGCGGGGGATGCGGTGATCTTCTCCTGCACGTTGCTGCATGAGGCGCTGCCGGTGACGCAGGGCCAGCGCTTCGGGTTGTTCACCTTCTTCACCGACGCGCAGGGGCTGGCCGCCCAGAAGGCGGCGCAGCAGCGCAGCCGGGCGGCGGGCAAGTCCGGCGTGGTGGTGTCCTAACGGCGCCACTGCCGTTATGATGGGGTCCGGCTGGGGAGACGGAACCTGTTGTGGGGGCTTGCGTGTCACAACTCGCCTTTGAAACAACGCTCGATGCCTTTCAGCAGGCAGCGACGCCGCGTGCTTTATCATCCGTGTTCGAACAGCATGCCGCGCGGCGCGGGGCCCGCGGCTATGTGGGCACGAGCCACCGGGCGAATGACCGCGCGGATATCTTCCTGATCACATCATTGCCGGACGTGTTCGGCAGCCTGGACGAGACCGGTCCCTGGTGGGACGACGACCCGCTGCTCGACCGGGTGGATACGGGCCTGCTTACGCCGTTCGGCTTCGAGGAGGAGATGCCCAAGGCCAGTGCCTATGCCGCCATGCGCTTTGACGTGATGCGCGAGGCGGGGCTGGGGCGCGGCCGGGTGCTGCCGACATCGGGGGGCGGGTGTTATGGCGGTGTGCTGCTGTTCGCCGACACCGCCGTGGATGCCGCGGCCGAACTGGCAGCGCATGACAAGGAATTGCAGGCCTTGTCCGTTCTGCTGCAGGGCTTTCTTACAGCCTTCTCGCAGGGCCGCGAGCCGGATGGCGAGGTGGTGGTGCGGCTTGGCAGTGATGCGGTGAGCGGGCGGGGCGCCGCCGGCATGCGCCGGCCGGGCGAGGCCCGGGGCACGACCGATACGGCCCTGCGGCTGACGCCGCGGGAGCAGGACTGCCTGACCTGGGTGGCGCTGGGCAAGAGTGCCGAAGAGATCGCCGTTATTCTCGGGCTGAGCGTGCATACGGTGCGGTTTCATCTGCGCCGGGCTATGGCTCGGCTTGAGACCCGGACCCAGGCACAGGCCGTGGCCGTGGCCCTGCGGGCGGGGCTGATCGCGCCCTGACCGGGACTGCCCCGTTCCCCTCCTGACGAGGTCTGTCACCCCGCATAATTGTGCGGGCTGACCTGACGCGTTCGGCTTTCTACCTTGCAGAAAATCTTGGTTTTCTGCGGGTGAGGTGACGGAATGACCACCAGACGGGGTGTGCGGTCGGGAATGCGGAGCGTGCTTGTCGGGGCGCTGCTGGCGGGGAGCGCGGGCGGCCCGGCGCTGGCATTCGACGTTGTGTCCGTGTGGCGGGCGCAGGGCGTGGAACTTGGCGAGAACGGCTTTCCGAGAGCGTGGGACGAGCCACCCGGCGGGGGGAACGCTGCGCCGGCGGAGGGGACACCGCAGAATGCCGCCTCTGATCCCGGCGGGCCGGGGCGCGGATCGGGCGGCGGGTCAGGCGGCGGGCTGATGCTCTATTCGCCGGAAGATGGCGTCTACATACAGACCGGGGCTGGTGATGCGGATGATGACGGCAAGATCTTCCTGCATGAGCTGTCCTTCGCCGGGGCCATCGAGAGTTCATTCAACAACACGCAGGACGAGTTCTGGCGTGGGGTGATGCTGAACTTCTGGGGGCTGACGAACGATCCGGGCGGCACAAGCCAGAACCCGGATGTCGTCACCAATACGGGCGGGGTGCTGCTGGACAACGGGCTCATCGTGGGCGCAGGCGGTGGTGGACGCACGCTGGTGTGTTTCACGGAGATCATGGGCGTGTGCACCGAGTTCGGGTTTTCGGACTGATGGGGGCGCGTGCGATGAAGCGGATTGCTGCCATCCTGATTGGTGTGGGGCTGAGTGCGGGGCTGGTGCTGGGCGGTGCGACGGCGGCGCGGGCGGACCGGCTGGACGACCTTTATTCTCAGTTCGATGCGGGCGATGTGGCGGGTGCCCGGCAGGGGCTGCTGGCACAGACGCCCGACGGGCGGTCGGACCAGGCGCGGGCATGGCTGCTGACGGCGCTGGTGGCGCTCAAGCAGGACCGGCTGGTGGTGGCGGGCATCAGCCTTGACCATATCGACATGGCGGCCCTGCCGGCTGCAT
Organism: Pyruvatibacter mobilis; assembly: GCF_012848855.1. Classification (NCBI taxonomy): domain Bacteria; kingdom Pseudomonadati; phylum Pseudomonadota; class Alphaproteobacteria; order Hyphomicrobiales; family Parvibaculaceae; genus Pyruvatibacter; species Pyruvatibacter mobilis. The sequence goes on from NZ_CP051630.1 coordinate 654,465, forward strand.
TGCGGCCGCGGGCCGATGCCGCCCGGGCGGCGCTGCGGGCACGGCTTGATGCGAACCCGGCGCTCCGGTCTGCCGTGACGGAGGCTGCACGCCGGGCCTATGCGCAGGACATGACCCGCGCCTTCCTGCTGGGTCAGACAGGCCAGGCGACCAAGCTGTTTGCGGAGGAATTCATCGAAGGGCATTTCGGTGCCAGCCAGGTGGGGCGGTTTGACGATGCGACCCTGTTCGTGCCGCAGCGGACCGACACGCTGCGGGCGTCGGGGCAGGCGGCCATACGCCACCGGCTTGCCTTCAACGACACCTCCACCTGGGAGGTGGGGGCGTCGGTCAGCAACCAGTTCTATCTCGACGAGCAGGATCTTGATTATCTCGGGCTTGGCCTCTCCGGCCGCTACAGCAAGCTGATGGGGCCGCAGCGGGTGCTGCATCTGCAACCCTTCGTGGCGCGGGATTTCTCCGGCGACGGTGTTTCCGGTCTCTCCTGGCGCGGCGGAGCCTCGGCGTCGCTGGTCAGCCAGCTGTCACCCGGGCGCATCCTGTCGGTGACGGGACGTGCGCAGGTGATCGAGTACGACCAGTTCGACACGCTTGATGGCTGGCGGGCCGATCTCGAAACGGCCTATAGCAGCGTGCATATGCTGCCCGGCGCCCGGGTGAGCCTGCGGAGTGTCGTCAGCTTCCAGGATGCGCAGACGGACGCCTTTGACCGGGTGTCGGTGAGTGTCGGACCGGCGGTGACCTGGTTTGACGTGCTCGACCTGGCCGATGTGACGGCTGACGCCTCGGTGGGTGGTGCGTGGCACCAGCGCAAGGACACTGTGCAGACGACCGAGGTGCGGCGGGACCTGACGCTGGCGGCGGGTCTGGAGGCGGCCTTTCCCCTTGCGGGCGATGATCTCGCGCTCGTGGCGCGGGGGCGCTATTTCCGCCAGTCCTCGACCATCGGCCGTCAGGATTATGACAGCGGCATTGCGGGGCTGGGGCTGCGCTGGCGCTACTGAGCGCCTGAGCCGCGCTGCCCCGGTGCCCTAAAGCGCCGCGCCGCCCCAGAAATGGGAATAGCGCTCGCAGTGGATGAGGAGCGAGCGGAAGGCGGAGAGGTCGATGCCGTCCGGCAGGCGGTATTCCTGTGCGCCGCGTGTGCGCTTGAGGGCGCCGAGCTTCACCGCGTTGCGGGTGGCGGTGCGGTCACGCACATCGGTCACCTCCTGGGGTGACAGGAAGACCTTGAGGTCGGGGCCGCTGGCGGTGCTGAAATCCTCGTTGAACAGCAGGTAGGTGCCGTCGGCGCGGGTCTCCAGTGACCAGGTGCCGTCGATCCGCTCGGCGGTGACGTCGAAGCCGCTGCGGGCCGGTGCCTCCTGCGCAGAGGCGGGAAGGGAGGCGGCGGGAAGGGCAGCGGCGGCCAGACCTGCCAGTGCCACGAGGGCGGCTGCTGTGAAGGTCTTCAAGCGGGCAATCGGGCGCATGGGGGTGTCCTCCGGGAGGGGTGCCAGGGCCCTTACTGTCCCCGTCGGGCCGCTCACATGCCATCCAACATCGCGTGAGGGGCCGGTGAAGCGGGCGTGAGCGGGGACTCCCGGCACGCAAAAGGCCGGAAACCGGGCGTTTCAGGCTGCCAGCTCCTTCAAATCCGGATTGCAGCCCCCATATCGCGGCTGTGGACAGGATCGGGCGCTGCGGCTACAACCTGTCCAAATTCTCGCAGGTGCGAGAGCGTATTTTGCGCGGATTCCTGCCGGTTTCGCGCCCAGACGCAAGGAGCGGACGCTCATGCTGCTGACCATGCTGAAATGCAAGCTGCACCGTGCCACGGTGACCGGGGCGGACCTTCACTATGAAGGTTCCATCGCCATCGACCGTGACCTGATGGACGCGGCGGGCCTGCTGCCGAACGAGCAGGTCGATATCTACAATATCGATAATGGCGAGCGCTTCACGACCTATGTCATCGAAGGCGCGCGCGGCAGCAAGGTGATCGCGCTCAACGGTGCGGCTGCCCGCAAGGTGTGCATCGGTGACAAGGTCATCATCGCAGCTTACGCGCAAGTGGAAGCGGAAGAAGCCCGCAACTACAACCCCACCGCGATCTTGCTCGGCGAGGGCAATGAGGTTCAGACTGCGGCCTAGATTTCTTTCCCATGTGAAAGGCTGGCCGCAGATGATCCGCACCATTTCGTTTCATTTTTTCGCCGCCGTGATCCTGCTGGTCGCGGCGGTTTCGTCTGTCCGGGCGGACCCCGCCGGGCCGGGCTATGCAGCGGTCTATGCGCCGGAGGCAGCTTTCGAGGAATGTCGCGGGGCGACGGCGGCGGACGCGATGACCTGCGCTGCCAAGGCCTGCGCGGCGGCCGTGGGCTCGGCTGATGACTGCTACACGCTGGTGGCATGCGACGCCGGCGGCTGGGCCGCCATCATGGGGGTGATGCTGGAGGAGATCCATTTCACCACGGCGAGCTGCGGCGCGCCGACGCGGGAGGCCGCCATCGAGGAGATGAAGGCCCGCTGCGCCGGCTATCTGCCGCATATGAAGGAATGCTGGCTGTCCCGCGTCATTCCCCTGCATGGCGACGAGGATGCCGCTGAAGCGGTGGAGATCAGCTGGTCGAAGGCTGACTTCGAGGGCTGAAGACGCTTCAGCGACCCTTTCCTCCTATGCCGCTATGTCACGGCGTCGAAGCGGGCCGCATAGGGCTCGAGCGGCAGGCCGAAGGCACGGCAGCAGAACGAGATGGTGTGGTAGTAGCCTGCCAGCACAACGAGTTCGATCAGCTGCTCCTCGCTGAAAACATCGCGCAGGGCGGTCCACAGGGCGTCATCGACGCTGCTGGTCTCGTGCAGGCTGTCGGCCAGGCGCAGGATCAGGCGGTCTTCCTCTTCCTCCCAGCACGGATCATCCGGCAGGCCGGTGACGATCGACCGGGACTGGTCCGGGGTGATGCCGCCGCGCTCGCCGAAGAAGGCAATGTGGACACCCCATTCATATTCGGCGCCGCACAGGGCGGTGGTGCGGTCGATCATCACTTCGCGCTGGCGCAGGGTGAGGGTGCCCCTGTCGAGCAGGCCGCCGGACATCATGCGGCTGAAGACGCGCGGATTGCGGGCAAGCGTGGTGAACAGCACCAGCGGCGGCACGCCCTCGGGCATGACCTTGTCGAGATGTCTGGCGATGCCTTCCGCATAAGGCGGAGTGGCGGGGGTAATGCGGCCTGATGCGGGCGCGGGGTCTGTGGCTTGTGTCATCTGGTGGCTCCCAATAGGATGCTATGAATTTCGTAGCGTGCTATGAAAATAATAGCAACCGGCCGGTGTGCAAGAGGGAATCTGCAGGCAACGGCAGGAGGCAGGAGCGGAAGAGACCGTGGCCAGATCGCCAAAGAATAATGCGCCGGAGACCCCGAAACCGGGGCAGCCGGTGCGCGGGTCACGCACCGGGCGGCCGGTCATGGTGCTGCTGGACCTTCTGGGCCGGCGCGGCGCCCTGCGCATCATCTGGGAATTGCGGCAGGACGCGCTCACCTTCCGGGCGCTGCAGGATGCCGCCGAGCTGACGCCCTCGACGCTCAATACGCGGCTGAAAGAGCTGCGTGACGCCCGCATCGTGGCGCTGGGGGAGGGCGGCTATGCCCTGACAGCGCAAGGCCATGAGCTGCGGCAGAGCCTGGCGGCGCTGACGCAATGGGCTGAGGTGTGGGCAGGCGACCTGCACTAGGGCTCGCGGGCGTGCACGAAAAAACCGGCCCGCCATTGCTGACGGACCGGTGTTGCGTTTTCGCAAGCTGTGCGCGGCTGCTATTCCAGCTCGATGACCAGGGTCACACTGGCGGTGATTTCCTGGGTGCCGCCAGCCACGGGGGCAGCCTTGCCGCCGAAATCGGCAGCTTCGGCGCGCATCATCATCACCGGCTGCGGGGTGTAGCCGCCATTCTCGGAGATGGTGATGACCTTGCCGAGATTGGCGCCGGCGGCCTGGGTGAGCAGGGTGGCGCGGCGCAGGGCATCCTCGACGGCCTGGGTACGGGCCTTGTCGGTCAGCGCCTGGGTGTCGTCGATATAGAAATTCACGCCATTCACATTGTTGGCGCCGGCGGTCACCAGCTCATCGAGCACGGCACCCACTTTCGTCAGGTCACGGATGATGACGGAGACGTTGTTGAAGGCGCGGTAGCCGGTGATCTTCGGCTCTTCCTGGCTGCCGTCCGGCTTGCGCGGGGAATGGGAATAGACCGGGCTGACGGAGAAGTTGGAGGTGCGGATGTCATCCTCGGCGATGCCGGCGGATTTGATGGCGCTGAATACCTTGCTCATCTTGTCCGTATTGGCGGTGAGCGCCTCGCGGGCGGTCTCGGCCTCGGTGACGACACCGGCATTGACGCTGGCGGTGTCCGGCTTGGCGGTGACGCTGCCTTCGCCCTGGATGGTGATGGTGCGGACGGGCCGCTTCATTTCCTGCGCCATGGCGGGGGCCGCCAGCAGCATGGCACCGGCAAAGGCTGCCGCGATCATGGAGGGGAGGGGAATGGGTCGGGCGCGCATGGCAGGCTCCTTGGTTGATGGTTGGTCCGTTGGCGGACGAGATCCTGTGGCTCATATGTGAGCGGGCCGGGCACCGGCGCTTGTGGTCCTGTTGTCGGCTGCAATCGTGACGACATTGCGGACGAAACTATGCCCCAATCGTGACGGTTTCGCTCCCGGTGCCTGATCTGCTATTAGCGCTGTCTGCATGGCGCAGCCGGGGGCCCGCGATTCCGCCCTTCCGGCCCCGCCATGCGCGGTGGGGCCGGTAGCTCAGCTGGTTAGAGCGGACCGCTCATAACGGTCTGGTCGCGGGTTCAAGTCCTGCCCGGCCCACCATTTCTTCTTGTTTTCTCAGCCCATAGGCGGCCCCGCCGGGGCCTATTTCACGTCGAGGGCGAAATCCCGCTCGAAGGCTGTGCAGCGTTCGTGGGCGGCGCAGGCGGCGTCCAGGCCGTCAGACTCAAGGAGGGCCGCCGCGCGGCCGCCGTCAGCTGCGATGACGTCCGTCATGCGGGCGGCGAGGCCGAGGTCGTATTTTTCCTCGACACCCTCCATGGTCTTGCAGGGCTCGGGCCGGCGGGCCAGCTTCATGTTGTTTTCGTGGGTCACGCGGTCGGCGGCACCCTTGCCGTATTTGCGGGCATAATCCGCCATGTCCCACTGGGCGGGGGCGACGCACTGGTTGTAGAAGGCCAGCCAGTCGCCGGCACCGTCTTCCACCACGTCGATGTAATCGGTGAGGAAGGTGGTGGAGGCCAGGGCGCCGGTGGCGGAAATGCGGTATTTGCCGACGCGGGTGCCGATGCCGGTCTGCCTGGGATAGGTGCCTTCCTCCCGCAGCACGGCCTCGTTGGTGCAGCAGCTCACATCCACCTGGCGGCGCAGATTGCCGATGGCCTCGGGCTCGAGCCAGGCGATGGGCGCATAGCGCGGCTGGCCGGCAAGGGCCGCGGCCCATTGCTCGTTGCGCTCGGAGCCATAGGCCACCACGTCGCCACGCATGCCGGAACTCATGAAGCCGACAAGGGCCCCGAAGGCCGCCAGAACCGCAGCGGCGATGCCGACGCGGGCCCATTGGCGCCTGACAAGGAAGAACAGCCCTGCGGCAATCAGCAGATAGGCGATGTATTTGAGATAGCCCATGCCGTTGTCGGCCAGGTGGCCGAAGCTGTCGAGCACATAGAGGAAGGCCTGGATGGGCAGGCTGAAGATCATGAGGACCACAGCGCCGATCGAGATGACGGCGATGATCTTGGCGATGTCATAGAGATTGAAGCCGATAACCATGAATGTCTCTCCTGTCCCGAAAGGGCGGGGCGGCGCTTAGTTCTTGGGGGGGAGGTCGGCCATCTTCCGGAAAAAAGCGCCGGCATTGCTTTTGACCATCCCCATGGTGCACTCCGTCCTGTGCTGGTGAACCGGGCCTGCTATGCTGCATCAGACGTGGTTCAGTGTTTGCCTGCGGGGATGATCGGCCTGGAATCCTGAATGCTGGCTGAATGTTCGTAGGCAGAGTATCGGCCATGGTTAACAGCCATATAGAATGACCGCGCGCATTTTAGCGATCCGGCGCGGGGGAGCGCGCCCGCCATGGGCAGCGCCAGGAGAGGATGATCAGAGGTGGCGCTGCAGCTCATCGAAGTGACGGCCGATCATGGCCATGTGGATACGCTGGTTGCCCTTGGCGAACAGAAGAACGCGCTCGACGTCTATGCGGATGAGCGCGGGGAGATGGACCGGTGCCTGGTGCGCTACGTCATCTCCACCAAGCGGTCGCAGGAACTGCTGGACGCGCTGCAGGCGGCCATCGGCGCGCAGGAAAACTGGCGGGCGGTGGTGCTGCCGATCCAGGCCAGCGTGCCGGGGCCGGAGGACAATGCGCGGCCGCCGGCGGATGAGGTGGCGCGGCGGTTCTCGTTTGCGTCGATCACCGTCAGCCGCGAAGTGATCTGGAACGAGGTGACCAAGGGCGCGCGGCTTGATCTCAATTTCCTGATCCTCACGGTGCTGTCCACCATCACGGCGGGCATCGGCATGCTGACGGACAATGTGGCAGTGGTGATCGGCGCCATGGTGATCGCACCGCTGCTGGGGCCGAACCTCGCCTTTGCCTTCGGCACGGCGATCGGCGACCGGACGCTGATGTTCCGGGCGCTGGGCACCAATGTGGTTGGGATTATCCTGGCGCTGTTCTTTTCCTATGTGATCGGCGCGTTCTGGACGGGCGCGCTTCAATCCCCGGAGCTGCTGTCGCGCACGGTGGTGGGGTTTGACAGCATCGCGCTGGCGCTGGCTGCGGGGGCTGCGGCGGTGCTGTCGCTCACCACGGGGCTGTCGGCGACGCTGGTGGGGGTGATGGTGGCCGTGGCGCTGCTGCCGCCCGCGGCTGCCGTGGGCATCATGCTCGGCAGCGGCAATCTTGCGGCTGCGGGCAGCGCGGGGCTGCTGCTGGCGGTGAACATTGCGTGTGTGAACCTGGTGGCGCAGATCGTGTTCGTCGCCAAGGGCATCGGCCCGCGCACCTGGGCAGAGAAGAAAGCATCGCGCCCGGCGCGCTACATCAATGTGTCGGTGTGGCTGCTGCTGGTGGTGGTGCTGGCCACCGCCATCTGGTTCGCGCGCGAGACGGAAGGCGTGGCCGAGGGGCAGGGCTTTGCATCGCCTTCGGATGTGTCCGTGGACTGACGGATGGGCTGGCTATCCGTTGGGCCCGTTACCCTTCGGGCTGGGCGAGGGCGCGGGCAAGGAAGCCGCGATTGACGGCGCTCAGGGGCTTCTGGGTCAGCCGCTCATGGGCCAGGGCTTCAGCCTTGCTGCGCAGGCCGCCGCGCAGGCAGGCTTCCATCAGGGTCCAGTCGATGACGTCGCGCTGGGCGTGGCTGCCGCCGAAGGCATTCGCGATGTAGCGGGCGCCGTGCAGGCGGTCGGCTGCGGTGTCGAAATCATCCTTCGCAAAGGCTTCGAACCCTTCGAGCAGGGGCAGGCCGAAGCTGGTCCACCAGCGGTCAACCTCGGTCACTTCCTTGGCGTTGGCGCGGTAATCCGACAGGAGGTCATCGAGATCCGCAAGGCGGCCCGCGCCGATATAGGCCATGGCCGCGTGCATGTCGTTGAAGGGGTAGAGGCAGCCGTCGGCGTGAACCTTCCAGCTGTCGGCCAGCTCTCCCCAGCGGTCGCCGGTATCGATGCCCGCAAGATCAAGCCGCCACAGGAGGGCCGCGGCGTCCACCAGATCGACGGCGAGCTGGGATGGCTCGGCGCGGACATGATCGTCATAAAGGCGCAAGGCCGCGCCGTAGTCTTCGAGATCCATGTGGAACAGGGCCCAGTGCCACCAATTGTGGGTCTGGAAGAAGACGCCGTCGGCGGCCCAATAGGGCTGGCGGGCGACCATCCAGCCGATGCCGTCCTCGGCGCGGCCCTGCATCTCCATCACATGGGCGACGGCGTGGTGGGCCCAGCAGTCGGCGGGCTCCAGCGCCAGGGCCTCGCGGCCCACGGCTTCGGCGGCATCATAGTCGCCGGCTTCTTCCAGCCCGAAAGCGTGCATGCCCATCAGGAATGAGCGGCCGTGCATGTCCTCCGGCCACAGGGGCAGGGCGCGGGACAGGCGGTCGCGCAGGTCACGCGCATTGGCGCGGAAGAAATCGATCAGATGGCCGATCTGGAGCGCCGCCATGTCGTGCGGCCAGGTCATGGAATGGTGGTCGAGGGTGAGGGCGGCTTTTGTCCAGTTGCCGTCGATCACATGGGCCAGCGCTTCGGCGTGGCTCTGCTCGCGGTCGGTGAGGGGCAGCTTGCGCACTTCCGCCAGGATGCCCGCCGCGGCCTTGCAGGCGGCGGGCTCCGTGGCGGTGGCGTAGATATGGCCCTTCAGGAGATGCGCCATGGCGAAGTCCGGCGCGGCGGCAATCGCTTCGTCGAGCTTGCCCAGCGGGTCGCCCGCATAGCGGTTGAAATCATCCAGCGCGCCGGCGAACAGGTCGGCGGCGTCAGCTGTGGCACCGTTGAGGGGGTTTCCCTGCTTGTCGGTCGGCATGGTGCGTCTCCCGTCGCGTGTGTCCCGGAGCCTTTTTTACGGGTGTCAGCCCTTGGGGCCGAACAGCAGCCAGGCGATGAGGCCGATCAGCGGCAGGAACAGAAGCACGACGATCCAGATGGCCTTGGCCAGCGCGCCTGCGTTGGACTGGGCGACCTTGATGATGGCCCAGAGGATGATGATGAGCCAGATGAGGCCGAATAGGCCGCCGACTTCCAAACCGAACATGTGAAATTTCCTGAAATTGTCCCAGTCGAACGGCAGGACGCGGACCCGAATATCTTCGCGACATGCCGCGGCGCCTGCCTTGGCGGGCATCCTACTTTTTTTGTGGCTTCGGCGCGACCGCTGAGGCGTCCGCATCCGCCATAAAAAAGCCCGCGCGGACAGAAGTCCGCACGGGCTGTGGTGTGTGTTTCCAGACTCTGCTGAGCAGGTCAGGCCGCTTCCGGGAGGACGGCGGACAGGCCTTTGAGCCAGCCCTTCTTCAGGACAACGCGGGCGTTTTCGTCCATCTCGAAGTGGTCAGCACCATCAAAGCGCGGGGCGGAGGGGTCATCGGCCCGGCCATGGATGAGCACCCAGCTGGCGAAGGCCGTCGTGCCTTCGGCTGCGACGGCCACGGCCTCATAGGTGTGCTCACCGAGCGCGTCGAAGCCCGCCAGAAAGGCTGCACGAATGGCATCCTTTCCGTGATATTCGTCGCCGCGCTGGCCGGCACCCTGCACATCGCAATAGGTGGCGTCGTCGGCGAACAGGCTCATGATGGTCTCAATGTCCTGGGCGGCGAAAGCTGCCACGAGATCGGCCGCTGTCTGGCGGCAGCGCTCGGTCAGGTCGTGAGCTGTGGGCTTGATGGGGGATGGGGTGGCGAAGGTCATCTTGTCGTTTCCTCATGATGTGTTTAATAAACCGACTGTAGGTCTGTAATTACAGACTGAGAGTCGGTATGTCAAGGGTAGGTCCGTGGCCACTCAGGAAGAAAGACGCGCTGCGACGCGCTCAGCTGTTATCGAGGCGGCAACGGCGCTGTTCGGGACCAACGGGTTCGACGACACGAAGATGGATGACATCGTCGCCAGGGCAGGCGTGGCGAAGGGCGGCATCTATCATCACTTCAAGAACAAGCATGAGATCTTCGAAGCGGTGTTCGAGGCCGTGGCGGCAGAGATCGCTGCGGAAATGCGGCAGGAGATCGCGCCCGGCCAGCCGCCGCTGGATGTTCTGAAGCAGTCGGCGACGGGGTTCTTCCGGCTGTGCGCTGAACCGCTGAGGCGGCGCATCTTCCTGCAGGACGGCCCGGCGGTCCTTGGCCACGATACTTGGCACCGGATCGATGCCCACCATTTCGGCGGGCTCGTCACCTCGGCGCTGGGGGAGGCGATGGAGGCCGGGGCGATCCGGCCGCAGCCGCTGAAATCATTGTCTCGTGTGATGCTTGGTGGTATCCAAGCCGCGGCTCTGGATTGCGCCGCACAAGATGACTTCGACGCCGCAGCAAAAGACTATCTATCCGTGTTCGCAGGGATTTTGGACGGTCTGAAATAACGCCGGCGCGGAGCCACCAACCCCACAGATTTAGAGTAGGAAGCACATTGGCAGCTTATCAGTACGTTTATGTGATGGATGGCCTGTCCAAGACCTATCCGGGCGGCCGGCAGGTGCTGGACAATGTGCGGCTGAGCTTTCTGCCGGGTGCCAAGATCGGCGTGGTGGGCCTTAACGGCGCGGGTAAATCCACCCTGCTGCGCATCATGGCGGGCACGGACAAGGAATATCAGGGCGACGCCTGGGCGGCCGAAGGCGCCAAGGTTGGCTATCTGCAGCAGGAGCCGGAGCTCGACGCGTCGAAGACCGCGCGGGAAAACGTGATGGAAGGGGTGGCAGAGCTCACCGCCAAGCTCGAGCGCTACAACGAGCTTGCCATGAACTATTCCGAGGAGACCGCCGACGAGATGTCGGCCCTTCAGGACGAGATCGACGCCAAGAATCTGTGGGACCTGGACAGCCAGGTGGAGATGGCGATGGACGCGCTGCGCTGCCCGGACGGGGACGCGGATGTGACCAAGTTGTCGGGCGGTGAGCGCCGCCGCGTGGCCCTGTGCCGCCTGCTGCTGGAAAAGCCGGACCTGCTGCTGCTCGACGAACCGACCAACCATCTGGACGCGGAATCCGTCGCCTGGCTCGAAAACTACCTCAAGGAATATACGGGCACCGTCGTGCTGGTGACCCATGACCGCTATTTCCTCGACAACATCACGGGCTGGATCCTGGAGATCGACCGCGGGCGGGGCATTCCCTATGAGGGGAACTATTCGTCGTGGCTCGAACAGAAGCAGAAGCGGCTTGAGCAGGAAGCGCGCGAGGATGTGGCGCGCCAGCGCACGCTGGCCCGCGAAGTGGAGTGGGTGCGCTCGAGCCCCAAGGCGCGGCAGGCCAAGTCCAAGGCGCGTATCCAGGCCTATGACGAACTGCTGAACCAGAAGGGCCCGGAAGAAGAGCGCAAGGGCCAGATCACCATTCCCGCCGGTCCGCGGCTGGGCGGCAATGTGATCGAGGCCAACCACCTGACCAAGGCGTTCGGTGACCGGCTTCTGATCGACGATTTGTCCTTCACCCTGCCGCCGGGCGGCATTGTGGGCGTCATCGGTCCCAACGGCGCGGGCAAGACCACGTTGTTCCGCATGCTGACGGGGCAGGAGACGCCGGATGACGGCGAGCTGAAGATCGGCGAGACCGTGGTGATGGGCTATGTGGACCAGAGCCGTGACGCGCTGGACCCGGAAAAGACCGTGTGGGAGGAAGTCTCCGACGGGCTGGACGTGATCCAGCTTGGCGAGCAGCAGATCAACTCACGCGCCTATGTGAGCTCGTTCAACTTCAAGGGCACCGACCAGCAGCGCAAGGTGGGGCTGCTGTCGGGCGGTGAGCGCAACCGCGTGCATCTGTCGAAGATGCTCAAGTCCGGCGCCAACCTTCTGCTGCTTGACGAACCGACCAATGACCTCGACGTGGACACGCTGCGCGCGCTTGAAGACGCGCTGGCGAATTTCGCTGGCTGCGCCATCGTTATCAGCCATGATCGCTGGTTCCTGGATCGTATTGCCACCCACATCCTGGCTTTTGAGGGCGACAGCCACGTGGAATGGTTCGAGGGCAATTACGAGGATTACGAAGAGGACCGCAAGCGCCGCCTGGGCGAAAAGGCCGCGGTACCGACACGGATCAAATACAAGCGCTTTGCGCGCGCCTAGAAAGGCAGTTCACCCCGTCCATCGATGCAGGTTTGAGTGAGGACCGAAGAGTATGAAAGTCACCCGCGCCGTCCGCAAAATTCTCGACAATTACGAGAGCGACAATCCCGGCACCAAGGCCAACCTTGCCCGCATGCTGATGCACGGCAAGCTGGGCGGCACCGGCAAGATGGTGATCCTGCCCGTGGACCAGGGGTTCGAGCACGGCCCTGCGCGGTCGTTTGCGCCCAACCCCGCAGGCTATGACCCGCACTACCATTTCCAGCTCGCGGTTGATGCGGGGCTCAACGCCTTCGCCACGCCGCTGGGCATGATGGAAGCGGGCGCTGACAGCTTTGCCGGGCAGATCCCGCTCATCCTCAAGGTCAATTCCGCCAACTCGCTGGATGCTTCGGGCTCCAACAAGGACCAGGCGATTACCGGCACCGTGCAGGATGCCCTGCGGCTGGGCGCGTCCGCCATCGGGTTCACCATCTATCCGGGCTCGGACGTGGCCTATGACATGATGGAAGAAATCCGCGAGATGGCCGAAGAGGCCAAGGCGGTGGGGCTTGCGGTTGTCATGTGGTCCTATCCGCGCGGCGGCAATCTTTCCAAGGACGGCGAGACGGCGATGGATGTGTGTGCCTATGCGGCCCACATGGCGGCGCTGCTGGGTGCGCATATCATCAAGGTGAAGCTGCCGAGCGACTATCTTGAGCAGTCCGAAGCCAAGAAGGTGTATGAGGCCGAGGGCATCGACACTTCGACCCAGGCCAAGCGGGTGGAGCATGTGATGCAGTCGAGCTTTAACGGCCGGCGCATCGTGGTGTTCTCGGGCGGGGCGAAGAAGGCCGAGAACTCGGTTTTCGATGATGCCATCGCCATCCGCGACGGCGGCGGCAACGGCTCGATCATCGGCCGCAACACCTTCCAGCGCCCGCGCGAGGAGGCGCTCGAGATGCTCGATCGCATCATCCGCATCTACAAGGGCCAGGAATAAGCCCGGGGCCGGACGGCCCGCGATATTCAGCGCATGAAAAAGGCCGGTCCAAGGGGACCGGCCTTTGTCGTTTTTGGCGGTGTCGTCTCCGGTTGCGGTGGCGGGCGGCGCCGAGCCGGCTCAGCCTGCCGCTTCAGTCGTATCCGCAGGTGCTGCTTCGCTGGCGCCGTTGGCGGCTGCCTTGGCACCGGTCTGGGTGCGGAGATGGTCGATAAGGGCGGAGAACTTGCCGCCATTGTTGCGGATGTGGGAGGTGAAGGTGCCGCGCTGCTCCTGCGCCATCCAGATACCTTCCACATTCACGTCGAACACGTTGAAGCTGCCGTCCTTATTGCGCAGCAGCCACCAGTTCACCTTCAGAGGCTCGCGGCCATCCTGGAAGACGATCTTGCTGTCGACGATGACCTCGCGGCCCTTCTTGCCCTTTTCATTGGAGCCGGTGACCACGAATTCCTCGTTGGAATAGCCGGTGAGGCGGCCGAGATAGACCTCGACGATGAAGTCGCCCAGCAGGTCGAAATAGGTGTCCCGCTCTTCCGGCGTCGGCAGGCGGGCATACTGGCCAAGCGCGAACAGGCCGACGCGGCGGATGTCCATGGCATCCAGCAGGATGGTGCGGAACTTCGCCTCGGTCTCTTCCTGGCCCAGCGTCTCGTCGCCAAGGATCATGATGGCGTCCTTGCCGAGGCTGGCGACGAAGGCTTCGGCTGCTTCGTCGTCGGCATGGGCCGGGGTGAGGGGGGCGGTAACCGTCAGCATGCTGAATGCTGCGAACCCTGCGAGGGCTGCCAGCACGGACCGCCGCTTCATCGTTGTCTTGGAAAACAGTCGGGACATAAAACCATTGATCGCCATGATGCCACTCCCCGGGGCAAATCAAGCCGTGAATCTAGTCAAGTAAACGCAGGTCCGGCATGAATGTTCCATGACAGGCCTGGTCAGGCATGTGTGTCTTTGGAGCCCGATGAGGGAGTCTCGCCGAGTGCCGTCAGTCCCGCAAGCGGGGCCGGGTCAAATGCCTGTGTTCTGACCGGCAGCCGGGGCTGATTCCGTCTCGATCGCGCCTTCACCCTCGGTGTCGAACTCGTAGTCGATGTCGGAGATGTCCGGCAGCTTGTTCGGGTCGATCTCGCCATTGGCGATTTCGTTGTTGCGGCTCTGGCGATAGAGGCTGCGCAGGGCGGCGTAGTAATCCACCGAGGTGCGCTCGATCTCGTCCAGCGTGTCCAGGTTGCGGGCGCGCAGGTCCAGGCCGTTGACAACGAAGCGCGTGGTCGGCACCCAGCTGTCGCGGTTCCAGTAGATGTAGGTGAGCGGGTCGAACGCCTGGTCGACCGCGAAGCCGGCGAGGTCACGGGGCGGGGCCGGACCAAGCAGCGGCAGGAACAGGTAGGGGCCTTCACCGGTGCCCCACACGGCCAGGGTCTGGCCGAAGTCTTCGCCGTGGCGCTCGTAGCCCATGCCGGTGGCCGGGTCGAGCAGGCCGCCGACGCCGACGGTGGTGTTGATGCCGAAGCGGGTGATGGTGGTGCCCGCGCGGTCCCATTCGCCCTGCAGCACGTCATTCACGAGGATGACCGGGGTGCGCAGATTGTCGAGGAAATGGCGGACCGAATCCTTGGCGAAGCCGGGCAGCACCGTGTCGTAGCCCTGGGCGGCGGGCTTCAGCACGAGGCCGTCGATCAGCTGATCGTTGACTGCGAAGAAATAGCGGTTCAGCGGCTCGACCGGGTCGTTGGCTTCTTCATAGGCGGCAACGGCTGCCGCGTCGCCCGGGTCGGGCCGCGTGGCGCAGGCGCCGAGTGTGAAGGCGAGGCCTGCGACCAGCGCCAGGGCCATGCCGCGGGCAAATCCGCCGTGCGTGCCCGTGGCCCGGGTGTCATCGGCCGGGGATGAATGTTCGATATGTGCCGCCATGGTACTCACGCCGCTCCGCCTCCAGATTGCGCGGTAAATGTAAGCATCCGCACTTACTGCGCAATTCTATCTGTCACCCGATTACGCAAACGTGTACGTCGGCGATTTTTGACGGTATCCAGCCAAAAATCTCAGCGCCCATGGGGCAGACCTGGACGATCTGCGTGGGGATCCGGGGCGCTTGGGGCCTGTGACCGTATGACGGCCGACGTGACTCGCTATCGGGGTTAATTCCGGCATTCTAGCTAACACAGGGGCCGGGATGCCGCTATAAACTATAAGGAGATGGGCGCGGGGGAGGCGTGGCTGTGGCGCAAATGCCGCGATTCCCGTCCGGTCCGATCCGCCGGCTGCCCATGGGGGAGGCGATCAGGCCAAGGTCGTGGCAACAGGGGCGTGACAGACCCTTGTGCGCCCGCATCATATAAATATATCTTTATATAGATCGCGACGTGCGGCATCTTCCGGTGCCGCTGCTGCCCTCGGGTGTTGTCTCATGCCAAGGCGTCCGGCTGCGGTGGGGAATCGGGAGACAGGAATGGAAACTCTGCTGCAGGTCCTGCGCGCCGCCGGCGAAAGCACGCGCCTGCGCCTGCTGGCCATTCTCAGTGAGAGCGAGCTTTCGGTGTCCGAGATCACCCATGTGCTGCGGCAGAGCCAGCCGCGGGTGAGCCGGCATCTCAAGCTGCTGTCGGATGCGGGCCTGATCACGCGCTTCCGCGAAGGCAGCTGGGTGTTCTACAGGCTGGAGACGCGCGGCGCCGTTGGCCAGATGGCGCATACGCTGATGGATTTCCTGCCGCCGGATGACCCGGTGATCATGCGCGACCGGGAGCGGCTGGCGGATGTGCGGGCCGAGCGCGCCGAGCTGGCGGCGGATTATTTCAAGCGCAATGCGGGCGAATGGGGCCAGGTGCGGGCGCTTTACGTGTCCGAGCAGGCGGTGGAAGCGGCGGTGCGCACCATGGTGGGCGATACGCCGGTGCCGGTGCTGATCGACCTGGGCACGGGCACCGCGCAGATGCTGGAGCTGCTGTCCGGCGTGGCGGAGACCGCCATCGGCTATGACATCAATCACGACATGCTCAACGTGGCGCGGGCCAATCTGGAGGCCAAGGGGCTGACCAATTGCCATGTGCGCTATGGCGACATTCTCTCCCTGCCGGAACCGGCGGGGGCGGCGGACATGGTGGTGATCCACCAGGTGCTGCATTACCTGGATGATCCGCGCGCGGCGGTGCTGGAGGCGGCCCGGCTGCTGAAGCCCGGCGGGCGGCTGCTGATTGTCGATTTCGCGCCGCATGACATCGAGGATCTGCGCGAGCGGCACGCGCACCGGCGGCTGGGCTTTCCGCGCGCGGAGATGGCGAATTTCATTTCCGGCGCCGGGCTCGAGATCGCCACCATGCGTGATCTTCCGCCTGCGGATGGATCACAACAGCTTACCGTGTCGATCTGGCTGGCAGCCAAGGGCGCTGCGGGGGATGCGCTTGCAGCTCCCGGTACTGCGTCCTCCGGCAAGGCCGGCGCTGCACCCCGCGGCCACGACATGACCGACACCCCCCTTCCGTCCGACAAGGAGACTGCCTGATGGCGCCGACTTCCCCATCCACGCCCGACACTGCCGCCACCGGCGGGCAGGGCAGCGGCATCGAGGTATCCTTCGAGTTCTTCCCGCCGAAGACGGAGAAGATGGAGCAGACCCTGTGGGCGTCGATTGAAAAGCTGGCGCCGCTCAATCCGCGCTTTGTGTCGGTGACCTATGGCGCGGGCGGCTCCACCCGAGACCGGACGCATGCGACCGTCAAGCGCATCGTCAATGAGACCTCGCTGAAGCCTGCGGCCCATCTCACCTGCGTCGAGGCCACCCGCGAGGAAGTGGACGACGTGATCCGCTCCTACTGGGAGGCGGGGGTGCGCCACATCGTGGCCCTGCGCGGTGATCCGCCGTCCGGGATCGGTGCCAAATATGTGCCTCATGAGGGCGGTTACGCCAATGCGGCGGAGCTGGCGGCGGGCATCAGCAAAATCGCGCCGTTTGAGATTTCCGTCGGCTGCTATCCGGAGAAGCATCCGGAGAGCGCGTCGTTCGAGGCTGATCTCGACCTGCTCAAGGCGAAGATCGACGGCGGGGCGTCGCGCGCCATCAGCCAGTTCTTCGTCGAGCCGGACACCTTCCTGCGCTATGTGGACCGGGCGCGCAGCGCGGGCATCGATATCCCCATCGTGCCGGGCATCATGCCGGTGGGGAATGTCGCGGGTTTCCTGCGCATGGCGGAGGCGACCGGCACCAGCGTGCCCGCATGGTTCCGCGACCGCTTCGAGGGGCTGGACGATGACCCGCAGACCCGCGCGCTGATTGCCCTGTCGGTGGCCGCCGACCAGGTGCGCCAGCTGGCCGATCAGGGCATCCGCCAGTTCCACATCTACACGCTCAACAAGGCAGAGACGGCCTACGCGCTGGCACATCTGCTGGGCGTGCGGCCCTCCAAGCCGCTCGCGGCCTGAGGCACAGAGTCAGCACCCGCCAAACAGCACCGGCCGCCGGGACAGGGGGTCCCAGGCGGCCGGGCCGGATGGATGCATATCCGTCCTGGATGAAAAGCGGTCTTGAAACGGTCTCGCCTGAAACAGTCTCGCTTGAAACGGTTTCGATGTCGGGCCCGTGCCCTAGACCACGCCGAGAATCACTGCGCCGATGAACGCGAAACTCGCGCAGGTGAAAACCCAGATCGCGGCCTGTCTCGAAGCATGTGCAGTCATTGGGGCCTCCCGCATTGCCTCGTTGCCCCTGAAGCGTGCCAGCATGGTTAAGGCTTGGGAAGCCGGAATCGTCGCTGCGGCGCACCCAAGCCGTGCAAGTGCGAAAGGCTGCTTTCCTGACCGGCAGTTTCCGGCCCTTTCCGGGCGGCGGTTGCATGGGGGCGGGACAGGCCTGCCTCTGGTTGACACGCTGGCCGGTCGGCCGACCGGAAGGTCCATCTGACCCGCCGCCTCCCATAGACCCTCCGGTCAAGCCGGAGGGAGAGCGGGGAGGGGGCGGGTGCTGTACCCGATGACCTGCTTCTTACGCTCTTCCGTCGCTCCGGACTTGATCCGGGGCCCACTCGCATCCGCCCCCACCCGCAGCAACCGCGAGTGGACCCCGGGTCAAGCCCGGGGATACGGGGATGGGACCTGCACCCCAAATCCGCTCTCCCTCCGGCTTGACCGGAGGGTCCATCTGACTCACGAGCTCCCATGGGCCCTCCGGACAGGTCGAAGGGCAAGCGGATGGGGGGAGTGCTGCCTGCAGAATTTGATCGGTGCGCTGTCTCTCAGCGTGGTGGCTTGGGCGTGCCGAACCCGCCGCCGCCGGGGGTTTCGATGATGATGGTGTCGCCGGCTTCCAGGTCAGCCCGGTCGCAGGCGGCCAGGGGCTGGATGCGGCCGTCGGCGCGGGAGATGGTGTTGCGGCCGGGGTGGGCGTCCGCGCCGCCCTCAAGGCCGAAGGGCTGGGTCTCGCGGCGACCGGAGAGGATCGACACATGCATGGGCGCAAGGAAGGTCAGTTCACGGATCACGCCGTCGCCGCCCCGGTGCGCGCCCGCACCGCCTGACCCCTCGCGGATCGCGAAGCGGCGCAGCAGGACGGGGAAGCGGTATTCCAGCACTTCGGGGTCCGTCAGCCGCGAATTGGTCATGTGGGTCTGCACGGCGCTGGCCCCGTCGAATTCAGCGCCTGCGCCGGACCCGCCGGCGATGGTCTCGTAATACTGATAGGCGTCGTTGCCGAAGGTCAGGTTGTTCATGGTGCCCTGGGCTGCGGC
This sequence comes from Pyruvatibacter mobilis, assembly GCF_012848855.1. Classification (NCBI taxonomy): domain Bacteria; kingdom Pseudomonadati; phylum Pseudomonadota; class Alphaproteobacteria; order Hyphomicrobiales; family Parvibaculaceae; genus Pyruvatibacter; species Pyruvatibacter mobilis. Next base: position 672,987 of record NZ_CP051630.1, read on the forward strand.
CATGACACCGAGGGCGCCGAACAGGGCATCGGTGATCGCCTGGCTGGTTTCCACATTGCCCGCCACAACGGCTGCCGGATGCTGCGGCTTGAGGAAGCAGCCATCGGGAATGACCAGGGTGATGGGCTTGAGGCAGCCCGCATTGAGCGGGATCGCGTCATCCACCAGGCAGCGGAACACATAGAGCACGGCGGCGCGCGCCACGGCGTCCGGCGCATTGAAATTGCTGTCGAGCTGCGCGCTGGTGCCGGTGAAATCAATGGTGGCGGTGCGCGCTGCGGCATCAATGCTGACCGCAAGGCGGATCACCGCGCCATTGTCCATTTCAAGCTCGAAGGTGGCGGGCCTGAGCGTGGTGATCACGCGGCGGACGGCTTCCTCGGCGTTGTCCTGCACGTGGCCCATATAGGCCTGCACGGCCTCGAGCCCGAACTGGGCCACCATGCGGCGCAGCTCCTGCGCGCCCTTTTCGCAGGCGGCGATCTGGGCGCGGAGATCGGCGATGTTCTGGTCCGGGTTGCGGGCGGGCCACGGGCCTGAGGCAAGCAGCGCCCGCATGGCATCCTCGCGGAACGCGCCGCCATCCACCAGCGTCACCCCGTCGATGAGGATGCCTTCTTCCTCCACGGTCTTCGAGTTGGAGGGCATGGAGCCCGGCGCGATGCCGCCGATATCTGCGTGGTGGCCGCGTGCGGCGGTAAAGAAAAGGCGCTCTTGGCCCGTCTCGTCGAACACCGGCGTCACCACCGTTATGTCCGGCAGGTGGGTGCCGCCATTATAGGGAGCGTTCAGCACGAAGACGTCACCGGGTTTCATGTCCGGGTGCTGATCAATCACGCTTTCAACCGTTGCCCCCATGGAGCCCAGATGCACCGGTATATGCGGCGCGTTGGCGACGAGATGCCCGTTGCGGTCGAAGATCGCGCAGGAGAAATCCAGCCGCTCCTTGATGTTCACCGAGTGCGCCGTCTTCTTCAGCGTGAAGCCCATCTGCTCGGCGACGGACATGTAGAGATTGTTGAACACTTCCAGCATCACCGGGTCGGCCTCGGTGCCGATGGCCCGGGCGCGCGCCTTGGCTTCAGTGCGTGTCAGCACCACGTGGTTGCGCGGTGTCACATCGGCGCGCCAGCCCGGCTCGATGATGATGGTCTGGTGCGGCTCGATGAGGATGGCCGGGCCCGTCACACAGGTGCCGGGGGTGGCGTCATCGCGCAGCACTACGGGGGCGTCGCGCCATTGGCCGTCCATGAAGACACGCGATGTTTCCCGCGCCGGGGCAGGGCGGGCGTCGCCTGTGTCACCCGTGGTGCGTGCCTCGTGTTCCTCCGGCCGTGGTTCTGCGCCAATTGCTTCCTGCGCGGCGGCCTCGAGGATGATCTCCTGACCCGGCGACATGAAGCCGAAGCGCGCGCGGTGGGCCTCTTCGAAGGTTGCCCGGATCGCGCGCGCATCGCCGAAGGGCACTTCCAGCGTTGTATCGGTGCCGGCATAGCGCGCATGCACGGTCGGCTCGAGGCGGATATGGGCCGGCGCCACGCCCTGGTCCTGCACTTCCCGGTGTGCGTCGGCGCCGATCCGGTCCAGCAGCTTGGTCAGCGCGGCGTGCCCCTCCGCGTTCAGTGTCACGTTCAGTGCTTCGGCGCGGGTGGCGCGGATATCGGCGAGGCCCATGCCATAGGCTGACAGCAGGCCCGACATCGGGTGGACGAGGCAGGTGGTCATGCCCAGCGCGTCGGCCACGAGACAGGCATGCTGGCCGCCCGCGCCGCCGAAGCTCGTCAGCGCGTAGCGCGTCACGTCATAGCCGCGCTGCACGGATATCTTCTTGATCGCCTGCGCCATGTTTTCCACGGCGATCTTCAGGAAGCCTTCGGCGATTTCTTCCGGGGTAGAGGCCTTGCCGGTGGCGGTTTCAATCTCGGCGGCAAGGTCCGCGAACCTCTCCCGCACCGCGTCGGCGTCCAGCGCTTGATCCGCATCCGGACCGAAGATTTTCGGGAAGTGGTGCGGCAGCAGCTTGCCGGTCATCACATTGGCATCGGTCACCGTCAGCGGCCCGCCGCGGCGATAGGCGGTGGGGCCGGGGTCGGCGCCGGCGCTGTCCGGGCCGACGCGCATGCGGCTGCCGTCGAATGTCAGCAGTGAGCCGCCGCCGGCCGCCACCGTGTGGATGCGCATCATCGGCGCGCGCATGCGCACGCCCGCCACTTCGGTTTCAAAGGCGCGCTCGAAAGCGCCGTCATAGTGGCAGACATCGGTGGAGGTGCCGCCCATGTCGAAGCCGATGATCCGGTCATGGCCTGCCAGATAGCTTGTCTCCACGGCCCCCACAACGCCGCCCGCCGGGCCCGACAGGATCGCGTCCTTGCCCTGAAACAGGTCGGCATCCGTCAGCCCGCCGGAGGACTGCATGAACATCAGCCGTGTGCCGGTTGCCTGCCGATCCAGCGCCGTGGCCACCCGGTCCACATAGCGGCGCAGGATGGGCGAGAGATAAGCATCCACCACGGTGGTGTCGCCGCGGCTGACGAATTTCATCAGCGGGCTGACATTGTGGCTTGCGGAAATCTGCGTGAAGCCGATCTCGCGCGCCAGTTCTGCCAGCCGGGCTTCATGGGCCTGGTGGCGGTAGCCATGCATGAGGCAGATGGCGACCGCGCGGATGCCGTCCGCGTAAGCGCGGGTCAGGGCTGTACGGGCGGCGACGTCGTCAAGCGGTATCAGCACCTCACCCTCGGCGGAGACGCGCTCGTCGACCTCAACCACCTCCGTATAGAGAAGGTCCGGCAGCTCGATGTGCAGCTTGAAGATATCCGGCCGCGCCTGGTAGCCGATGCGCAGCCCGTCGCGGAAGCCGCGTGTGGTGACGAACAGGGTGCGCTCGCCCTTGCGTTCCAGCAGCGCGTTGGTTGCGACCGTCGTGCCCATCTTCACCGCGCCGATGCGTCCGGCGGGCAGGGGCGTATCCCTGTCCACCTTGAGGAAGCGGCGGATCGCTTCGAGCGCTGCATCCTCATAGCTTTCCGGGTTTTCCGACAACAGCTTTGCAGTGTGCAGCGTCCCGTGCGGGTCACGCGCCACCACGTCGGTGAAGGTGCCGCCGCGGTCGATCCAGAAATCCCAGGCTGTGGTCGTGTCGGATGTCATGGGGTGGTGATACTCAGTTTTTCGCCACACGGCGATAGGCGGGGTGGGCGGCAGGCGCGCTCACATTGGCTGACATACATGTAGGAACTGCGGCAGCTTTGGCTATGTCCCTTGGCTGCGGCTGCGCTTATAAGGGCTGCCATGAGTCTTTGGGATCGCATCACGGGGACGGCACAATCGGTGCTCGAGACCTTGCGCAGCGTCGTGGGCAGCGGCGAGGGCGGGGCCGGTGTTGCCTTCACCATCGCGGTCATCGCCCTGTCGGCCAAGATGGCCAAGGCGGATGGTGTGGTGACCCCGGACGAAGTGGAGGCCTTCTCGCAGGTCTTCACCGTGGAGCCCGGCGACGAGGACCATGTGGCGCGGGTGTTCAACATGGCGCGGCAGGATGTGGCCGGTTATGACGCCTATGCCCGCCAGATTGCCCGGATGTTTCAGGACCGGCCCGGCGTGCTGGAAGACCTGATGGACGGGCTGTTCCACATCGCCCGCGCCGACGGCGTGGTGCATGAGGATGAGCTGGCCTTTCTGCATGATGTCGCCACCATTTTCGGCTTTTCCGATTTCGAGTTCGCCCGCATCCGCGCCTCCAATACGGGCGAGGCTGTGGCCGACCCCTATCTCGTGCTCGGCGTCACGCCGGATGCGACCGACCAGGACCTTAAGATGGCATATCGCCGGGCAGTCGCGGAAAACCACCCGGACCGCCTGATCGCCCGCGGCGTTCCGGAGGAATTCGTGACGCTCGCCACCGAAAAACTCGCCGCCATCAACACCGCCTGGGAAGCCCTCAAGCAAGAGCGCGGCATCGTCTGACGGCGGGCGGGCGGCACGACAAGCCTCTCAAATCCGCTGTCCCTCCGGCTTGGCCGGAGGACCTATCTGACTCACGGCCTCCCATGGCCCCTCCGGTCAAGCCGGAGGGTGAGCGGAGAGGGGGGTAGGTAGGCTTTTCTGCCCCCGCGGCATCGCGGCGTTGCGAAACTGTGTGTCGTGTTGCGGGGGGCAGCCGTGCTAGAGCGCTTGGCATCATGACCCCACCGCATCTTGCGCTCATTCTTCTGGTCTGCCTCGTCTGGGGCTTCAACTTCATCGTCGGCAAGGTGGCGGTGGAGGAGCTGTCGGCGATGATGCTCACCGGCTGGCGCTTCCTGCTGCTGACGGTAGTGCTGCTGCCGTTCCTCAAGATCGTGCCGGGGCAGATGGTGCGGGTGGTGATCGTGGCGATCACCATGGGGGCTGCGCATTTCGCCTTCATGTTCGCGGCGCTCGGGATCTCCGACAATATCTCGGTCATCGCCATCGGCGTGCAGCTCAACGTGCCGTTCGCCACGCTTCTGTCGGTCTTTGTGCTGAGCGAATTTGTCGGCTGGCGGCGGTGGCTGGGGATCGCTGTGTCCTTCGGTGGGGTTGTCGTCATCAGTTTTGATCCGGCGGTGTTCACGGCGCTCGAGGGCATGGGGCTTGTCATCATCGCGGCGCTGATGGCCGCCATCGGCATGGTCACCATGCGGCAGCTTGCGGGCGTCGGCGTCTTCACACTGCAGGCCTGGGTGGCCATCCTGTCCTGGCCGCCGATGTTCCTGCTCACGGGACTGTTCCAGCCGGAGCAGTTCGTGGCCTCCTTCGAGGCCAGCTGGTTGACCTGGGGGGCTGTCGCCTATACGGCGTTCGGCGCCAGTCTTGTCGGCCATGTGGGGATGTATTACCTGCTTCAGCGGTATGAGGTGTCGCTGGTCTCTCCGATCACGCTGTTGGCGCCTGTTCTGGGCGTCGTTTTCGGCGTGACACTCTGGGGGGATGAGTTGACGGCACGGATCATCATCGGCGGGCTGATGACGCTGGCAGGCGTGCTGGTGATTGCCCTGCGCAAGCCGCCGTCGCCTGACCCCGCGGCGGAGGCGTGAGCACATGACCACGCCGCATCTGGCCTTCATGGTGCTGATCAATCTGATCTGGGGCTTCGCGCTGGTCGCGGGCAAGGGATCGCTTGAGCATTTTCCGCCCTTCCTGTTCATGGCGCTGCGCTTCGGCATTGTCGCGCTGGTGCTGCTGCCGGTGCTGACCATCCATTGGGGCCGCATGCGCGAGGTGATCCTCATCGCGCTGTGCGCCGGGCCGATCGGGTTCGGGTTCTTCTTCGCGGGGCTTGCGGTCGCGGAAGCCTCGGTCGTTGCCATCGCCACGCAGATGGGGGTGCCGATCTCCACCATCTTCTCGGTGATGTTCCTGGGCGAACGGGTGCGCTGGCGGCGCTGGCTCGGCATCACGCTGGCTTTTCTGGGGGTCATGGTCATCAGCTTTGACCCGCGTGTCTTCGGCTATATCGAGGGTCTCATCTTCGTCCTGTGCTCGGCCATTGTCGGCTCCTTCGGCACCATCCTGCAGCGGCAGATCAAGGGTGTGGGCACGTTCGAGTTGCAGGCCTGGGTCGCCACGGTGGCGTTCCCATGCTCGCTGGCGGCCACGTTCCTGTTTGAGGCCGGCGATCCTGTGGCGCTGATGGAAAGCGCTGACTGGCTTGAATGGGGCGGGGTGGTCTATGTGGCTTTTGCGTCCAGCCTCGTGGGCCACGCGGGCATTTACTGGCTGTTACAGCGTTATGAGGTATCCCAGACCGCGCCCTACACACTGCTTGCGCCGCTGTTTACCGTGACATTCGGCGTCTGGCTGTTGGGCGATATGCTGACCTGGCGCATGGTGCTGGGCGGCGTCATCACGCTGGTGGGCGTCCTCATCATCTCCATGCGGGAGAAGGACTTCACCGAAAGGCTGCCGCGCGGCGCCTGAGGAACGACAGACGATGCATATCTCGAGCCGCTGGTCGCCCAATTTCGACAGCCGAGCCGGTCAAGCCGCGCCCGACATGGTGGTGGTGCACTACACCGGCATGGAGACCGCCGAGGCCGCCCTCGACCGCCTGGTGGACCCAGAGGCCAAGGTCTCGGCCCATTACCTGATCGACGAAGCGGGCAAGTGCTTTGCGCTGGTGCCGGAGTTCCAGCGTGCGTGGCATGCAGGCGTGTCGTCCTGGCAGGGGGAGACCGATATCAACTCGCTCTCTATCGGCATCGAGCTTGCCAATAAGGGGCACGAGTTCGGCTACCCGGAGTTTCCCGAGGCGCAGATTGTAACCCTGCTCGAGTTGCTCGGGGATATCTGGCAGCGCTGGCCGATTGATCCGCGCCGGGTGGTGGGGCATTCCGATGTGGCACCGGGCCGCAAGGCGGATCCGGGCGAGAAATTCCCGTGGAAGCGGCTTGCGGATAATGGCTTTGCGGTGTGGGTTCGGCCTGCGCCGATCACCCCGGGACCGACGCTGGGGCCCGGCGACAGCGGGCAGGGGGTGTTGGACCTTCAGGCGGCGCTCGCGCTGGCGGGCTATGGCATCGAGACAGACGGTACGTATGGCGACGTGACCCATGCGGTCGTCACCGCGTTTCAGCGCCGCCACCGGCCGGAGAGCGTGGACGGCATTGCCGATCTCTCCACTCTCCGGACGCTGGCAAGCTATCTTGCAGCGGTCAAAACACCGCCTACGGAATAAGCAGCACGCGGCCGAAGGCCTTGCGGCTTTCGATGTGTTCGTGCGCTTTGGCGGCATCCCTCAGGGCGTATTCGCTGTCGATGATCACCTTGAGGTCGCCGCGATGGACATTCTCAATGTGCGACGCCACCAAATTGTGCATGCGGTCGGTGAAGATCTCCGCCCCCTGGAACACGCCGGTAATCGAGCGGTTGCCTTCGCGCAGGGTCGAGAGATCAAACTTGATGAACTCCCGGCCCGCGTCGCCCACGGTCGAGACACGGCCGCGATAGCCCAGCGCATAGATGGACTGTTGCAGCGTCGGCCCGCCGACCGGGTCCACCACCACGTCCACGCCGCGGCCGCTGGTCAGCTTCTTGGCTTCCTCAACCAGGTCCTGCTCCACATAATTGATGCCGTGGTCCATGCCCAGATCGGTCAGCTTGTCGAGCTTGGCCTTGGAGGACGCGGTGGCGATCACCGTGGCGCCTGCCTTCTTGGCAAGCTGGATGGCGGCGATGCCGACGGCGCTGGCGCCCGCCTGGATCAGCGCGGTCTCGCCTTCCTTGAGGCGGCCGAACTCGAACAGGCAGTCATCCGCCGTGCCGAAGGGGATGGGCACGGCCGCCGCCTGCTTCATGTCCATGCCGGCGGGGATCTTCCAGGCTGTCTGCGGCAGGGTCAGCCGCTTTTCAGCATGGCTGCCGTGGAAATTGATGCAGACCACCTCATCGCCCGGCTTAAACCCCGTCACGTTCCTGCCCACGGCTTCCACCACGCCTGCGGACTGGTAGCCGACAATATGCGGGTTGGCGGCAAGGTCACCGCGCAGCCGGTTCAGCGTGTCACCGCCTTCAATGGAGATCACCTTGTTGGCGACAAGGATGCCGTCATCAAACAGCTCCGGGTCCGGCACGTCTTCGTATTTGAGGACGGAGGGGGGACCGTTTTCGTAATAGACTGCAGCTTTCATCGGTGCGTTTCCTCTTGGATTATTGGTATTGCGAATGGCCTGAACATGGGAAAAGCCGCAGGCTGCCACAAGGCGAAATAGTTGGGGTGCGCCCTTGACCGACGCTGCGGCGCTCTGGCTTATGGGCATCCGCCAGATGGCCGGATGGCCGCTGTGGTGACACAGAGGAAAGTCCGGGCTCCACGGAAACACGGTGCCGGATAACGTCCGGCGGGGGCGACCCCAGGGAAAGTGCCACAGAAAGCAAACCGCCTGCTTCGGCAGGTAAGGGTGAAAGGGTGCGGTAAGAGCGCACCGCGCGTCTGGCAACAGAGGCGGCACGGTAAACCCCACCGGGAGCAAGACCGAATAGGGATGGCACATGGCCCGTTTCCGGGCTGCTATCCGGGTTGGTTGCACCAGGCGTCTGGCAACAGGCGTCGCAGATGAATGGCCATCGCCTGCCGCCTTCCGGGGCAGCAGGTACAGAACCCGGCTTACAGGCCATCTGGCGCTTTTGTTTCCCCACTTGTTGATGCGGAGCGACACGCCTCCGCAAACCCTTACTCGCATACCCTCCGGCTTGACCGGAGGGCCCATCTGACCCTCGACCTCTCATAGGCCCTCCGGTCAAGCCGGAGGGCAAGCGGAGATTGGGGGGCAATGTAGGCCGCGCACATTCCCGCCCCATCCCCCTCACCCGGTGCTGACGCACCGACCTCTCCCCCAGGGGGGAGAGGTGACTTTGCTCACGCCCACACCCGCGTCGCCCCGGACTTGATCCGGGGCCCACTCGCTTTGGCTGTTGAGCACAGGATGCGCGGCACCCTCCGTGCCATCCCCACTTGCGCTGCGGCAAGCGGCCCCGAGAGTAGACCCTCCGGTCAAGCCGGAGGGATACGGATGATCTTTCATCCCCCCATTTGTCATTCCGCGACTTGATCGCGGAATCCAGGGCGGACCGCTCAGGCCTTGCCGTGGAACTCTGGACCCCGCGATCAAGTCGCGGGGTGACACGGTGGGGGGAGTGAGGTGGATGGCACGCACCCACACCGAACCCTCCGCACACGGCATGGCCGTCACGGGCATAGGGGAGAGCAGGACGCGCCCGGCGCTCACGCGGCGCCGGTGGAGGCAACGAACAGATTTGGGTCGCAAGCATCAGGCGCGTCCCGCGCGGATGGCTGCCAGCGGTGGCCGGACCGGGGCGGGGCAGGCATTACCCTGCGTGTCCAACCCCGCGAACCCTGCTTCCACCCTCCACACTTTGGAACGGGCCTGGACGCGGTGGGGCCAGCTTTTTCAGGGCGTGACCGGGTTCGGGACACCACCACCCATGTAATGCGCACCCGTTACTTGCGCATCGCGGCCAAACGCGCGCACCCCACGTTCCCAAGGGGCCGCCTCTCGCCCAACCTTCCGGGCATCCGCCCTCCCACCCAGGTCCGGCCGGCCCGGCTGCCCGTGTGGCGGGAGGTCATGGGATGAGTATGCGGCAGGTGGCAGGGGCCGGGGAAAACTCACCCTCATACCCTCTCAAACTCCCGCAGCCCTCCGGCTTGACCGGAGGGCCCACTCGCCTCCGCTGTTGAGCACAGGGTGCGCGGCTCCTGCCGTGCCGGTTCCGCTCATGCTGCGGCAAGGGGCACCGAGAGTAGACCCTCCGGTCAAGCCGGAGGGATACGGTTGATTTTTGAAATGCCCCTTTGTCATTCCGTCGCTTGATCTCGGATGCCAGAGCATCCCCCTCACCCGGCGCTGACGCACCGACCTCTCCCCCAGAGGGGAGAGGTGACTTTGCTCATTCCCTTGCCTTTTCCGTCACCCCGGACTTGATCCGGGGTCCACTCGCATTGGCTGTTGAGTACAGGGCAGGCGGTTCATGCTGTATCCACGCACGCTGCGGCAAGCAGCCCCGAGAGTAGACCCTCCGGTCAGGCCGGAGGGATACGGAGGGGGGGAGGCAGGCGCAAACCCCGCACACTCCCGCCACCTCCGTCTCAAATCACCCGCACATTCCCGCCGCTTCCGCGTCAAATCACATGACAAGTGAATTGATGACTTCTGCCGTTAACGGCGGCGCGGCCCGTGTCCCGCCCGCTGTTCCCCCTTCGTTCCTTAATCTCTTTACGAAGCGTTAAACTCCCAAGGATAACAATGCCTTAACGCGTTAACTCTTTTCCGGCCAAGTGCCTGATAACGCTGAGTCAGGCAGGGTCAATTCGTTGACGCCCATGTGATCCCATGATATCCCATGATGTCCCAAATCAGAGCTTGGGGCAGTCCGTCTTTTGGGGCCCGGCACGGGGGCGTTGGGCGGGCATGGAGAGGGGAATGCCGCCCCCATGAGGCGCGGGCGGCAGGTTCAGGGGACAGTTACGGTGGCGTTGTTCGTTTCGACCTATGCAAACAAGGTCGACAAGAAGGGACGGGTTTCGGTGCCTGCGACGTTTCGCAAGGCGCTGGAGGCTGAGTCCTTCAACGGCATCTTCTGCTTTGAATCCCTCAGCAAGCCGTGCCTTCAGGGCGGCGGCCAGAGCTATATCGAGATGCTGCAGGCAGCGATCGAGCAGGAATTCGACCCCCTCACCGACGACCAGGACGATTTCGCCACCACGCTTCTGTCCGGTTCCACGCCGCTGTCCATCGACGGCGACGGGCGGGTGACCCTCACCCAGGAGCTGATCGAGATTGGCGGCTTTTCCGACACCGTGACCTTTGTGGGCATGGGCGGGTTCTTCGAAATCTGGGAGCCCGAGGCCTTCGCCGCGCACCGCGCCCAGGCCCGTGTGCGCGCGAAGGACAAGCGCGCCCTGCTGCTGCGCCCGCGCAAGCCCGCAGCACCCGCATCAGAGGAGGGCTGAGCATGAGCGACCACACTCCCTCCCATGACGCAGCGTCTCACGATACGGGTCCCCACATGCCCGTCATGCTGGACGAGGTGCTGGCAGCGCTCGCCCCGCGCGACGGCGGCATCTATGTCGACGGCACCTTCGGCAATGGCGGCTACACCAACGGCATTCTGTCGTCGGCGGACACGCGGGTGATCGGCATCGACCGCGACCCGACGGCGATCGCCAACGCACAGGACATGGCGGCGGCCCATCAGGGGCGGCTGACGCTTGTCAGCGGCTGCTTCGGCGACATGGCGGTGTTGGTGCCGCCGGTGCTTGGCTCGATGGGTGTGCCGGCAGCGGACGGCATCGCGCTTGATCTCGGGGTCTCCTCCATGCAGCTCGACCAGGCGGAGCGGGGCTTCTCCTTCCGTCTCGACGGGCCGCTCGACATGCGCATGGATGCAGGCGCGGGCGATACGCCGAGCGCGGCGGACGTGGTCAACACCTATGAGCCGAAGGACCTTGCGCAGATCTTCAAGGTGCTGGGCGAGGAGCGGCAGGCGCGCCGCGTGGCGCAGGCGATTGTCCGCCGCCGCGAGGATGAGCCCTTCACCCGCACGGCGGACCTTGCTGACGTGGTGGCCCAGGCCATCGGCGGCAAGCCGCAGCGCATCCACCCGGCCACCCGCGTGTTCCAGGCGCTGCGCATCTATGTGAATGACGAATTGGGTGAGCTGGCCCGCGGCCTCATGGCGGCTGAGAAGCTGCTCGTGGAAGGTGGGCGGCTGGCAGTTGTCTCGTTCCACTCGCTCGAAGACCGGGTGGTGAAGCGGTTTCTCGCAGCCCGTTCGGGCGCGGTTGCCAACCCGTCCCGGCATCTGCCGGAAGCGGTCGCCGGGCCTGAGCCGTCCTTCCGCCTCCTGTCCCGCAAGGCGCAGGAGCCGACCGACGCCGAGATCAGCCGTAACCCGCGGGCGCGGTCGGCAAAGCTGCGCGCGGCGGAACGGACATCGGCACCCATGCATGAGGTGGATATGAGCGAGGCGGGCCTCGCAGCGCTGGGTCTGCCGCGCATGATGGCGGGGCTTGTTGCGGAAGGGGGTGCAGCATGATGCGTGTGGTCAATTCAGTGGCGATTGTGGTGACCCTGGCGCTCGCCTTTGCGCTCTATCACATCAAATACGAAACCCAGGCCGAGCAGCATGACATCCGCAAGCTGACGGCCGAGCTTGCCGAAGAGCAGGACGCGATCCAGGTACTGCGTGCCGAATGGAGCCTGCTCAACCAGCCGGAGCGGCTTGAAAAGCTTGTGGCGCGGCACACGCAGCTGCAGCCGCTTGCCCCGGCGCAGATCGTCACCATGGCGGACCTCCCCGCGCGGCCCAAGTCGCTGCCGGGGCTTGAAGCCGATCCCTCCCTCGGCGGCTATGCGGGGCTTGGCGGTCCCGGCATCGCCGGCCCGGGCATTCAATAGGGGGGTGCGGTGACGGACAGCAGCGGGCAGCTCACATCGAAGACAGGATGGATCACCATCGATCTGGATGCGCCGGAGGCATCGGGCGCTGTGGCGAAGGCGTCTGTGCGCTCTGTCGGGCGCTCCGCCGGGCGCTCTGCCGTGCGCGCCGCCGGGCGTGACGATGACGCCCATGAGGGCTTCGACGTTCTGGAGCTCGAATTCGCCGGTGTCCGTGCCCAGGCTGTTGAAAGCGGCCGCAACCGCATGGCGCTGCTGGCTGCCTGCTTCCTCGCGGCCTTTGTCATTCTCGGGTTCCGCGTTCTCGAGCTCACCGTCGCAGGCGCACCCGCGCAGCTGGCTGACGGGGCACCCGCCCATGCCGGGCCGAAAGCCGCGGTCGCTGAGACCGGTCCCGTGCACCGGGCTGCCATCACCGACCGCAATGGCGATGTGCTGGCGACCGATGTCATGGTGCCGTCGCTCTATGTCGATGCGCGCAAGGTGATCGAACCGGTCGCCACCGCCGACAAGCTACGCAGCGTGCTGCCGGAGCTTGACCGGGACGAGCTCATCGCCCGCTTCACCAATGGCCGGGCTTTCCAGTGGCTCAAGCGGCAGATCGGGCCGCGCCAGCAGGCAGCCGTTCATGCGCTGGGCCTGCCGGGCATCGGCTTCAAGCGCGAGCCCAAGCGCGTCTATCCCAAGGGCGGCTCCGCCTCCCACGTGCTGGGCTATGTGGATACGGACAATCTCGGCATTGCCGGGGTCGAGCGCGGGCTTGATGACATGATCCGGACCGCCAGCTCGGCTGAGAGCGGGCCGGTGATGCTGTCTCTCGACATGCGCGTGCAGCACGCGGTGGAGCAGGAACTGGCGCAGGCGATGGAGACCTTCTCCGCCAAGGCTGCCGCGGGCATCGTGCTGGATGTGCATACCGGCGAGATCCGCTCGCTGGTCTCGCTGCCGGATTATGACCCCAACCAGCCGATGGATGCCGGTGATGCGGCGCGCTTCAACATGGCGACGCGCGGCGTCTACGAGATGGGTTCCACCTTCAAGGTGTTCACCGCGGCGGTGGCGCTTGATTCAGGGGCCGCTACCCTCGACAGCCGCTATGACGCGCGCGAGCCGCTGCGCGTTGCGGGCTACACCATCAATGACTACCACGCCGAGGAGCGCTGGCTGACGGTGCCGGAAGTGGTGATGCATTCCTCCAATATCGGCACCGCCAAGATGGTGCTCGATGTGGGGGTGGAGCAGCATCGCGCCTATCTCCACCGGCTCGGGCTTCTGTCGCGGCCGGAGCTTGAATTGCCTGAAGTCGCCAAGCCGCTTCTGCCGGGGCAGTGGTATGAGGTCGAGGCGATGACCATTTCCTTCGGCCATGGTCTTGCGGTGTCGCCGTTGCAGATGGCGGCGGCAGGCGCGGCGATCGCCAATGGCGGCTTCCGCGTGTCGCCGACGCTCCTGGCCCTGCGTGACCGCGAGCCGCAGCGCGAGCGGGTGCTGAAGCCTTCAACCGCCAATGCGGTGGTTGATCTGATGCGCCGGGTGGTCAATGAGGGCACGGGCGGGCAGGCTGACGTGCCGGGCTATGAAGTGGCCGGCAAGACCGGCACCGCTGAAAAGCCGGGCCGCGGCGGGTATCGCCGCGACCGGCTGTTAACCTCGTTTTTGTCGGTCTTCCCTGCGTCGGCGCCTGAATATCTGGTGCTGGTGGTGCTGGACGAACCGAAAGCCACCAAACAGACATATGGGTTTGCTACAGCCGGCTGGAATGCGGCGCCGACGACCGGCGCTATCATCCGCCGCGTGGCGCCGATCCTCGGCGTCCGTCCCGTGCCGTCGGCACTGCCGGGACCGGCCGTCATGGAAGCAGGATTGGTGAGGTAAGCGCATGGATCTGGCACATCTCCTCGGCGCGCGCGTGACCATTCCGCAAGGTGCGGAAGGGCTGGAGATCACCGGCCTTACGGAAGACAGCCGCAAGGTGCGCGAGGGTTTCCTGTTCGCGGCCCTGCCGGGCACCCAGGCCGATGGCGCGCAGTTCATTCCCGCAGCCTGCGACAAGGGCGCGGCTGCGATCCTGTGCGCGCCGGGCACCCGTCCGCCTGCGGACCATCCGGATGTGGCGCTGATTACCGACCGCAATCCGCGCCGCCGCTTCGCACTGGCGGCCGCCAATTTCTATCATGCTCAGCCGCAGACGGCTGTGGCCGTCACCGGCACCAACGGCAAGACATCGGTCGCGTCCTTCACCCGGCAGTTGTGGGAATTGCTGGGCACGCCCGCGGCCTCTGTCGGCACGCTGGGGGTGATGACGGCGCGGGAGACGCGCAAGCTCATCCACACGACGCCGGACCCGGTGACGCTGCACGCAGCCCTTGCTGATCTGGCGGGCGAGGGGGTGCGCGCGGTGGCGCTTGAGGCATCGAGCCACGGCCTCGCCCAGCACCGGCTTGACGGGGTGGAGCTTACGGCCGCCGCCTTTACCAACATCACCCGCGACCACATGGATTATCACCCGACATTCGAGGATTACGCCTACGCCAAGATGCGGCTGTTCGGCGAAGTGCTGCCCCCCGGCGGCACGGCCGTCCTCAATGCTGACGCGCCCCTGTCGCGCGAAATCGCGGCGGTGTGCTGGGCGCGGGCGCAGAAGGTGATTTCGGTGGGCGAGGGCGGGGAAACCCTCAAGCTCGACGCGCTCACACCATCCGCCCACGGACAGACACTCACCGTGCTGCATGACGGCGCGCGCCACATGATCGACCTGCCGCTGGTGGGCGATTTCCAGGCGTCCAATGCGCTGGTGGCCGCGGGCCTCGTCATGGCGGCCGGGGCCGATGCGGCAGAGGTGCTGGCAGCGCTGCCGAAGCTTGAAGGGGCTGCCGGGCGGCTTGAACTGATGGGCACATCGCCCTCAGGCGCTGCGGCCTATGTGGATTATGCCCATACGCCCGACGCTTTGGAGACGGCGCTGCGGGCGCTGCGGCCGCATACGCAGGGACGCCTCGTCGTGGTGTTCGGCTGCGGCGGCGACCGGGACGCGGGCAAGCGTCCGCAGATGGGCGAGATCGCCGTGCGCCTGGCTGACGCTGCCATCGTGACCGATGACAATCCGCGCTCGGAAGACCCCGCGGCCATCCGTGCCGAGGTGATGGCCGGGGCCGTGGGCGCTGCGGAGATCGGCGACCGGGCCGAGGCCATCCGCGCGGGGCTCGAGGGCCTCGGCGCGGGCGACGTGTTGCTGGTGGCCGGCAAGGGCCATGAAACCGGCCAGATTGTGGGGGATGAGGTCCGCCCGTTTGATGACCGCGCGCAGGTGGCTGACGCGCTGGCGGAAGCCCGGGAGGGTGCCTGATCCCATGACCACCACATCCATACCGCTCTGGACGGCTGAAGACGCCATCGCCGCCATGGAGGCCGAGGCCCGGGGCCACGCCGCCTGGCAGGCCCATGGCGTCTCCATTGATACCCGCACCATCGAGGCGGGGGACATCTTCTTCGCGCTTGAGGGCGATGCCAGTGACGGCCATGACTATGTGGCCCAGGCGTTCGGCAAGGGCGCGGCCTGCGCTGTGGTTTCGCGCGCCGTCGAGGGTCTTGCGGATGACGCGCCGCTTCTCATGGTGCCGGATACGTTGAAGGCGCTGGAGAAGCTGGGCATCGCCGCCCGCGCCCGCACCAGCGCGCGCATCTGTGCTGTTACAGGCTCCGTCGGCAAGACCGGTACCAAGGAAGCGCTGCGCCACATCCTGGAAGAGCAGGGCCGCACCCATGCGTCTGCGGCCTCCTACAACAACCATATCGGCGTGCCGCTGACCCTGGCGCGGATGCCGGCGGACACGGAATACGGCATCTTTGAAATCGGCATGAACCATGCCGACGAGATCACGCCGCTGTCGAAGATGGTGCGTCCGGAAGCGGCGATCATCACCACGGTGGAAGCCGTCCATATCGAGAATTTCCGCTCCGTTGAGGAGATCGCCGACGCCAAGGGCGAAATCTTCGAAGGCCTGCAGACAGGCGGGGTGGCGATCCTCAACCGCGACAACCCGCATTTCGAGCGGCTGAAGGCGCGGGCCGGGGCGTGCGGCGCCGGTCAGGTCATCGGCTTCGGCCGGGACGACATGGCCGATGCCCGCGTGCAGCGGATGAGCCTCAAGCCGGACGCGTCCTATGTCACCGCCACCATCTGCGGCATGGACATCACCTACAAGCTGGGCGTGCCCGGCGAACACATCGTGATGAACTCGCTGGCGATCCTCGCTTGCGTGAAGAGCCTGGGCGCGGATCTCGCGCTGGCGGGCCTTGCGCTGGGCGAGCTCGAGCCGCCCGCCGGGCGCGGCAGCCGTCTTGAAGTGCGCCTGCCGCACGGGCGCTTTCTCATCATCGATGAAAGCTACAACGCCAATCCCACCTCCATGCGCGCCACCCTGCAGGCGCTCGGCAATACGCCGCCGGGCCCGCGCGGCCGCCGCATCGCAGTGGTGGGCGACATGCTGGAACTCGGCACCCAGGCCAAGGCCGCCCATGCGGGTCTCGCGGAGCCGATTGCCGAGAATGACGTTGATCTCGTTTTTGCCTGCGGGCCGCTGATGGAACATCTGTGGGATGCCCTGCCGACCGACCAGCACGGGGCGTATGCGGACAATTCCGCAGACCTCGCCCCCCGCGTGGCCGACGAGGTGGAAGCGGGCGACGTCGTGATGATCAAGGGCTCGTTCGGCAGCCGCATGGCCCGGGTGCTGGAGGCGCTGAAGGCGCTCGGCCCGGCCGCGCCGCCGCGCCGGACGACTGATGAGGAGCTGGTCTGATGCTGCATCTTCTTTTTGTCGAGCTGGCGGACCAGTTCACCTTCCTCAACGTGTTCCGCTACATCACCTTCCGCACCGGCGGCGCCACGATGACGGCGCTGCTGGTCGCGTTTCTGATGGGCCCGGCTTTCATCCGTTGGCTGAAGAAAAAACAGAAGGAAGGCCAGCCGATCCGCGAGGACGGCCCGCAGAGCCACATCGTCGCCAAGGCCGGCACGCCAACCATGGGCGGCGGGCTGATCCTGCTGTCGATCATTGTTGCCACCCTGCTGTGGGCGGATCTCACCAATGGCTATGTGTGGGTGGTGCTCGGCGTCACCGCGGGCTTCGGCCTCGTCGGCTTTGCCGATGACTACCGCAAGGTCACACGCTCCAGCCATGCGGGCGTGCCGGGCCGGGTGCGGCTTGCCATCGAGTTCGTCATCGCCTTCATTGCCGTCTGGGCGGTGATGATGCTGTCGACCGAAGAGCTGACCGGCAATGTCGCCGTGCCGTTCTTCAAGGACGTGCTGGTGCAGCTCGGCTTTTTCTACATCGTGTTCGGCGGGCTGGTGATCGTCGGGGCGTCGAACGCCGTCAACCTGACGGACGGGCTCGACGGCCTCGCCATCGTGCCGGTGATGATCGCTGCCGCCAGCTTCGGCCTCATTGCCTATCTCATCGGCAACGCGGTGTTCTCGGATTATCTGCAGATCCATTTCGTCCAGGGCACGGGCGAACTGGCCATCATCTGCGGCGCCATCATCGGCGCGGGCCTCGGCTTCCTGTGGTTCAACGCCCCGCCGGCCATGGTGTTCATGGGTGACACGGGTTCCCTGTCGCTGGGTGGGGCCATCGGCGCCATGGCGGTCGCCACCAAGCACGAACTCGTGCTGGTGATCATCGGCGGCCTCTTCGTGGTCGAGGCGCTGTCGGTCATCGTGCAGGTGGCGTCGTTCAAGCTTACGGGCAAGCGCGTCTTCAAGATGGCGCCCATCCACCACCATTTCGAACAGCTTGGTTGGCAGGAGCCGACCATCGTCATCCGCTTTTGGATCGTGGCGATCATCCTCGCCATGATCGGGCTATCCACTCTCAAGCTACGCTAGAAAGGCGTTCCCACCCATGATCCCGGTCCCCGGTTTTGACGGAAAGCGCATAGCCATGTTCGGCCTTGGCCGGACGGGCCTTGGTGTTGCGCGCGCGCTCGAAGCGGGCGGCGCCACCGTGCTGGGCTGGGATGACGGGGAGGCGCGTCGCGAGGAAGCCGACAAAGCGGGCGTTCATCTGGAAGACCTCTACCAGATCGATTGGTCAACGGTCGAAGCGCTGGTGCTGAGCCCCGGCGTGCCGCTGACGCACCCTAAGCCTCACCCCTTGGTGGAGGCGGCCCGGGCAGCGGGCAAGCCCGTCATCGGTGATATGGAGCTGTTCCAGCGTGCGATTGACGCCACCGACAAGAAGGTGAAGCTGATCGCCATCACCGGCACCAACGGCAAGTCCACCACCACGGCGCTGATCGGCCATCTGGTGCGTCACGCCGGGGGCAATGCGCAGGTGGGCGGCAATATCGGCCGCGCGGTGCTTGATCTTGATCCGCCGCAGGACGGCACGGTCTATGTCATCGAGGTTTCGTCCTACCAGCTTGATCTCACAACCTCCTTCCGCCCGGATGTCTCCGTGCTGCTCAACATCACGCCGGATCATCTGGATCGCCATGGCAGCTTCGAGAATTACGTTGCCGTCAAGGACCGCATCTTCGCCAACCAGACGGGGCGAGGCTATGCGGTGTTCGGCGTCGACAGCGAGCCCGTTGCCAAGCTGTGCACCGCCCGCTGCGGCGATCAGGCAGCCGCCGGGTCATCCGAGGGCGGGCCAAAGGTCATTCCCGTCTCGGCGCGCAAGGCGCTGGGCCGCGGGGTCTATGTGCTGGGCGGCAAGATCTATCACTCGCGCTCCTCGCGGGTGGAAGAGGCCGCCGACCTCACGGACATTCCCACCCTTCAGGGCGCGCACAATTGGGAGAACGCCGCCGCCGCCTTCGCGGCCGTGCGCGTGCTCGGCTACGACACCGCCAAGATCGCCGAAGGGCTGACCCGCTTCCCCGGTCTCGCGCACCGCATGGAGCAGGTGGGCGAGTACCCGGCAGACAAGGGCGGTGTGCGTTTCATCAATGACAGCAAGGCCACCAATGCGGATGCGGCGGCCCGCGCCCTTGCCACCTATGACCGCATCTTCTGGATCGCAGGCGGTGTACCCAAGGCAGGCGGCATCGAGACGCTGACCGAGTATTTCCCGAAGATCGAGAAGGCCTATCTCATTGGCCAGGCCGCGCAGGACTTCGCCGCGACCCTTGAGGGCCGCGTGCGCCACACGCTCTCCGGCACGCTGGAAGAAGCCGTGGCCGCTGCCGCCCATGATGCGGCCGGGCAGGACGGCGCCGTCGTGCTGCTGTCACCGGCCTGTGCGTCGTTTGACCAGTTCCCTGATTTTGAAAAGCGCGGTGACGCGTTCCGTACCGCTGTGCGGGCGGTGCTCGACGGCAAGCCCGCAGGTGCAAAAGCAGGGGGAGGTGCCGCCGCATGATCCGCCTGGCGCGCACGGACCGGAGCCCGGTGGGGCAGTGGTGGTGGACGGTGGACCGCTGGACGCTGGCAGCGCTCGTGCTGCTGCTCGGCATGGGCGCGGTCATGTCCCTTGCCGCGAGCCCGGCTGTCGCCACGCGCATCGGGCTTGAGCCGTTTCACTTCTTCTATCGCCATCTCATCTATCTGGTGCCGGCGCTGGCCATCATGTTCGGCGTGTCGCTTCTCAGCCCGCGCGGTGTGCGGCGGCTGGCGTGCCTGATGTTCGCAGGGGCGCTGGTGCTGATGGTGGCGACGCTGTTCGCCGGGCCCGAGATCAAGGGTGCCACGCGCTGGCTGTTCGTCGGCCCCTTGTCGATCCAGCCGTCGGAATTCGCCAAAGCGGGGTTCGTTGTCGTCTGCGCGTGGATGTTTGCCGAGGGCGGCAACAAGGCGTCCGGCATTCCGGGCAATACGATTGCCGCAGGGCTCTGGGTGCTGACGGTGGCGATCCTCGTGCTGCAGCCTGATTTTGGTCAGGCGCTGCTGGTCACCGGGGCCTGGGGCGCGCTGTTTTTCCTGGCGGGCATTCCCTGGATCTGGATCACCCTGCTGGCGGGTCTCGCCATGGCCGGGGCCTATTGCGCCTATGTGCTGATGCCGCATGTGGCCAGCCGCATCGACCGCTTCCTGGATCCGTCCTCCGGTGACACCTACCAGGTGGACACGGCGCTGGATGCTTTCTCGCGCGGCGGCTTCCTCGGCATGGGGCCGGGCGAGGGCACCATCAAGCGCGTGCTGCCGGATGCGCATACGGACTATATCTACGCCGTGACGGCGGAAGAGTTCGGCGCGATTGTGTGCCTGCTCGTGCTGGCGGTGTTCGGCTTCGTCGTGCTGCGCGCCTTCGCCCGCGTCATGGGCGAGCAGGACCGGTTCGTGCAGCTTGCGGCCTGCGGCCTTGCCGTCCTGTTCGGCATCCAGTCGATCATCAATCTGGGCGTCAATCTCAACCTGCTTCCTGCCAAGGGCATGACGCTGCCATTCATTTCCTATGGCGGCTCGTCGCTGCTGGCGCTGGCCATCTCCATGGGCATGCTGCTGGCACTCACCCGCCGCCGGGTAACGGGGCAGGCTGCGCTCACCTCGCGCATCATGTCCGGCATGCGCCAGCCTTCTTTCGCCGGAGGCGCCGCATGACCACACGTAAGGGTCCCATCGTCATCGCCGCGGGCGGCACCGGCGGGCATCTATTCCCCGGCCAGGCGCTGGGGCAGGAACTCACCCGCCGCGGCCACGCCATCGCCGTCATCACTGATGACCGGGTGGCGGGCGTCCGGCAGCGTTTTCCGGACATTGATGTGTTCTCCGTGCCCTCCGCCACGCCGTCAGGCGGCGGCGTGCTGGGCATGGCCCGGGCTATCGTGCCGATCCTGCGCGGCGTGATGATGTCGCGGAAGATCCTGCGCCGGCTTGATGCGCGCGCGGTCATCGGGTTCGGCGGGTATCCGACGCTGCCGCCGCTTTTTGCCGCCACCATGCTGGGCATCCCGTCAGCGGTGCATGAGCAGAACGCGGTGCTGGGCCGGGTCAACCGGCTGATGGGCCCGCGTGTCACCGCCATCGCCTCCACCTTCGACACTCCGAAATATCTGTCAGACAAGGACGCCGCCAAGCTGACGCTCACCGGCAATCCGGTGCGCGACCAGATCATTTCCGTGGCTGACACACCCTATGCCCCGAGCGGGGAGGGTGCGCCCTTCACGCTGCTTGTCTTTGGCGGCAGCCAGGGGGCTCGCGTGATGAGCGATATCGTGCCTGCCGCCGTCGCGCGGCTGGCGGCTGACCTGCGCGCACGTCTCAAGGTCGTGCAGCAGGCGCGGCCGGAGGATGTCGACCGGGTGCGCGGGGCCTATCAGACCGCTGACGTTGACTGCGAGGTCGCGGCCTTCTTCGAGGACATGCATGCGCGGCTCGCGTCAGCGCAGCTTGTCGTGGCGCGCTCCGGGGCGTCCACGGTCACCGAGCTTGCGGTAATCGGGCGGCCGTCCTTCCTGGTGCCGCTGCCGCATGCGATCGATCAGGACCAGCTTGCCAATGCGCAGGTTTTGAGCGATGCCCATGGGGCGTGGCTGATGCCGCAGAAGGACTTCACACCGGAGCGGGTGGCCACGCAGCTTTCCAAACTCATGACGGCGCCGGACCAGCTGGTTTCGGCTGCCCAATGCGCCAAATCTGTTGCCCGCCCGGATGCCGCCCAGCGGCTGGCGGACCTTGTCGAGGCGCTCGCCTCAGGGAGTATGTGACGTGAGCGATCTCGCACGCAATTTCGGTATCGTCCATTTCGCCGGCATCGGCGGCATCGGCATGAGCGGCATCGCCGAGGTGATGCACAATCTTGGCTATCAGGTGCAGGGCTCGGACCTTGCCGACAATGCCAACGTCAAGCGCCTGCGCGACCTCGGCATTCATGTGTTCATCGGCCAGCGGGCGGAAAACCTTGAAGGCGCGGCCTGCCTCGTCATCTCCTCCGCCGTGAAGGACGACAATCCGGAAGTCGTGGCTGCGCGCGAGGCCAAGCTGCCTGTGGTGCGCCGGGCGGACATGCTGGCGGAACTGATGCGCCTCAAGAGCTGCGTCGCCATTGCCGGCACCCACGGCAAGACGACGACCACCTCGCTCGTGTCCTCGCTGCTGGATGCGGCAGGCTATGACCCGACGGTCATCAATGGCGGCATCATCAATGCCCACGGCACCAATGCCTATCTGGGGCAGGGCGAGTGGATGGTGGTGGAAGCGGATGAATCCGACGGCACCTTCATCAAGCTGCCGGCCACCGTTGCCGTGGTCACCAATATCGACCCGGAGCATCTGGATCATTACGGCGACTTCGACACGCTGCGCGACGCGTTCCGCTCCTTCGTCGAGAAGGTGCCGTTTTATGGCTTTGCGGTTCTGTGCATCGACCATCCGGAGGTGCAGTCGCTGCTGGGCCGCGTGCGCGACCGGCGGGTCGTCACCTATGGCATGAGCCCACAGGCAGATGTGCGCGTGGTCGATCTTGATTTCGTCGATGGCCGGTCGGTCTTTTCTGTCGAGCTGTCGGACCGGGTGAAGGGCGAGGGCCGCCGCATCGAGAATCTCGCGCTGCCGATGCCCGGCAAGCACAATGTGCTCAACTCTGCCGCCGCCATCACCGTGGCGCGGGAGATGGGCGTGCCGGATGACAAGATCGTCGAGGGCCTGTCGCGCTTCGGCGGCGTCAAGCGCCGCTTCACGCTGACGGGCACCTGGAACGGTGTCGCCATCTATGATGATTACGGCCACCACCCGGTCGAGATTTCCGCTGTTCTCGCAGCGGCGCGCTCGGCTGCCAAGGGGCGCATCATCGCCGTCGTTCAGCCGCACCGCTATACGCGCCTGCGGGATCTGTTCGAGGAATTCTGCACCTGCTTCAACGATGCGGACATGGTCGTCGTCGCCGATGTCTATGCCGCAGGCGAACAGCCCATCGAAGGCTATTCCTCCGCCACGCTGACCCAGGGGCTGATCGACCACGGCCACAAGAGCGCCATGCAGCTTGGCGGGCCGGAGGATTTGCCGACGCTGGTGGCCGCCGAGGCGAAGGAGGGCGACATGGTCGTCTTCCTTGGTGCGGGCAACATCACCCAGTGGGCCAATGCGCTGCCGCAGCAGCTTGAGAGCGCCGGGGGGCAGGGCTGATGGCATCTGCGTCCCTCATTTCCCGCCTGCCGCAGGTGCGCGGCTCCTACAAGGAGAACGCACCGCTGGCCCCGCTCACCTGGTTCCGCGTCGGCGGCGCCGCAGACGTGCTCTACATGCCGGCGGATGCGGATGATCTTGCCGTCTTCCTTGCGGGCTGCCCCGCTGATGTACCGCTGACGGTGGTCGGTGTCGGCTCCAACCTTCTGGTGCGCGATGGCGGCATCGAGGGCGTGGTGATCCGGCTCGGCTCCGGCTTTACCTTTATTGAACGCGAAGGCGACACGCGCCTGCGCGCCGGTTGCGCGGTGCCTGACATCGCGCTCGCCAAGGCCGCGCTGGACGCGGGCCTGACAGGCCTTGAATTCTATCGCGGCATTCCCGGCGCGCTTGGGGGTGCATTGCGGATGAATGCGGGCGCCTATGGGCGTGAGACAAAGGATGTGCTGGTCGAGGCTGAGGCCGTCACTCGCGCCGGTGAGAAGGTGACGCTGTCGAATGCCGATTTCGGCTATTCCTACCGCCACTCGGATGTCTCGCCGGACCTTATCTTCACCTCGGCCCTGTTCGAGGTCGCGAAGGGCGACAAAGCCGAGATCGCCGCGCGGATGGACGAGATCACCTCGTCGCGCGAAGGCAGCCAGCCGATCCGCAGCCGCACCGGCGGTTCCACCTTCAAGAACCCGGGCGGCACCAACCCGGACGGCCCGAAGGCATGGAAGCTGATCGACGCCGCCGGCGGGCGCGGGCTTAAACGCGGCGGGGCGCAGGTCTCCGAGCAGCACTGCAATTTCCTCATCAACACGGGCGACGCCACGGCTGCCGACCTTGAAGGTCTGGGCGAGGATGTGCGCGCGCGGGTGAAAGAGGCGAGCGGCATCGAGCTTGAATGGGAAATCAAGCGCATCGGCCGCACGGCGGCTGATGCGGAAGGGCAGGCGGCATGAGCCGGGCAGACACACATGTGGCCGTGCTGATGGGAGGCTGGTCAGCGGAGCGCGAGGTCTCGCTTTCCTCGGGACGCGGCTGTTCGGCAGCTCTGCGCGAGGCGGGCTATCGCGTGACCGACGTGGATGCCGGGCACGACGTGGCGCAGGTGCTGGCCGAGCTGAAGCCCGATGTCGTGTTCAACGCGCTGCACGGCCCCTGGGGCGAGGATGGCTGCGTGCAGGGCGTGCTGGAAGTGCTGGAATTGCCCTACACCCATTCGGGCGTTCTGGCCTCGGCGCTTGCCATCGACAAGCAGCGCGCCAAGCACCTTCTGGCCAACCAGGGCATGCCCGTCGCTGAGGGCAGGGTGATGAGCCGCACGGAGGCTGCGGGCAGCCATGCCATGGATGTGCCTTACGTCATCAAGCCCCTGGACCAGGGCTCATCGATTGGTGTCTTCATCGTGCGCGAGGGTGATAATCGTCCGCCGTCTGAATTGTCCGACCCCAAATGGGATCTGGGCGACGAGGTGATGGTGGAAGCGTTTGTGACGGGCCGCGAATTTACCTGTGCCGTCATCGACGACAAGGCGTGGGAGGTGATCGAGATCCGTCCGCGCACGGCGTTTTATGACTATGAGGCCAAATATGCCGATGGCGGCTCGGAGCATCTCTTGCCCGCGCCCATTGATGACACCTTGAAGGGGCGCATTCAGGAATTGTCATTGCTGGCCCATCGCGGGCTTGGCTGCCGGGGCGTGTCGCGCTCCGACTTTATCTTTGACGAGGCGCGCGGCGAGCCCGTGTTCCTTGAGGTCAACACCCAGCCGGGCATGACGCCCACCTCCCTGGTGCCGGAAATTGCGGCCCATGGGGGCATGAGCTTCCCCGAGCTGGTGGCGTGGATGGTGGAGGATGCGTCATGCCGGCGGTAACGAAGACCAATGCCCGCAAGTCTCCCAAGGCACGGGCGAGCGCAAGCCGCGCCCGGCGCACCCAGCCGACGCCGCGCGAGCGCGGCAGCTTCAAGTCGCCGCGCCAGAAGCAGGCCCGCTTCGGCAAGCGCAACCAGGCGCCTGAGGGCGGCCTGGCGCGGCTGCGGGCGCTGGTAAGCGGCGGGCGTATCTTCGCAACCCTGGCCGGCGGTCTCGTGGTCGGGGCGCTTGTCTTCGGCCTGTTCGCAGGCGGCCATGTGGCAGCGCTTGGTGCCGCCATTGTTGCTGAAAGCAAGTCGGCGGTCGCTGCCATCGGCCTCCGGGTGGATGAGGTGACCGTCGAAGGCCGCAACCGCACCGCGCCGCAGGAAGTGCTGGCGGCCCTCGGTGTCACGCGCGGTCAGTATATTTTCGATCTCGACCTTGCCGCCGCACGCGCGCGGCTTGAGCGCCTTGAGTGGGTGGAAAGCGCCACCGTCTCGCGGCATCTGCCGGACACGGTGCATGTGCATCTGGTGGAGCGCGAACCCTATGCGGTGTGGCAGCGCGGCGGCCGCCTGTCGCTGATCGACCGCAACGGTTCGCTGATCACCGACAACGACCTGTCGCGCTTTGCGCATCTGCCGCTTGTGGTGGGCCACGGGGCGCACCGCAAGGCGGCGATGCTGATGTCCGAACTGATGGACCGTCCGGCGCTCGCAGCGCGGGTGCAGGCGGCGGTGCGTGTGTCAGACCGGCGCTGGAACCTCAAGCTGCAGAACGGCATCGAAGTGCGTCTGCCGGCGCGTGGCATTTCTGACTCACTTCGCAAACTTGTGCGCATGGACGCAAAAAATGGCGTCCTTTCGCGAAATATCCGCGCGGTAGACCTGCGCGTACCCGGACGAATCACTATACTCATTGATTCGGAGTCAGCGGCGCAGAGGCGCGCCGCATTCACCGCGCGATCTGGTAAGGGGGGGCGCGACGCATGAACGTGATTTCGCTGCCCACACAGGCGCGGGATACGGCATCACATGCCGGCAAGGGGCGTGGCCGCGGCGCGGCGCGCGGCTCCGGCCGCAATGCGGGGCGGGGCGGCATCGTCGCAGCGCTCGACATCGGCAGCTCCAAGATCACCTGTTTCATCGCCCGCGTGGACGCAGCGCCTGAAGGGGCCGTGGCCGGTCCCGTGCGGGTCATCGGCATCGGCCAGAAGGTGTCGCGCGGCGTGCGTGCCGGCGCGATCATCGACATGGACCTTGCCGAAGAGGCCATCCGTGCGGCGGTCGATCAGGCCGAGCGCATGGCGGGCATGACGGTCCGCGAAGTGCTGATCACGGCCTCCGCAGGCGGGCCGCGCAGCCACCGTCTTTCGGTGCGTGTCGCCATCGGCGGCCAGGAAGTTTCCAGCGATGACCTGTCGCGCGTGCTGAAACACGGACAGACCCATTGCGTCACCGACGACCAGGCCGTGCTGCACGCCATTCCCGTCGGCTACACCATCGACGGCAGCCCGCGCATCGCGGACCCCATCGGCATGTTCGGCGACCGGCTGGGCGTGGACATGCATGTGGTCTCCGCGGCCCCCGGTCCGCTGCGTAATCTCCTAGTCTGCGTCGAGCGCTGCCACCTGGTGCCTATCGGTGTCGTGTGCGCGCCTTATGCCAGCGGCCTTGCAGCCCTTGTTGAAGACGAGATCGATCTCGGCGTCGTCTGCATCGACATGGGCGGCGGCACCACATCCATTTCGGCTTTTGTCGAAGGCAGCCTCCTGCATGTGGACGTGCTGCCCATCGGCGGCCAGCACGTGACCAACGACATTGCCCGCGGCCTGTCCACGCCGCTGGCGCATGCGGAACGCATGAAGACGCTTTACGGCTCCGCCCTTGCCAGCCCCTCCGATGAGCGCGAGATGATCGACGTGCCGCAGGTGGGCGAGGAGGCAGGGGACGCTGCCAACCACATTCCCAAGTCGATGCTGACCGGCATCATCCAGCCGCGCGTGGAAGAGACGCTAGAGCTCGTGCGCGACCGGCTGATGGCATCCGGCATCGGCAGCATGGTGGGCCGCCGCGTGGTGTTGACCGGCGGCGCCAGCCAGCTCACCGGCCTGCGCGACATTGCTGCGCGGGTGCTCGACAAGCAGGTGCGGCTCGGCCGTCCCCTGCGGGTGACGGGACTTGCAGAAGCCACCGGCGGGCCGGCGTTCTCGGCCTGTGCGGGTCTTCTGCTGTATGCGCGCGGACACCAGGCAGAACTGGCGACGCCGCAGATCCTCGAAGACGATCCGGATATGGCTACCGGAACATCAGGCCGCTTTTCCAAGATCGGGAGGTGGCTGAAGGAGAACTTCTGACACGTTCAAAAATTCCATCGGCAGGCGGAACATTTGAACATAGACAAGAACAAAGACTACGAATCGCGTAAAAACCGGCACTAGACCGGTTGCGAATAAGTGGAGCCAGAAAAGGCGACACATCAACAGCGAGGCCGAGCGGAAACAAAGCGCACAAGCGCATCCAATGGAGGCCCTCCAATGACGATTAATCTTTCGGTACCTGAGCAGACCGAACTGAAACCCCGTATCACCGTGTTCGGCGTCGGTGGCGCCGGCGGCAACGGTGTGAACAACATGATCGAGTCCGGCCTTGAGGGCGTGGACTTTGTCGTCGCCAATACCGATGCCCAGGCGCTTGCGCAGTCGCTGGCCGACCGCCGCATCCAGATGGGCACCGCCATTACCCAGGGTCTTGGCGCAGGCTCCCGCCCGCAGGTGGGCGAAGCTGCGGCCGAGGAAGCGCTGGATGAAATCACCCAGCACCTGACCGGCTGCCACATGGCCTTCATCACCGCCGGCATGGGCGGCGGCACCGGCACTGGCGGCGCCCCGGTGATCGCCCGCGCGGCCCGCGAAATGGGCATCCTCACCGTCGGCGTGGTCACCAAGCCGTTCCAGTTCGAAGGCAGCCGCCGTCTGCGCATCGCGGAAGAGGGCATTGAGGAGCTTCAGCGCTACGTCGATACGCTGATCGTGATCCCGAACCAGAACCTGTTCCGCGTCGCCAACGAAAAGACGACCTTCGCTGACGCCTTCAGCATGGCTGACGAGGTGCTGCATTCCGGCGTCGCCGGCATCACCGACCTGATGGTGCGCCCGGGCCTGATCAATCTCGACTTTGCCGACGTGCGCACGGTCATGAACGAGATGGGCAAGGCGATGATGGGCACCGGCGAGGCGACGGGCGAGACCCGCGCCATCGAGGCCGCCGAAGCCGCCATCTCCAACCCGCTGCTGGACGAAGTGTCGATGAAGGGTGCGCGCGGCGTGCTCATCAACATCACCGGCGGCATGGACATGACGCTGTACGAGGTAGACGAAGCCGCCAACCGCATCCGCGAGGAAGTGGACCCGGACGCCAACATCATCGTCGGCTCCACCTTCGATACGGCGCTGGACGGTTCCATGCGCGTGTCCGTCGTGGCCACCGGCATCGATTGCGAAGAAGCACAGCAGCCGGTGCCGCAGGCCCCGCGTGCCTCCGAGCCCGTGCGCGGCTTTCGCCTGAAGGGCCAGTCCGCCGAAGCCGCGCCTGCGGCCTCTGCGTCCGTCTCGGCTCAGCCGGAAACCGCTGTCACCGCCGCGGATACCGCTGCCGCTGCTCCGGCGTCGGACCCGCTGCCGCCGCTGGGTGACGATATCGACCCGTCCGAATACGAAGCCGAGGTCATCATCCACAAGCCGCAGCAGGCTGCCGCCGAGGAAGAGACCGTGGCCAGCGAGCCCGTCGCCGAGCCGGAAGCACCGGTTGCCGCCACCCGCGGTGCCGTCGTTTCCCGCGAGCAGGGCGCTGCCTATATCGCCCCGGAAGCCAAGCGCATGCAGGCCAAGCCGCGCAAGAAGGCCCCGAGCTTCTTCGAGCGCATCACGGGCGGTGCCCGTGCGCGCGACGAGGATGCGGAAGCTGCCGGTGCCACGCCGCTGCGCCAGCCGGCCCGTCCGGCTGCCCAGGGCCGCGTGGAGCCGCGCATGGGTCAGCGTCCCGTGTCAGGCGGTCAGCGTCCGGCGCCGGAAGCCCCGCGCCAGGCCATTTCCACCCAGCAGACGGCCGCCGCACCCGCGCGTGACCTGACGCCGGATCCGGTCGAGGAAGAGCAGCTGGAAATCCCGGCCTTCCTGCGCCGCCAGGCCAACTAGCCGGTTACACCGAACCCGCCCTGTCCGGTTTTGGCCGGGCAGGGGGGTGTCCCCCGGCGCACAGTCCTGCAAGGTCCGTTGCGGCGGGGCTGGAGGGGTGTTTCCGCGAAGCCCTGAAAAAGGAAGCCCTGCCGGAGAACCGGCAGGGCTTTTCTCGTTTCGTGTCCCGGCAGGGACGTCCCGAGGGGGCGGCTGCTCCCGTCAGGCCGCAGCGGCCTTCTGGGAAAACTGCTCGCGGATCGAATCCAGCGTGCTGCCGAGCTGGGTTTCCAGGGAGCCGATCGCCGAGGACACGGCGTCCTTCTCCACTCGCACATCGTTGGCGCGGGCGCGGCTTTCGTTGATCGAGTCGGAGACCTTGTGGATCGACTCGGTCACGCTCTGGGTACCGGTGGCCGCCTCGTGGATATTGCGGGAGATTTCCTGGGTGGTCGCACCCTGTTCTTCCACCGCGGAGGCAATGGCACCGGCGGCCTGGCTCACTTCGCCGATGGTCCGGGCGATGTTCTCGATCATCTCGACAACACTGCCGGTGGCGTTCTGGATCGATCCGACCTGACCGCCGATCTGGTCGGTGGCCTTGGCGGTCTGCGATGCCAGTGACTTCACCTCCGAGGCCACGACGGCGAAGCCCTTGCCGGCTTCCCCGGCGCGTGCGGCCTCGATGGTGGCGTTGAGCGCCAGCAGGTTGGTCTGGTCGGCGATGTCGGTGATCATCGCCACCACCTGGCCGATTTCCTGGGCCGCCTCATAGAGGCCGGAAATCTGCTGCTGGGCGTCGTCGGTCAGCGCCTTGGCCTGGTCCGCCACGTTGGAAGACTGAGCGGATTGCTCGGCCACTTCGCGGATGGCGGCCACCATTTCCTCGGTCGCCGAGGAGACGGACTGCACATTGACGGTGGCTTCCTCCGCGGCGGCGGCAACCGTCGCGTTCTCGTCCATGACGGTGGAGCTGATCTGGTCCATGCCGTCCACGGCGACGGTCATCGTCTCCGCGTTGCGGCGCAGGCCGTTCACCGCTTCCGACAGGCTGGAGCGGATGGTCTCGGTCATGCTGAGCACGGCCTCGCGGGTCTTCTCTTCCATCTGCATCTCGCGTTCCATCTGCTTCTGGCGCTCGGCCAGTTTTTCACGCTCGATCATCTGCAGGCGGAACTCTTCCATCGCCTTGGCAAGGACGCCGACTTCATCCCTGGTGCTGGCATCGAATTCCACATTCGTGTCGCCCGAGGCCATGGTCTCCACCTTCTTCAGCATGTCGCCGAGAGGGCCTGCTGTCAGGCGGGTGATGACGAAGCCGACTGCCATCATCGCCAGGACACCGGCAACGCCGGCCACCATGATAATGCGTTCAGCCTGCTTCTCATGGGCGAGGGCCAGGTTGGCGGATGCCTGGGTGAAGCCGTTCAGCTCGTTGATGAGGGCTTCGACCTCGTGCTCAAGCTTTTCTTCCTCGGCGTGGATGACCTTGGCGAGGTCGTCTGCCTCATACAGCGCACCGGCCTTGAGGGCAGTGAAAAGTTCACGGGCGTGCTTTTCGAAGCTCTTATGCTCGGCTTCGATCTGCTTCAGGCTCTTGTAGACCTTTGCGAATTCCGCCTTGGCTTCCGCCGAGTGGGCGGTGTCCGCTGCCGCATTGGCGATCTTTTCCGCTTCGATGATCTCCTTGTTGATCTTCGGGGAGATTTCTTCGAAGTGGGTGATCGCCTTGGTCAGCGCCTTGGCGTCGGCATGACCGGTATCGGCTGCATAGCCGGCGGCAAGCGCCTGTTCGACGGCAACGGCCTGTTCGAGCTGATGCACGGTGACCTTGGTCACCATGTTGGTCAGGGGAATGTCCTGCTGGGTGATCGCGGCGATCTCCACACCGATGGTGCGGATCTGCAGATTGGCAAACAGCACAATGCCGCCGAGAACAATGCCCCCCAGGGCGGTGAATGCCGACATCTTCATCAGAAGCGACATGTTTCGAAAGAACGTAATCATGGCAACGACCTCTTGGTCCTGAGACGTGCAGAAGTTTTGCCCGATAAAACCTAAAGTTTAGTTGAATTCGAAATATACCCGTAATCGTCTCATAGTGATTGGAATCTTAACCGCTGTTTCACAGCTTGGGGATCGTCTCAAAAGGCTTTTAGAAACAATGGCTTGCGGTGTAACACAGCGAAACACCCTGTGACTTGTTGCTGGACGGCCACATTGGTAGAAAGTTCATGCGCGATTGCACGCATGTGCCGCAATTCCAGCTTTTCCGCCGATATTGGGGTATCGGCGGGCGGCTGACAGCCCCGGGAAGGGGCTGTTAACCAGCCGGGAACGCAGGCACGCCGGACGCGGCCTTCTTGGGGAAGAGGGGCGATTGTCCGGCCGGGCAGGGCTCTGCACACACGCAGAGCGCGCATCAACCGGGGGCAGGCGCCTTCCGTCCCGCAACGCGGGGGCGGCGCCATGAAGGGGGACCGAGACGTGACTGTTCAGAATGGAAAGGCCCTCAGGGCAAACATGGCCAAGAGTAAACCGCAGCAGACCCTGAAGACCGCCATCAGCTGTACCGGGGTCGGTGTTCATACCGGCGCCATGGTCACGATGACCTTCCGTCCCGCCGCTCCCAATACCGGTATCGTTTTCCGCCGCACCGACCTGTCGCCCGCAGAGGGCGGGGGTGCGGACATTCCCGCCGTCGCCGGCAGCGTGATCGACACGCAGCTCGGCACCACCATCAGCGCCGATGGCGCCTTCAAGGGCAAGGCCACGGTCTCCACCATCGAACATGTGATGGCAGCGCTGGCGGGTTGCGGCATCGACAATCTCATCATCGACGTGGATGCCGGTGAGGCGCCTGTCATGGACGGCTCGTCCGCGCCCTTCGTGCGCCTGATCGAGTGTGCCGGCATCGAGCAGCAGGCCGCCCCGCGCCGCTATCTGCGCATTCTGCGCAAGGTGGAAGTGGTGGACGGCCAGAAGGTGGCGTCGCTTGAGCCGTTCGACGGCCAGTCCTTCTTCTTCTCCATTGATTTCGATACCCCGGTGATCGGCCAGCAGGAGCTGGAAGTCGAGCTGGCGGCGGGCGCCTTCAAGAGCGACATCGCTGATGCCCGCACCTTCGGTTTCGTGAAGGACGTGGAATTCCTGCGCAGCCTCGGCCTGGCGCGCGGCTCCTCGCTTGAAAATTCCGTCGCCATCCAGGACGACGCCATCCTCAACGAGGAAGGCCTGCGCCATGACGACGAGTTCGTGCGCCACAAGATGCTGGACGCGATCGGCGACCTCTTCGTGCTCGGCGCGCCGGTGATCGGTCGCTATCGCGGTGTCCGCTCGGGCCATGCCTTCAACTATCAGCTCGTGCAGGCACTGCTGGCGGAGCCCGATGCCTTCGAGATCACCACCGAGGCACCGGCCACGGCGCTGCCGGCGGTGACGGGCGGGGCGGTTTCCGGCGCCTCCGCACCGGTCGGCCAGGCTGTTGCGGCCCCTGCCTGATAAACCCCCCATCCGATTTCCCAATCTCCTGCCTCTGACGGCAGTTTGATGCCCTGCGGTGCGTCCACACGCATTGCCGCGCATGGGCGGAAGCGGCTATTGTGCGGGTCCTGACGCTGAGGGCGGGATGACTCGTCCGGCGTCATCACAAATCCGGTTCGACCATGCTTCATTTCCAGTTTCCCGCCGCTCTTGTCCGCAGCGCCGCCCTTGCCGCCGCGCTGGTGCTTGCTGCCTGTTCCGGCGATGACGCGGACGAGCTGGAATATGTCGAGACCCCTGTCGAGGAGCTCTACAACAACGCCGTCAACGAGCTGGAAGACGGCAATTACCGCGCCGCCGTGCCGCTGTTCGACGAGGTGGAGCGCCAGCATCCCTATTCGGTGTGGGCCCGCCGGGCGATCCTGATGGGTGCCTTCTGCCAGTATCAGGTCAATGAATATGACAGCGCCATCATCGGCGCCCAGCGCTTCATCGCCCTGCATCCGGGCAATCCGGATGTGGGCTATGCCTATTACCTGGTGGCCCTGTCCTTCTATGAGCAGATCACCGACGTGGCGCGCGACCAGCGCACCACCGAGCGCGCGCTGCGGGCGCTTGAAGAAGTGGTGCGCCGCTTCCCGGACAGCGAATATGCGCGTGACGCGCGGCTCAAGGTGGACCTCACCTATGACCACCTGGCCGGCAAGGAAATGCATATCGGCCGCTGGTATCTCAATCGCGGTCAGTATGTGGCGGCGATCAACCGCTTCCGCACGGTGATCACCCGTTACCAGACAACAACGCATACGGCTGAAGCCCTGCATCGCCTGTCCGAGGCCTATATGGCGCTCGGCGTGCAGCATGAGGCGCAGACCGCCGCGGCCGTGCTCGGCTACAATTATCCGGGCTCGGAGTGGTACGAATATTCCTATGCGCTGCTGGCCAATGACGGCCTGCAGCCCTTCGAAGACGAAGGCTCGTGGATCAGCCGGGCCTGGCAGAGCGTCTTTTAGGCAGTCGCGGGCATGCTGACGGCCCTTTCCATTCGCGACATCGTCCTCATCGAGGCGCTTGACCTTGCTCTGGACGAAGGCCTGAGCGCACTCACCGGCGAGACCGGCGCAGGTAAGTCCATCCTTCTCGACAGTCTCGGCCTTGCCACGGGTGCGCGCGCAGACGCGGGCCTTGTGCGCAGCGGGGCGGAGAAGGGCACCGCCACCGCGATCTTCGAAACACCGTCCAACCGCGCGCTCAAGGCGCTGCTGGAAGAGTCCGGTATCGAGGAGGAAGGCGAACTCATCCTGCGCCGGGTGCAGTCGGCGGATGGACGCACGCGCGCTTTCGTCAACGACCAGCCGGTGTCGGTCGCGCTGTTGCGGCAGATCGGCGACATGCTGGTCGAGGTCCATGGCCAGCACGACACCCACGGCCTGCTTGATGCCGCCACCCATCGCGGCCTGCTCGATGCCTTTGGCGGCCTTGAAAAGGATGTGCGCGCCCTCACAGATCTGCACGGCGCCTGGAAGGCCGCGCAGGCAGAGCTTGCGACTGAGACGGAAGAGATCGAGCGCGCCCGGGCGGATGCGGACTATCTCCGCGTCGCCGTCGGCGAATTGCGCGAGCTGGCACCGGAACCGGGTGAGGAAGACGCGCTGGCAGGCGAGCGCACGCTGATGATGAGCGCTGAAAAGATTTCCGCGGACCTCACCGACGCCCTGGCCACCCTTGAGGATGATGGCGGGGTGGAGGCGCGGCTGGCCGCTGCGTTGGGCAGGCTCGAAGCCCGTCAGGATGCGGCGGCAGGCCGGCTTGATGCGGCTGTTTCCGCGCTCGACCGTGCCGTCGTCGAAGCCGGGGAGGCGCGCGCGCAGGTGGCTGCCGTGCTGGACGGCCTTGAATTCGACGCGGACCGGCTTGAGCAGGTGGAAGGCCGTCTCTTCGCCCTGCGGGCGGCAGCGCGCAAGCACAGCTGCACGGTGGATGATCTTCCTCAGGTCACCGAGCGTCTGGCGGCGCGGCTAGAGGACATTGAAGGCGGCGAGGGCCGTCTCAAGGAGCTGACAGCGGCTGCCGTACAGGCGCATGAGGCCTATCTCGCCCGCGCCCGCAAGCTGTCGGACGCGCGGGCCACAGCCGCCCGCAAGCTCGACAAGGCGGTGGCGAAGGAACTGCCGCCGCTCAAGCTCGATAAGGCGCGCTTCCACACCGAGATCGACATCGTGGCGGATGCGGATGGCGGCCCGGACGGGCTTGACCGGGTGCGCTTTGAAGTCGCCACCAATCCCGGCGCGCCTTTTGCGCCGCTTGCCAAGATCGCGTCGGGCGGTGAGCTTGCCCGCTTCATGCTGGCGCTCAAGGTGTCGCTGGCCGCCCGTGGCGGTGCCCCGGTGCTGATCTTCGACGAGGTGGATGCGGGCGTCGGCGGGGCCGTCGCGCAGGCCGTGGGGGAACGGCTGGCAAAGCTTGCCCAGGCGGTGCAGGTGCTGGTGGTGACCCACAGCCCGCAGGTGGCCGCCCGCGCCGACAATCACCTCAAGATCGAAAAGCGCGTGAAGGGCAAGGCGAAGAGCGATCTGCCCGCCACCCATGTGACGCCGCTTGAAAGCGACGCACGGCGCGAGGAAATCGCCCGCATGCTGGCGGGTGCCACCGTCACCGATGCGGCGCGCGCTGCCGCGGATCAGCTAATCGGGGCCGGGTCATGAGCGGCAAGAAGAAACCCGCGCCGGAAGATGTCTCATCCGTAGATGTGTGGGACCTCACCGAGGATCAGGCAGCCGCCGAGCTTGAACGTCTGGCCGCAGAAATCGCCCGGCATGACACGGCCTATCACGGCGAGGACAAGCCGGTCATATCCGATGCCGCCTATGACAAGCTCCGCAAGCGGAATACCCAGATCGAGGCACGCTTCCCGAAATTGATCCGGGACGATTCACCCTCCGGCCGCGTCGGGTCTGCGCCGTCTGAAAAGTTCGACAAGGTGAAGCATGCGGTCCCCATGCTGTCGCTGTCCAACGCGTTTGACGATGAGGATGTGCGTGAGTTCGGTCTGCGCATCAGCCGCTTCCTCAATCTCAAATCCGAGGAAGAGCTGGCGTTCACGGCGGAACCCAAGATCGATGGCCTGTCCTGTTCCCTGCGCTACGAAAAGGGTGAGCTCGTCATGGCCGCCACCCGTGGCGACGGGCAGGAGGGCGAGAACGTCACCGCCAATGTGCGCACCATCAAGGACGTGCCGCACAGACTGAAGGGCAAGGCTCTGCCCGACATCTTCGAGGTGCGCGGCGAGATCTATATGAGCCACGCCGCCTTCTCGGCCCTCAACGCGCAGCAGGAAGAGGCGGGCAAGGACCCGTTTGCCAATCCGCGGAATGCGGCAGCAGGCAGCCTGCGCCAGCTTGACCCGTCCATCACCGCCAAACGGCCGCTGCAATTCTTCGCCTATGCGTGGGGCGAGGTGTCCGAACTTGGGGCCGCCACACAGATGGACGCGGTCGCGCGGTTGGGCACATTCGGTTTCAAGATCAATCCGCTGATGAAGCGCTGCGCGAGCATCAACGAGATGATCGCGCATTATCACGCCATCGAGGAGCAGCGGGCCGATCTCGGCTATGACATTGACGGCGTGGTCTACAAGGTGGACCGGCTGGACTGGCAGCAGCGTCTCGGCTTCGTGTCGCGCAGCCCGCGCTGGGCCACGGCGCATAAATTCCCTGCCGAGCAAGCGATCACCCGCCTCAACGACATCGAGATCCAGGTGGGCCGCACCGGCGCGCTCACCCCCGTTGCCAAGCTGGAGCCGGTGACCGTGGGCGGCGTCGTTGTCTCCAACGCCACCCTGCACAATGAAGACGAGATCGCCCGCAAGGACATCCGCATCGGCGACATGGTGGTGGTGCAGCGCGCGGGCGACGTCATCCCTCAGGTGGTGCGAGTGCTGGACGACAAGCGCACCGGCAGCGAAAAGGCGTTCGAACCGCTCGAGACATGCCCTGTCTGCGGCAGCCATGCGGTGCGCGACGTCAATGAGAAGACCGGCAAGGCTGACGCCGTGCGCCGCTGCACGGGCGGTCTCATTTGTGAAGCACAGCTTGTCCGGCGGCTGAAACACTTCGTCGGCCGCACGGCGCTGGATATTGACGGGCTCGGCGCCAAACAGGTCGAAGCCTTCCACGCGTTCGGCTGGCTCAAGAGCCCGGCGGACATCTACCGCATCAGCGCGCATGCGGACGAGCTGAAGCAGAAGGACGGCTGGGGCGAGACGTCTGTGTCTAATCTGCTTGATGCCATTGAGGACCGCCGCCAGCCGGATCTCGGCCGCCTGATCTTCGGGCTCGGCATCCGTCATGTGGGCGAGACGACCGGACGGCTGCTGGCCCGCAGCTATGGCAGCTTCGAGGCGTTCCGCACCGCCATGGAAGCGGCGGGCGAGGGGGCTGACAGCACCGCCTATCAGGAACTGGTGGCGATTGACGGCATCGGCAGTGTGGTGGCGGACGCGGTGGTCGAGTTCTTCCGTGAACCGCATAATCGCGAGGTGGTGGACGACCTCATGTCCTTCGTCACGCCGCAGACCGTGGAACAGGCAGACACATCAGGCTCACCGGTTGCCGGCAAGACGCTTGTGTTTACAGGCACGCTTGAAAAGATGACCCGCGCCGAAGCCAAGGCCCGCGCCGAAGCCATGGGCGCCAAGGTGGCCGGCTCCGTGTCATCGAAGACCGATTTGCTGATCGCTGGCCCCGGTGCCGGGTCCAAGCTCAAGAAAGCCGAGTCCCTGGGCGTCGAGGTCATCGACGAGGACACCTGGGTCGAAATGGCAAACTCCTGACGCAATGGCCTGTCCCCCTCACCGTATCCCTCCGGCTTGACCGGAGGGTCTACGCTCATGACCCCTTGTCGACGTGCGCGTGGCTGTGGCCATGCACCCGCCGCACGCTCCGTTCCCAACAGCCGAAGCGAGTGGGCCCTCCGGTCAAGCCGGAGGGATGCGGGACGTGGGGGAAGGGGGTGGCAGGCAGTTTCTTAAGGCACCCGTGCTGCCCCTGGACCCCGGATCAAGTCCGGGGTGACGGAGTGTGGGCTTTTTTCCGCTACCCCTCCCGCTCTTCCTCCGGCTTGACCGGAGGACCCATGGGAGGATCGGGTGCACTCTGAGCGCGGAGCAGGACACCCAATTCCCCGTATCCCCGGACTTGATCCGGGGTCCACTCGCGTCTGCTGCGGGCTGGGGGGTGGGCGAGTAGGCCCCGGGTCGAGCCCGGGGCTGCGGCGGGATGCTTAGCTAGGCAACCCCTCAGAATGGGTTCTGCCTAAACAGCCTTCGTGGCCTGCTCCAGCCACGCCTGATCCTCCGGCGGCAGCAGGGGCATCAGGGTGTCGCGGACGCGGGCGTGGTAGGCGTTGAGCCAGGCGCGTTCCTCGGTCGACAGCAGGTCGGGAATGATCAGCATGCGGTCAATCGGCGCCAGGGTCAGCGTCTCGAAGCCCTGCATCGGCCGTTCGCCGCCGTCGATCTCGTCGGGTTGCGTCACCGCCACCAGGTTCTCGATGCGGATGCCATAGGCGCCGGTCTTGTAGAAACCGGGCTCGTTGGAAACCACCATGCCCGGGTCGAGCGGCACGTTATGCGGCAGTTTGGAGATGCGCTGCGGGCCTTCATGGACAGACAGATAGCTGCCGACCCCATGGCCGGTGCCGTGATCGAAATCAAGCCCTGCCTGCCACAGGGCATTGCGCGCCAGCACGTCGAGCTGCGAGCCGGACGTGCCCTTGGGGAAGCGCGCCATGGCCAGCGAGATATGGCCCTTGAGCACGCGGGTGAAGCGGTCGCGCACATCGGCTATGTCCGGCGTGGTGGCCGGTTCGCCGATCGCCACGGTGCGGGTGATGTCCGTGGTGCCATCAAGATATTGCGCACCTGAATCCACCAGGTAGATGTCGCCCGGATTGAGCGGCCGGTCGGTGGCTTCGGTGACGCGGTAATGCACGATGGCGCCGTTGGGCCCTGCGCCTGAGATCGTGTCGAAGGACAGATCCTTGAGCGCGCCGGTGTCGGCGCGGAAGCCTTCCAGTGCGCGAGCGGCCGAGATTTCGGTGACACCGCCCTTGGGGCCTTCACGGTCGAGCCAGGCCAGAAAGCGCGTCACGGCCGCGCCGTCGCGGATATGGGCTGCGCGCATGCCCGCGAGTTCAGCGTCGTTCTTGCGCGCCTTGGGCAGCACGCAGGGGTCATCGCCTGCACGGATGACGGCGCCTGCGTCCTTCAGGCGCTCATGGATCCATTCCGCGGCACTGGCAATATCCAGCCGCACTTCTTTTTTGGCCGCACCTAGTTCCTCCAGCGCTTCCTTCAGGCGGCCGGGGGCGTGCAGGGTCACCTTGTTGCCGAGATGGGCGCGGGTTTCGGCTGTGATCTTGCGGTCGTCGATGAACAGATCCGCGTGGCCGTCCTCGTGCAGGATCGCGAATGACAGCGGCAGGGGCGTGTGGCTCACATCACTGCCGCGGATGTTGAACAGCCAGGCAATCGAATCCGGCTGGGTGAGGATGGCGGCATGCACGTCGTCATGCTCCAGCGTGTCCGACACGCGGGCGAGCTTCGCCTCGTGGTCTTCGCCCGCATGATCCAGCGGGTGCGGCACAACGGCGCCGAAGGGCTGTTGCGGCTGGTCGTCCCAGATCGCGTCGACAAGATTATCCGTGCAGGGAACAAGCTCCGCGCCCGCCCGCTCGCAGGCCTTGCGCAGGCGGGCGGCGGCGGCTGCCGTGTGCAGCCATGGGTCGAACCCCAGCCGCGCGCCATGCACCAGGTTTTCCTCGATCCAGCGGGTCGCCGGTTCGTCCACCAAATGCTGCGGCTCGAAGATCGCCATGTCCACCTGGTCGCGCACCTGCAGGGTGTAGCGCCCGTCGATGAAGATCGCGGCCTTGTCCTTCAAGACGATGGCCATGCCCGCTGACCCGCCGAAGCCTGTCAGCCATTTCAGGCGCTCGGCATGCGGCGGCACATATTCGCCCTGATGCTCATCGGCACGGGGAATGATGAAGCCGTCCAGCCCCCGGCGCGCCATTTCCGCGCGCAGCCTGGCCACGCGCGGGGCGCCCACGGTGGGGTCCGGATTGTCGGAGAAGATCTGAAAACCGAGTGCTTTGTCCATGCACCCTATTTAGGCGCAATGGGCGGGATCGCCAAGCCGGTCAGCGTCCCAGCAGCAGGGTCATCCATTCGCCGATGGGGTAGCGCTGAACGACGCAGAAACCCTGGCCGCGATAGGTGGCCTCCACGGCGCGGGACTGGTGGCGCAGCAGGCCCGACAGGATCACATGGCTGCCGAAGCCCGGCCCGCCGCCGCGGGTGAACCGGCGCATGTCGGGGGCGAGGCTGATCAGCGGGCCCGCCAGCACATTGGCCATGACGAGGCCGAAGGGGGCCTGCTCACGGATCGCATTGTGCTGGAAGCCCGTGGCCTCCACCGCGTCCACCAGCGGCCCGACACCGTTGGCGCGGGCGGCGGCGTTGGCGAAGTCCACTGACGGCGCATCAATGTCGCCACCGATCACCGGCAGGCGGGTGGCGCGCGCATAGGCGATGGAGAGAATGCCGGTGCCGCAGCCGAGATCAAAGACCGGGCCGTCGAACCCGCGCTTCAAGAGGTCATCCAGCGCCAGCAGGCAGCCCGTCGTGGTCGGGTGCTGGCCGGTGCCAAAGGCTTCGCCCGCCTCGATCAGCAGTGAGTGGGTGCCGCCGGGGGCGGGGGCGTCGTGGCTGCCATGGATGTGGAAGCGGCCGGCGCGCACGGGTTTCAGATCCGCAAGCCCGCGCTTCACCCAGTCCTCGTTGCGCAGCCGCTCAAGGCTGTAGCCGGGCACGTCGTCCAGCGCTTCGGCCAGCACCGCGTCGATCGACTCGCGGCTCGGCTCATCGCCGAACAGCACGGTCAGGGCATAGTCGCCGCCGATTTCCTCGAAGGCTGAGACCGAGAGCACGTCCGGGTGGGTTTCGGTCAGCCAGTCCGTGGCGCTGTCGGCATCGGCCTGGGGCACGCGGAACACCGCCTGCCAGAGATTGGGGTCGGTGGTCATGTCCGTTCCACGAAACTTGAGATGACTTTCTTGGTGCCGGCCTTTTCGAACGCCACGGTCAGCTTGGTGCCTTCGATGGATTCGATGCGGCCATAGCCGAATTTCTGATGGAACACGCGCTCACCCCGCGCAAAGCCCTCCGCGTCCGGGGCGGAGGTGGCGATCAGGGTGGCCTGGGCGTCGATCATCGGCGCGCGGCGCGGCGGCGTTGACGTGCTGCCCGCATTGGCGCGGGCACGGCGCCAGCCGGGGCTGTCATAGTCGCTGCCGGCAAAGCCGCCTTCATCAAAGCGCGAGGGTCCGTAGGAATAGGTGTCGCCCTGCTGCTCGACTTCCACATTGGCTTCCGGCAATTCGTCGATGAAGCGCGAGGGCAGGGAGTTCTGCCACAGATTGTGGATGCGGCGGTTGGCGGCGAAGGAAATCTTGGCGCGCTTCTTGGCGCGGGTGATGCCCACATAGGCAAGGCGGCGCTCTTCTTCCAAACCCGCCAGCCCGCTTTCATCGAGCGCCCGCTGGTGCGGAAACAGCCCTTCCTCCCAGCCGGGCAGGAACACGGTGTCGAATTCCAGCCCCTTGGCCGCGTGCAGGGTCATCAGGTTGATCTTGTCGTCCGTCTCCTGATCATCCTTGTCCATCACCAGCGACACATGCTCGAGATAGCCGGCCATGTTCTCGAACTGCTCCATGGAGCGGACAAGCTCCTTGAGGTTGTCGAGACGGCCCGGCGCTTCGGCGGTCTTGTCGTTCTGCCACATCTCCGTGTAGCCGGATTCATCGAGGATCTGCTCGGCCAGCTCCGTATGCGGCAGCGCGGGCAGCAGCTTGCGCCAGCGCTCGACGCTTTCAACAAATGTGGTCAGCGCGCGGCGGGCCTGGGGCTTCAGCTCCTCTGAGTCGATCAGCGCCCGGG
Source organism: Pyruvatibacter mobilis (assembly GCF_012848855.1). Taxonomy (NCBI): domain Bacteria; kingdom Pseudomonadati; phylum Pseudomonadota; class Alphaproteobacteria; order Hyphomicrobiales; family Parvibaculaceae; genus Pyruvatibacter; species Pyruvatibacter mobilis. Next base: position 714,495 of record NZ_CP051630.1, read on the forward strand.
CGGCGCGCCACATGCTGGTGCCCTGCGCGCGGGCGGCCTGGTGCAGGGTCTGCACCGCCACATTGCCCAGCCCGCGCTTGGGCTTGTTGATGATGCGCTCAAACGCCAGGTCATCATCCGGCTGCGCGACGAGGCGGAAATAGGCGTTGGCGTCGCGGATCTCCATGCGCTCATAGAAGCGGGGGCCGCCGATGACGCGATAGGGCAGGCCGAGATTGATGAAGCGGTCTTCGAATTCGCGCATCTGGAAAGAGGCGCGCACGAGGATGGCGATCTCGCTCAGGCTGTGGTCCTTGCGCTGGAACTGCTCGATGTCCTCGCCGATGGCGCGCGCTTCTTCCTCGCCGTCCCACACGCCCTTGACGGTAACCTTCTCGCCCTCATTCATCTGCGTCCACAGGGTCTTGCCGAGGCGGCCCTGATTGGCGGTGATGAGGCCGGACGCGGCCTGCAAAATATGCGGCGTCGACCGGTAGTTCTGTTCAAGGCGGATGACCTTGGCGCCGGGGAAATCCGTTTCGAATTTCAGGATGTTGTCCACCTCGGCGCCGCGCCAGCCATAGATCGACTGGTCGTCGTCGCCCACGCAGCAGATGTTCTTGTGTCCGCGCGCCAGCAGCCGCAGCCACAGATATTGCGCCACATTGGTGTCCTGGTATTCGTCCACCAGGATGTATTTGAAGCGGTTCTGGAAATCCTCCAGCACCTCCGGGTGCTCCTGGAAGATGCGCAGGTTTTCCACCAAGAGGTCGCCGAAATCGACCGCGTTCAACGTCTTCAGCCGCTCCTGATAGGCGGCGTAGAGTTCCGCGCCCTTGCCGTTGGCGAAGGCAAAGCCCTCACCCTTGGGCACCTGGTCAGGGCCAAGCGCCTTGTTCTTCCAGCCGTCGATGAGGCTTGCCAGCTGGCGGGCGGGCCAGCGCTTTTCATCGATGTCAGCGGCCTGGATCACCTGCTTCATCAGCCGGATCTGGTCATCCGTGTCCAGAATGGTGAAGTCCGAGCGCAGCCCGGCCAGTTCCGCATGGCGGCGCAATATCTTTGCGCCCAGCGCGTGGAAGGTGCCGAGCCACTGCATGCCCTCCACCGTGCCGCCGATCAGCGCGCCGATGCGCTGCTTCATCTCGCGGGCGGCCTTGTTGGTGAAGGTCACAGCCAAAACCTGGCTCGGCCAGGCGCGGCGGGTGTTGAGCAGATGCGCGAGCCGCGTGGTCAGCACCCGCGTCTTGCCTGTGCCGGCGCCCGCCAGCACGAGCACGGGGCCATCAAGCGCCTCCACGGCTTCGCGCTGGGGATCATTCAGATTTTCAAGGTAAGGCGCAGGCGCAGCCACGCCCGCCGCCGCCCGTTCGGAAATAGAGGGCCCGCGCGCTGCTTCCTCTTCAGGAATGTCGCCAAGGTCGAATGGATCGCTCATCAGAATCGGGAACTTAGCATGAACATGCACGCACGCCATGGGAAAGGCTGCGGGATTTGAGGGTCAATTTGAAGCGGGGCGCGGGGCGTGCCTCAGAGGCGACCCGTGCCCGCCACCTCAGACAGACCCTCCGGTCAAGCCGGAGCGACAGCGGTGGAGGGGGCCGAGCTTTCATCCCCCTCTCCCCTTGCGGGAGAGGGAGGGGCCCGCTGCGTGAGCGGTGGGAGGGTGAGGGGGTGGGCGGTGTCCAGCACACCAGCCGCACAGGCCCGCAAGCGCTGTCCCCCTCACCCGGTGCTGCGCACCGACCTCTCCCTCCAGGGGAGAGGTGACTTTTCCTGGGGCCGCATACAAATCCGCTTTCCCTCCGGCTTGACCGGAGGGCCCATGGGAGGTTGGCGGACGCATGGCGGATGCGACGGTCATATGCCTGACCACCTGCCTCACAGAAGAACAGTGCCCGCCGCCTCAGACAGACCCTCCGGTCAAGCCGGAGGGAAAGCGGTCGAGGGGGGCGGAGCTTTCATTCCCTCTCCCCTTGCGGGAGAGGGAGGGGCCCGCCGCGTGAGCGGTGGGAGGGTGAGGGGGTGGACGGGGCTCATCACACCAGCCGCACAGACCCGCCACCACGCCACCCGGCAGCAGGCTCAGCTGTGCTCCTCCCGCGACGCTTCCACCAGTGCCTCGTTATAGGCGCGCAGGGCGTCGGTATGATGGACGGTGCCGACGATTTCCAGCTGTTCAGAGGGCTGCACCACGGGCAGGGTCTCGTGCTGGGATGACTCGAACAGCGCCAGGGTCTTCTCCAGGCTGTCGCCGGTGAACAGGCGCTCGTCGTCCTCGTCGAGGGTCTGCAGCGGGGTGTTGGGGTCTTCGGTCACCCGGCGCATGAAGTCCTGCACCAGCACCGTCTGCAGGATCTGCCAGCGCGGGCCACCATAGAGGTTGAGGCCGCGGCGCTCCAGCTGCCACTGGAAGAAGCTCTTGCCCAACAGGCCCTGGGTCAGGGCGGTGGCGATGGAGATCGACACCATCAAGGCGATGGTCATCTCGTAGCCGCCGGTCAGTTCGAACGCGATCAGCAGGGTGGAAAGCGGTGCGCCCAGCACGGCACCTGCGACGGCCCCCATGCCCACCAGCGCATAGACCGCGTGGGACGAGAAGGCGATGTCCGGCACCGTGTAGCTGAGGATGAGGCCGAAGGCGCCGCCCGCCATGGCGCCCAGATAGAGCGACGGCGAGAACACCCCGCCGCCGAAGCGGCTGGCGATGGTGAGCGACGCGGCGATGATCTTGGCAATGACGAGGGAGACGAGCAGCGTCAGGCCGAATTCCCCCTGCAGGGCCGCATCGGTGGCCGCATAGCCCACCCCCAGCACCTCGGGGAACCACAGGCCGATCAGCCCCAGCCCCAGCCCGCCGACAACCGGCCGCAGCCAGAGCGGCATGGTGATGCGGCGGGCGAGGTCATCGGTCTTCATCGCCGTCTGCATGAAGCCGATGGCGACCAGCGCCGAGATCACCCCCAGCGCGGCAAAGGCGGGAAAGTCCGCAAGGCTGGTGATCATGTAGTCCGGCAGCACGAAGGCGGGGGACGCTCCCATATGAAAGCGCACGATGAGGGCGCCGATGACGCTGGCAATGACGATGGGGCCGGATGCGCGCAGCGCGTAATGGCCCAGCACCACTTCCAGGGCGAACAGGGCTCCGGCGATAGGGGCGTTGAAGGAAGCGGCCACAGCCGAGGCTGCGCCCGCCGCCAGCAGGGTGCGCATATGGGTGGGGGTGAAGCCGAAGCGCTGGGCGAGGAAGGAACCGAGCGCTGCGCCCAGATGCACGGCCGGGCCTTCGCGGCCGGTGCTGGCCCCGCCGCCTAGGGAGATGGCGGAGATAACCGCGGCGCTGAGGCCACGCCAGATCGGCAGCCGCCCGGCACCGATGGCGCGGGCTTCGATCACATCGGCAATCGCCTCCGGCCGCTGGGTGGGGTGGATGTAGGTAAGCCACAGGCCGACAACGAGGCCGGCAAGCGTCGGCCCGGCGATGATGATCCAGGCCGGCGTTTCCTGCAGCAGGCGGAACAGGTTCTCCTCCGCGTCGCCGATCCACAGGAACTGCACACCGCCGATGGCGAGGCGAAAGCCCAGCGCCGCATAGCCCGCGGCGATGCCCACCAGCACCGCCGCCAGCCACACCCGGGGCACGGGCGACGTGGTGGCGCGCCGCAGAGCTGATTCAAGGGAGGTGCGGCTGTCGGCGAAGCTGAGAGACATGGGCGGGCGGGAAACCAGAGGCGGTTACGGGCAGGGTGAAAGCTTTCGGCAAGGTTACCGGAAAGGATCGGACTTTGGGTAAAATGGCGCAAATCCACCAAAGAAAGCCTTACCGGGCGCGCCCTACAACACATCTGAGACCTTACATCAGTATCGGAGACAGTATGGGTGATGTGATCGCGTTCGTGCCGCAGGGGCTGGGGGTATCAGCCGGGCGGCACGATGATCAGGGGGCGATCCCCGGGGCGACGCCGCAGGACGGCAGCATGGGGCTGGGCCCGGATGTTGCGGCCAAGATGGAGCGTGTCGTGAGCGAGATGGCGGTGCAGCGCGCCGAAGTTGACCGTTTCCAGCGCACCATGGCTGACCTCAAGGGCCAGATGGATGCCCTGTCGGACAATTTTCAGGCCTATGGGCGTGCGCTCGACGCCATTCCCCACAGGGCGCTCAGGAAGCAGGCAGAGCAGCTGGCGCGGACGATGGACATCGACGCGCCGGGGGCTGCGGCCATCCGGCGGGACATCAAGCCGCGCTGACCGGGCGGGGAGCGGTGCCGGGCGTTGGGTCTATTTGCACTGGCCGATGGAGCCCGGCCCGCACACATAGGTGCCATTGGTCCAGGTGGCACCTGTCAGGTCGGCGTCGAGAATGTCCGTGTTGCCAAGGCGCGCGCCGGTCAGGTTGGCCCGGCGCAGATTGGCCTTGAAGAAGCGGGTGCGGCGCAGGTCCGCGCCGGTGAGGTCCGCCCCTTCGAGATTGGCGCGGGTGAAATCCGCTTCCCGCAGGTCGGCGTCATGGAAGCGGGCCCTGGGCGCCAAAGCGCGCATGAACTTGGCGCGGCGGGCATCCACCTCGTCCAGCACGGCAGCCGACAGATTGGCGCGGATCAGCCGCGTCTCGCGCAGGCGGGCGCCGGTCAGGTCCACGCCCGGCAGCGGTTTGTCGTCCAGGTAGCAGCGGTGCCAGTCCACCCCCGGCAGGGCCGGGCTCTGGCAGTCGGCGCCGATCTGCTGGGCCTGGGCGGGCATGAGCGCAAGCGCGGCCAGCCCGGCAAGGACAGGCAGGCTGACAGTGAGGACGGACAGGCTGAAAAACCGGATCATGCGGTGGCGTGTGCTTTCCTGGGGATGCCGATGACGCGGCCGACCTGCGGCGGCACCGGGAGGGCTGCGTGGGATGTCCTGAGCGCTTCAAGCTCGGTCATCAGGCGGTCGGGGAAGGGGGCCGATCGGCGGGTTTCCATGCTCACATGAATGCCGATCTGCTCCATGGTGGCGGCGAGATAGCCTTTTTCCGCGTGGTACATCTCCATGAAGAGATGGATGCGCTTGGCATCATAGTCCAGCAACTGGCAGGTCACGCGGATGGGGTCGCCCAGGGCCAGCTCCTGCGCGTAGGTGACGTGGATTTCGGCGGTGAAGACCGAGGCCTTTTCCGTGGTCACGTAATCCTCGCCGATGCCAAGCTCGAGAAACAGCGCGTCCACTGACTTGTCGAACACGACATTGTAGAAGGCCATGTTCATGTGGCCGTTATAGTCGATCCAGTCCTCAATCAACTGCATGGGCGGGGCAATGAGCGGGGCGGGGTAGGTGCCTGCCATGGGAGCCTTGTCCTCGAGCTTCTTCTTTATGTCCACAGCGCAAGATGGGATCATAGTGCGCGGCGTCAATCCACCCCCAACGCCTCTGGTGTGCGGGGAACGGACAGAGGGCCTCCAATGGGCATGAGCAAGAGCAATCTACTGTCAGCGCCCGCTTCCCCTGTGGGGGAGGTGATCGCGGCACTGACACCACATTTCGGTGAGCGCCTGTCCACGGCGCCTGCGATGCGCGAACAGCATGGCCATGATGAAAGCTGGCACGAGACCGCGCCGCCCGACGCGGTGGTGTTTCCGCAGTCCACCGAAGAAGTGGCACGCATCGTGCGGACCTGCGCTGCCCATCGCGTCCCGGTCATTCCGTTCGGTGCGGGCACCTCGCTTGAGGGGCATGTGGCGGCCATCCATGGCGGCATCGCCATCGACATGTCGCGCATGACCGCGCTCAAGCGCGTGTCACCCGAAGATCTCGACTGCACGGTGGAAGCGGGCATCACCCGCAAGCAGCTCAATGCCCAGTTGCGGGATACGGGGCTCTTCATGCCGGTTGACCCGGGCGCGGATGCAAGCATTGGTGGCATGGTGTCCACCCGGGCGAGCGGCACCAACGCCGTGCGCTACGGCACGATCCGTGAAAACGTCCTTGGGCTGACGGTCGTGCTGGCGGATGGCACGGTGGCGCATACGGGCGGCCGGGCACGCAAGTCAGCCGCCGGCTATGACCTCACCCATTTGCTCATCGGGGCGGAAGGCACGCTGGGCGTTGTCACCGAGGTCACCTTGCGGCTGCACGGCATCCCGGAGGAGATCGGGGCGGCCACCTGCTCCTTTGCCGGCGTGGACCAGGCGGTGGCGACCGTCATCGAGACGATCCAGAGCGGCATTCCGGTGGCGCGGATCGAGCTGCTGGATGATGTGATGGTGCGTGCCTGCAATGCCTATTCGGGCCTGTCGCTGCCCGAGCAGCCGATGCTGTTCCTGGAATTCCACGGCACCGCGGCCGGTGTGGCCGAGCAGTCGGACCGCGTGGCGGCGCTGGCTGAGGCGAATGGCGGAAGCGGCTTTGCCTGGAGCACCCGGCCGGAAGACCGCAGCCGCCTGTGGGAGGCCCGGCACAATGCCTATTACGCCGCGCTGGCGCTCGAGCCGGGCAAGAAGGGCTTCACGACGGATGTCTGCGTGCCGGTCTCGCGGCTGGCCGATGTGATCGCCGCCACCCGCGCCGACATTGCCGCCACCTCCCTCACCGCGCCGCTTGTGGGGCATGTGGGGGACGGCAATTTCCACCTCATCCTGCTGGTGGACCCGGAGGACGACGCCAACATGGCCGAAGCGATGGCCGCGCATGACCGGCTGGTCACCCGCGCCCTTGATGCGGGCGGCACCTGCACCGGCGAGCACGGCATCGGTCTCGGCAAGCAGCATTATCTGGCCCGTGAGCACGGAGACGCGCTTGGCGCCATGCGGGCGGTCAAGCAGGCGCTGGACCCGCACGACATCATGAATCCGGGCAAGATGCTGCCGCCTGCGGGCTGAGCGGCCTCTGGTTCGGGGGTCAATCGTCTTTGGAGGGTGTGCCGGGTGTGTCGCGGCGGGCCCCGTCCACGTGACTGCGCAGGCGGGTGATTTCCTGCCGGTCCTGCGCCTTCTGAGCCTTGCTGCGGCCGGTCCGCACACGATTTGCCGCAGCTTTCTGCGCTTTTTCGGCGCGTTCTTCCTGCTTGCGCACATGCCGCGGCTTGGCAGCCTTGCCCGGTTTTGCGGCCCGGGCGCGGCGGGCGTCCGACAGGTTGATGAGTGTCGGGCCGTTACTTTCCTCTTGGGACATGGTGTGTGTTTCCCATATGGCTGCAAGGATTGGCCGAACTGGCGGAAATCTGCCAGAAGATGAGGTTAACCGGCGCTGCATCAACTTAGCGTAACCTGACGGGCCCATAAGGGTGAACCGCCCTGGTGGCAGCCGTCCGGCACAGTTGCGGATAGACGGAAAGGGAGACGAGGCTTGCGGTCGATTTGGTCCTATGCGGGCTTGGCGCTGGCGCTGCTGGTGGCCGCTGTGCTCATCGTGCCCGGCTTCCTGGACTGGAGCCGTTATGCCGGGCTGATCGAGGCGCAGGCGGAGGCCGTGACCGGCCGCGACGTCACCATTTCCGGTGATGTGGGCATCGCCCTGCTGCCATCGCCGACGCTGACCCTGGGCCGTATGACCATCGCTAACGCGGATAGCGGCTCGCGCGACGCGATGCTGAAGGTCGAAGGCATGCGCGCCGAGCTGTCCGTCGGGTCCCTGTTCCGGGGTGATTTGATCATCAGCCGTCTGACGATGCATGAGCCCGACCTGCTGCTTGAAGTGACGCCGGACGGGCGCAGCAACTGGCAGTTCCAGCCCGCCTCGTCAGCAGCAGATGCAGGCGAAGGCGATGTGTCATCGGCCGCAGCCGCTCCGGCAGGGTCCGCGGTCATCGACGCGCTGCCCCCCATCTCGGTTGATGAGATCGAGGTCACAGGCGGGCGCATCGGGTTCCGCAATCTTGGTATCGGGTCGGATTTCGAGCTGGCGCAGGTTGAAGCCCTCGTCGCCGCCTCGGGCCTCAGCGGGCCTTACAAGGCACGCGGCAAGGCTGTGCTGGCAGGGGAGGCCGGCGAGTTCGTGGCGACCCTCGGCGAGGTTGCGCCCGACAAGGCATCGCAGGCCAATCTGTCCGTCAGTTTCAGCCAGGCCGAGGCCACCTTCTCCGGCATCGTCACCGGGCGTGGCGCGGATGTGCGCTTTGACGGCGCGGTCAAGGCCGGGGCGACGACCGATCTGTCGCCCGCCCTTGGGGCCATGACGGCAGGCCAGCCGGTGGCGCTTACCGCCGGTGTCATCGCGTCGCCCGCCGGCATCAGCCTGCGCGACATCGAAGCGGGCGCCGGTGCCGTCAAGCTCACCGGCACGCTTGATGCCCGGGCCGACGCCAGCGTCACCCTCGCAGCAACGGCGGCCATCAACCGCATCGACTTCACGGGCTTCGAGACCGCAGGCCTGCCGCTGACGACCGACGCGCTGGTGCGCGCGGCCGAGGACATCATCGCCGGTCTGCCCGCCGGTACCTATTCCCTTGCGGCTGACGAAATCCGCCTGCCCAGCGGCAAGCTGCGCGACGTGGCGGTGGAGGGCGAAGCGGGCGGCGAGACCATTTCGCTGTCCTCCCTGTCCGTCACGCTGCCGGGAGATGTGGCGGGCTCGGCCACTGGTGCGCTCTCCATGGGCGGGGAGGGGCCTTACTTCTCCGGCGACATGACACTGAAGGGCGGCACGCCGCGCACGCTGATTGCATGGATGACCGAGGCGGATGTGCCCCAGGTGCTGAGCCGCATGCCGCTCGAAGCGCTTGATCTTGAAAGCGGTGTCTTCCTGACCCCCAAGCGTATCGGTCTCGACAAGCTGGACCTGTCCATTGATGGCGGTCGCATTTCCGGCCAGGTGGCCTCGAGCTTCGATGCCCGGCCGGATGTGGACATCACGCTGAAAGCTCAAAAGCTGGCGCTGCCGCTCGAGCATCTGCCGGTAGCCGGTGACATCGTGCCGGGGCAAGCGATCGACCTGGGCTTTGACGGGCGCGTGGCCCTCAAGGTGGCGGCCCTCGACGTGGATGACGTGCACGTGGAGAATGTTTCCCTGATCGCGGAAGCACGCGGCACCCATGTCACCATCCCGGAAATCCTGTTCCGCAGCGCGGACGGTGCCAGCGGCACCCTGTCCGGCCAATCCTCCGGCGGGGTCGGTGACTATCAGGCCACGCTGACGGCCCCTGACGCATCGGCGCTGGCGGGCGTGCTGCCGCTGCCGCAGGCGGCGCTGGAGCGCGTTCAGTCCCTGTCGCTCAGCGCCCGTGCCTCGTGGCCCGCGGAAGCTGTGCCGGACCGGGCGGTGGTCGGCCCCGAGCAGACCATGGCTCTGTCGGTGCTCGGCCGGGTGGGCGCTGTCCGCGTGGTGACGGAAGCGCTTTATGCCGCCGGGCCGAACGGCAACGCGGATGCAGCCTATGAGGTTTCGTCCACCCTTGAATCCGATCACTGGCAGGATCTCATCAGCACGGTGACGGCCATTGCCGGTGTCGCGGGTGATGATTTGCAGGATGCGGCTGCCGCCAAGGCGCAGGAAGCCGGTGAGGCCAAGGGGCCGCACATCATGACCGCCGCCATCGAGGGCGTGCGCGGGGCACCTTCCGTCGTCGCGGTGGAAGTGGCGACCGACGCGCTGATGGGCAGCGCTGCGGGCACCGTGGATCTGGTGGCAAAGCCCGCCATCTACGCGCTTGATGTCCAGGCAGGCAGTGATGACCCGGCAGCCGTCGCGGCGGCTGCGGGCTACCGCCTGCGCGATATCGATACGGTCACCTTCATGGGCGGTGTGCGGTTTGACGGGGAAGCCTACAGCACCACCGGCATGTCGCTGGCGATGACCGGCAGTGACGGGCGTCTCGACATGACCATCGACGCAAGCGTGACGCCCGCTCATCTGATTGAAGGCGGCGCCGTGCGTCCCCGGGGCACGGTGACGCTGGCCTCGCGGCAGACGGATCTGCCGATGCTGTTCGCGCTGCTGGGCGGGCACCACGTCACCCCGGCGGCGGAGGGAAATGACAGTGACGCAACGGACGCGCCCCTGGAAACGGAGAGCCGCTGGAGCACAGGCCTGCTGCCCGTCGGCTGGATGACGGCGGCTGATCTCGACATTACCGTCACCGGCGAAAATGTGGGTGCGGGTGACCTGCGGGCCAGCGAGCTTGACGGCACCATGACCCTCAAGGACGGGGTGCTGACCCTGCCGCAGATGCGGGCCATCGCCTTTGACGGTGAGGTCCGGTCCTCGGGGTCCGTCACGGCGGGGGATGGTGTCAGCCTCGACATGAGTGTCGCAGGCACGGGGCTTGCCGCAGGAGATTTCGTGCGGGCGCTAGGCCTGGGTGAGGCGGGTACCGGCCTTGCCAATGTCGATTTCAAGATCACCGGCAATGGGCTCAGCGCCCTGGCGCTCGTCTCGTCCATCAAGGGTGAGGGCAGTTTCGAGGTGGTGGATGGCGCGCTTACGGGCGTGGACCTTGCCGCCCTCGGTGACGGGCTTGTGCAGCTTGATGATGTGGCCGATTTCGCGCCGCTGGCGGATGCCACGCTCAGCTCCGGCGCCACCTCCTTCAAGACGATCAAGGGCAATCTCGCCGTCACGTCCGGTGTCGTGCGCGCGCCGGATATCGCGCTGGAGCTTACGGCGGGCACGGGCCGGTCAGCGGCCTTCGCCGATATCGGCCGCATGGCGCTCGACGTGGAAGCCCGTTTGACGCCGCCGCAGCCGGAAGGCGCACCGCCGGTCGAGATCGTGGTGGCGGGGGATTTCACCGCACCGGAGCGGGTGACGAACACGTCGGCCCTTGAAGCCTTCGCAGGCCGCCGGCTGCTAGAAAAGGAAATCGAGGAGTTGGGCGCAGACCCCGCATCCGTCCGTGTACTGCTGGATCAGCCGTCGGACGGGAAGGCCGCTGTTTCCACACCCTGACGCCTCCGCCTGATCTCACTCACCGTCGGTCAAATCCGTGTCGCAGGCGGCGCGGGTCTTGAAGTGGTCGAGGATATGCACCCTTACCTCGCTTGAGAGGCCACGCGGGGCATCGTCCCCCACGCGGCCTTCATCAATGCGGCGCACAAGCTCGTTGACGGAGATCTTGCGGGTGCAGGCGATCTCCTTGAGGGCGGACCAGAACTCCGGTTCCAGCGTGATGGATGTCCGGTGGCCGGACAGGGTCACAGATCGTTTGATCTCCGCGGGCATGTGCGTCTCTTTCCGTTCCGGGCGGGTGCCTTAGGCTGGTCCCTTATGCCGGGTTGATCATCTTTTCCGGCCGCACCACCTCGTCGAACTCTTCCTCGGTGACAAAACCCAGGCCCACGGCTTCTTCCTTGAGGGTGGTGCCGTTCTTGTGGGCTGTCTTGGCAACCTTGGTAGCGTTGTCATAGCCGATCTTCGGGGCAAGTGCGGTCACCAGCATCAGCGAGCGGCTCATCAGATCGGCGATGTTGTCGCGGCGCGGCTCGATGCCAACGACGCAATTGTCGGTGAAGCTGACGGACGCATCCGCGAGCAGGCGGATCGACTGCAGCACCGAGTAGCCGATCACGGGCTTGTAGACGTTGAGCTCGAAATGGCCCTGGCTGCCGGCGATCGTGGTGGTGGTGTGGTTGCCCATCACCTGGGTGCACACCATGGTCAGCGCCTCGCACTGGGTCGGGTTCACCTTGCCGGGCATGATGGAAGAGCCGGGCTCGTTTTCCGGCAGTGCCAGTTCGCCGAGACCCGAGCGCGGGCCTGAGCCCAGGAAACGGATGTCGTTGGCGATCTTGAACAGGCTCACGGCCACCGTGTTGAGCGCGCCGGACAGTTCCACCATGGCGTCATGGGTGCCCAGGGCCTCGAACTTGTTGGGGGCGGTCTCAAACGGCAGCTTGGTCAGGGTCGCCACTTCCTCGGCGAATTTTTCCGCAAAGCCCGGCTTGGCATTGAGGCCGGTGCCGACCGCCGTGCCGCCCTGGGCCAGCTGGTAGATGGCGGGCAGGGACTGCTCGATGCGGCGGATGCCGTTTTCAACGGCAGCGACATAGCCGGAGAATTCCTGGCCTAGCGTCAGCGGCGTGGCGTCCTGGGTGTGGGTGCGGCCGATCTTGATGATGTCGGCCCATTCCTTTGCCTTGTCATTCAGTGCGTTGCGCAGCTTCTGCAGGGCGGGCACCAGGCTATGCACCGCTTCCTCACCGGCGGCAATGTGCATGGCGGTGGGGAAGGTGTCGTTGGACGACTGGGAGCGGTTCACATGGTCGTTCGGGTGCACCGGCTCCTTGGAGCCGATGGTGCCGCCCAGCATCTCGATGGCGCGGTTGGCGATCACCTCATTGGCGTTCATGTTGGACTGGGTGCCGGAGCCCGTCTGCCAGACGACGAGCGGGAAATTGTCGTCGAGCTTGCCTTCGGCCACTTCCAGCGCCGCCGCCGCAATGGCCTCGCCCAGCTTCGGCTCGATGTTGTCGAGTGCGATATTGGCCAGCGCGGCCGACCGCTTGACGACACCCAGCGCGCGCACCAGCGGCTTGGGCATGGTTTCCGTGCCGATCTTGAAGTTGCCGAGCGAGCGCTGGGTCTGGGCGCCCCAATATTTGTCGGAGGGGACCTCCAGCGGGCCAAAGCTGTCGGTTTCGGTGCGCGTACTCGTCATGGTGGGGGCTTCCCGTCTGGCTTGAGGTGGTTGAAACGGCCAGCGGTTTAGCACGCAGCACGGCTTCATGCCACTCGCCCCCCGACCAGACCCCCCGCCAGTGCAGGGCGGCAGGGTGGCAAGGGGGGCAGTCGGCGCACAGGGGCTGATATGCGGGGGAGGGAGGTAGCCTACTTCTTGCGGAAGGCGTCGAGGCTCACGACCTCGCCCTGGGTCTCGCCGTCGCCGGCTTCGTCGGAGGTGTCGATCTCGGCGGGGCCGGGCACGGGCGGCATAGTGTCGCCTGCAGTTTCCTCCGCCGGTGCAGGCGCGGGGGCCGGTGTGCCGGTGCCTTCCTGGGGAGAGGGGGCGAATTGCAGGCCGAACTGGACGCTGGGGTCGAAGAAGCCGGTCACCGCCTTGAAGGGAACCACCAGCTCGCGCGGCACGCCGCCGAACGCCAGCTTCACCGCAAAGCGGTCGCGGCTCACTTCCAGGTCCCAGTACTGGTGCTGGAGCACGATGGTCATTTCGTCCGGGAAGTCCGACCGCAGCTCGTCGCTCATCACCACGCCGGGTGCCTGGGTGGCAAAGGTGATGAAGAAATGGTGCTCGCCGGGCAGGCCCTCGCGCTGAGCCTGTTCCAGAACGTCATGCACCACCTGGCGTAGCGCCTCTCGGGCGAGAATGTCGTACTGGATGGAATCAGTCGGCAAGGGGGCTCTCCTTGATCGTTGGTCCGGGGAGGTCGGTCCAGGGTGATCTGACCAGCGATCCTTATCGCTGAAAATAGCTGGGAATTCAAAGCATGGCGATGTGGATGGTTACCCCATCCCGAACAACCCGCCGCACCAGTCTGCATGCTTGAATATGGAAGTGAGGGCTTCTGTTGCCAGGTGCCCTCGAACCCCGCTCAACGGTGCGAACCGTTAAGGCTTGAATTGAAGCGATCGCGCTGCGTTACGCAGCGAGACGTGCTTCCGCATAGTTGTCGTTGGCAACTATCAATATGGCCCGATAACGGCGGAACCATGCCGAGCGAAAGAACTGCCTTTACGCCCTCGTCGATCCTAGTTCGCCCCCACAGAAACCCGCCGTCGCAGCTTGTGCCCAATGGGCTGCCGGGATACCGGCGGGTTTGTGGTGGAGGCGCCGGGTACTGCCCCCGGGTCCGATAGGTTTATTGCGCAGACCGTTTATCGCCATAGTCAGGTGCGACCTGACACACCCTATATAGGCCCATATGAGGGTTGATTAAAGGTGTTCGGCACCAAAACCCCTTCAAACCCGCGCCTTTGGTGCATGGAGCCCCACACCGCCTCCCGCTCAATCGGCGGGCAGGTTGGCCCGCAGGAAGCGGATCAGGTTGCCGCCCATCACCTTGGCGATGGTTTCTTCCGGCAGGCCCGCCTTCAGCAGTTCATCGGTCAGCACCGCCAGCTCGGACGTATCGAAGGCCACCTGGGTAGCCCCGTCATAGTCAGAGCCGAGGGCCACATGATCCTCGCCCACGAGATTGACTGCGTAGACGATGCTGCGGGCGATACCCGCGGGGGAGATGTCGCAGACAGCCCCTTCCCAGTAGCCGATGCCGATGAGGCCGCCCTGGGACGCGATGCGCTGCATCAGCCCGTCCGAGAGGTTGCGCACGCTGTCGCAGGCACCGCGCACGCCGGTATGCGAAACCACGACCGGCCGGGTGGCCATGTCGAGCACGTCCGCCACCGCGTTGGGGGAGGAGTGGGCCACATCAATGATGATCTTGCGGGCTTCGGCGGCCTTCACCACCTCGCGGCCATAAGCGTTGAGGCCTTCGCCGGTGAGACCGTGCAGGGAGCCGCCGAGATCATTGTCGAAGAAATGGTGCAGGCCGAACATGCGGTAGCCCGCCTCATAGAGTACCTCCACATTGGCGATGTCGCCTTCAAGCGGGTGGGAGCCCTCGGTGGCCAGCAGGCCGCCGACGAGGCCGGGATTGCCGGCGCGGGCGGCGAGAAGGGCGTCGAGGTCCGCGCGGGTGCGGATCAGTTTGAGGGCATCCGGCTTGCGCTCGGCGGCGGTCGCCAGCTTGTCGGCCTGGTAGAGCGCGCGCTCCAGCAGGCTGCCCCAGGTGGACACCGGCCAGGCCTGCGCCATGGCGGCCAGGGTAATCTGGTCGCTGTCGGCTGAGTTCTCTTCATAGTTCTGGCCGTCCGGCACCTTGGTGACGACCGAGAACACCTGCAGCGCCACATTGCCTTCCACAAGGCGCGGCACATCCACATGGCCGCGGTCCGCGCGGTCCAGCACATCGCGGCTCCACAGCAGGGTGTCGGAGTGCAGGTCGGCGATGGTGAGCCGCTCATGCAGCTTCATGGCCGTATCGCTCACCTGATAGGGCGCGTGCTCCAGCACCCGGTTGGTCGGCCGCTCCAGCGCGCCGGGCACGATGAACCAGGCCAGGCCGTAATAGATGACGGCCAGTGCGCCGATGATGATCGCGGTCCATTTGAACATGAGTGTCCCCCCTTGTTGCTGGGCTATCCGTCTTTGCGGCCCCTATAGCACTGAAAGGTGACGGGCACGCACCGGATTTACCTTGAATCCTGCCCGCCTATTGGCGCGCTGTCGCCTGCGTGCCAAACTGCAATGGTAAACAGATGATTAACGCGGGCCGAAGCGGACACTTGGGGGTGCCGCCGCCTGCAATCTGTGTGCGGGGGCACCACATGATCGACCGTTCTGTTCGCCGGTTCGTGCATTTGCTCGGACGTCTGGCGCTTGGCGTTGCGCTGGGCACCCTGGTCCTTGCGCCCGGCCAGGCGGCGGCCTCCGGCACCGCCTCGACGGGTGGCGACAGCGCCTGGAGCGGCTGGGCGGAGCTTGGCGGCTATCTGGGCGGGTCGGGGTCCGAGCGTGGCGAGGCGGCGCTGTTTCTGCCGCTGATGCAGTCCGATGAGAGCCTGGTGTTCACCGATGTGCGGGGCAAGCTGTTCGAGGATCAGGTCTCCGAGATCAACGCCGCCGTGGGTTTCCGCCACATGTTGCCGTCAGGCTGGAATCTCGGCGTGTGGGCCGGCGGGGATCATCGCCATAGTTCCGAGAAAAACACGTTCTGGGCGGCCTCCGGCGGCGTGGAGGCCCTGTCCGAGCAGTTCGATGTGCGCATCAACGGCTATTGGGCGCTGACCGATCCCAAGCGGTCGCCGGGCACAACGCAGGCGCGGATCGAAGGCAGCCAGATCTATATCGAGGGCGCGTCCGAAGTGCCGCTGTCGGGGGTCGACGGCGAAATCGGCACCTTGGTACCGCTTGAATGGCTTGGGGCGGACCCGGCCACCCAGGCGCTGCGCATCTATGCGGGCGGCTTCCATTTCGATGCGGATGAGGCGCCGGACAATATCTCCGGCCCCAAGGCGCGGATCGAGTTCCGGGTGGATGACATCATCCCGGTGATGCCCGGCTCGCGCCTGTCGCTTGAAGGGGAGTGGCGGTCCGATGAAGTGCGCGGCGGCAATGTGGAAGCCGGCGTGCGGTTCAGGCTGCCGTTCACCGTCGTCTCCGGCGGGGCGGAGGTCGGCCGGCCGCGCAGTGTTCAGTGGCGGCGGATGACCGACGGGCTGGAGCGCGACACGGATATCGTGACCGAGCCCAGCGGCCGGGAACTGGTGGAAGACGCTGCTACCGGCGTCGCGCTCGACCGGGTGGCCTATGCGGATGCCACAACCGGCATCACGGCTCCGGCGGCCGCCAATGGCGGCAACACGCTGATCGTCGTGGACGGTTCGGCGGGCACGCTGTTCGGCCCGCAGACCTTGCAGGCCAACCAGACAGTGGTCGGCGGCGGCGGCAGTGTCGAGGTGCGCGGGCGCACCAGCGGCGCGGTCACCACGCTGACGGCGCCGGGCGCGCGCCCCACCTTGCGCAATCTCGCCGACGCACCGACCCTCAACCTCGTCGACCGCACCCATGTGGCGGGCCTTGATGTAACCGGCATACCGCTCAACGCCTTCAATGACGGCGTGTCGATCGGGTCGTCGGCCTTTGTGGTGCTGGATGATGTCAGCATCCGGAATGTCGGCGGTGCGGGCATCAATGCCATGGATGGCAACACGCTGACCCTGCGCAATGTGTCGGTCGGGTTCACCCCGTTCGGCCCGTCGCTGGCGATCAACAATGCCAACCAGGTGACGGTGGCCAACAGCGTGTTCGACACCGGCCTGTTCGGCCTGTTTGCCAATGACAGCAACCAGATCACCATCAGCAACTCCACCATCTCCAATATGTGCAATGACGGTGTGCGCATTGATGACGACAACACACTCGTGCTGTCGGGTGTCACTGTCAGCTCCATCTGCGGCGACGCGGTGGCCTTCGACAACCGCAATGGCATCACCATTGCCGGAACAAGCTTCTCGGGTATCGGGTTCGATGTGCTGTTCGGCTTCGACGACAACACCGTGAACGTCTCCGATGTCACGGTCAGCAGTGCAAATGAGGACTTTATCGAGGTGCGGGACGGCAACTCGATCACTGTCACCAACAGCACGGCTACGGGCCTGGGCGGCCGCGGCTACCTCCTGTCTGACCGGAACACTCTCTCCGTCACCGGCGGGTCCGTGACGGCGGTGCTCGAGGGGCTGGACGCGGATGACAACAACACCATCACCCTCACCAACACCGCCATCACCTCGACGGGTGGTGAAGAGGGCGTCGATATCTCGGACGGCAACGTGCTGACGGTCACCGGCACCACCATCTCCGCCAATGGCAATAACGGCCTGGAGATGACCGTGGGCAACCAGGTGACGGTGAACATGTCCGTCCTCGCCGGCACGCCGACCAACACCATCCGGTTCGATGGGGCAGGCAATGCCGTCTCCGGCTCGGGCAATGTGGACAATTCCGCACCGACCACGGCCTTCTGCTCGGATATCGGCGGCCAGGTGGGGTCCATCGGCTTTACCAACGGGACGAGCTGCCCGTAGCAGGGTGGAACCAGAGTCTTCGGGGGCGGCTGGAATCGGCTTCCGCCCCCGCCAGACTCGCGTTAACCTCTGGCCCATGCAGCAATATCACGAGCTTATGAGCCGCGTTCTCCGCGAGGGCGTGCGCAAGGATGACCGGACCGGCACGGGCACGGTCTCGGTTTTCGGCCATCAGATGCGGTTTGATCTGGGGCAGGGCTTCCCCCTTGTCACCACCAAGAAGCTGCATCTCAAATCCATCATCCACGAGCTTCTGTGGTTCATCGCGGGCGATACCAACACCCGTTATCTCAAGGCGAACGGCGTCAGCATCTGGGATGAATGGGCGGATGAGAACGGCAATCTCGGCCCCGTCTACGGCAAGCAGTGGCGCTCCTGGGACATGCCGGAGGGCGGCACGGTCGATCAGCTCAAATGGCTGGTGAACGAGATCAGGACCAACCCGGATTCGCGGCGGCTGATCGTGTCGGCGTGGAACCCGGCGGACCTCGACAAGATGGCGCTGGCCCCGTGCCACTGCCTGTTCCAGTTCTACGTGGCCGACGGCAAGCTTTCCTGCCAGCTCTACCAGCGCTCGGCGGACATCTTCCTCGGCGTGCCGTTCAACATCGCGTCCTATGCGCTGCTGACGCTGATGATCGCGCAGGTGGCGGGGCTTGAGCCGGGCGACTTCGTGCACACCTTCGGCGACGCGCATCTGTACTCCAACCATCTGGAGCAGGCGCGCACCCAGCTTGAGCGTGAGCCCTATCCGCTGCCGCGCATGGTGCTGAACCCGGAGGTGCGGTCGCTGTTCGATTTTACCTATGAGGATTTCAGCCTCGAGGGCTATCAGGCGCACCCGCACATCTCCGCGCCGGTCGCGGTCTGAGGGTCCTGCGTCATGCGTATTTCCATGGTGGTCGCCGTGGCCGAGAACGGCATCATCGGCGCGGATAACGGGTTGCCGTGGCGCCTGAAGGGCGACATGAAGCATTTCCGGGCGACGACCATGGGCAAGCCCATCATCGCCGGGCGCACCACCTTCAATTCCTTCGGCAAGCCCCTGCCGGGCCGCACCAACATCGTGCTCAGCCGCAGTGAGGCGCCGGTGCCCGATGGCGTGGTGCTGGTGCATTCGCTGGAAGACGCGCTGGCCGCGGCGGCGGGCGAAGGGGCGGAAGAGGCCTGCATCGTCGGCGGCGCGCAGGTCTATGCCCAGGCCATGGCGTATGCGCACATTCTGCATTTCACCCGCGTCCACATGGATGCGGACGGCGATACGGCCTTTCCTGATTTCGACGAGGACGCATGGACGCAGGTATCCGCTGAGCGCCACGAGGCCGGGGAGGGCGACAACTGCGCCTACACAATTCTGCGGCTGGACCGGAAGGGCCCGCCGCCAAAAAGCATCTGACCACTTAGATAATCAGAACCCAGGGAGAATTTCATGACCGACTTTACCGAGGTGGCCTCCGGCCTGCGCTTTCCCGAAGGCCCCATCGCGATGGATGACGGATCGGTCATCCTCGTGGAGATCGCCCGCGGCACGCTGAGCCGCGTGTCGCCGGAGGGCGAAGTGTCCGTCATCGCAGAGCTGGGCGGCGGGCCGAATGGCGCTGCCATCGGGCCGGACGGCGCGGTCTATGTCTGCAACAATGGCGGCTTTGCCTGGCATGAGCGCGACGGGCTGCTGATCCCCGGCGACAAGCCCGATGATTATTCCGGCGGCCGCATCGAGCGTGTGGACCTTGAGACCGGCAAGGTCGATGTTCTTTACACGGAATGTGACGGCGTGCCGCTCAACGGGCCGAACGACATCGTGTTCGACAAGCAGGGCGGGTTCTGGTTCACCGATCTTGGTAAGAGCTACGACCGGGTGACGGATCGCGGGGCGCTCTACTATGCCAAGCCGGACGGCTCGTCGATCACCCAGCAGGCCTTCCCGCTCAACACGCCCAACGGCGTCGGCCTGTCGCCGGACGAGGACCGGGTCTATTTCGCGGACACCGTGTCCGGCCGCGTCTGGTATCTCGACATTGAAAGCCCGGGCGTCGCCAAGGCACCGGACCTGCCGATCCCGGCCAACCTGCTGGTGAGCGTGCCGGACCTGCAATATTTCGACAGCCTGGCAGTGGATGCCGAGGGCAATATCTGCGTCGCCACCATCTTCAATGGCGGCATCACGTCCGTGTCGCCGGACGGGCAGACGGTGAAGCACACCCCGTTCCCGGATCTGCTGGTCACCAATATCTGCTTCGGCGGGCCTGACCTGAAAACCGCTTACATCACCCTGTCGGGCACCGGCAAGCTGGTGAAGTGCGAGTGGCCGGTCGCGGGCCTGCCGCTCAACTTCCTCAACAAGTAAGCCATTTGCGGCTTTGCAGGGCCGGTACCCCGGGCGGGGTGCCGGCCCTTTTGCATTTCCGGACGTTCTGCAAATTGGGCTTGCGCATGGCCGAGGCTGTGGCACTGTTTGGCCCGCGTTAACCAAACCCCGCGCGTGGGGTGCACAACAATAGACGCAATCCAATTGGGAGGACTTTCATGCGACTTCTGCTTGCTTCCGTGGCCGCCCTCGGCCTGATGACGACTGCCGCCCTGGCTGACCCGATGGCCCCGTTCTACGAGAACACCGTCGAGGTGACCGCCGCCGACGGCTCGACCCGGGCGGTGCTGATCAATGAGGATGGCTCCTACCAGCAGGTAGCCGGTGACGCGACCGTCGACGGCACCTGGGAGCTGAAGGGTGAAGAGGAGGCCTGCTTCTCCTCCGCCGCCACCGCCGAGAGCGGGCCGTACTGCGTGGCCGCCACCGAGCGCGCCGTGGGCGACAGCTGGGAAATGACGGCGCCGGACGGCTCCACCGAAACCGCGACGCTGAAGGCTGGCCGCTAAAGCGTCCGACCCGGTTTCGACACAGCTTCGACTGACATCACAGCCGGAGGTTCCGCACGGGACCTCCGGTTTTTTCGTGCGCGGGGCCGGTGCAGGGATGGAAAATCATCCGTCACGGAATGGTCACGGAACCTTCACATGAATGCGTTTGAGCTTGATGTGCGACAGCCCGGTGACGGGGGCATCTTCCAGGGGCGTAAACACGCGGCAGGGGAAACCAACAACAAGACCCTTGGAGGTATTTGAGATGAAGACGCTTCTTATCGTTCCCGCCACCCTGATTGCCCTCAGCGTTCCGGCTCTCGCCGGTGATGACGTGCCGGGCCGCAACAGCCCGAGCCAACAGGACGCCCAGGCTGCCACCGTGACGCTCGACGCGTTCGAGGTGGCCGGTGACCGCTATGACGATGTGCCGGGCGACCGCAATCCCCGCAGCGGCAAGGCCGTTGACGGCGGGTCGGATTCGCTGGCCTGACCCAAGGCCGGTGGAACAGGAAACGGCCGGTGCGGGACCCAAACCCCGTACCGGCCGTTTTCATTTGTATACAGATTAATTGGATGCCTGCGGGCCTAGTCCGAGATGGTGATGCGCGGGGCGGGCTTCTGGTCGGACCCTTCAAGTGACGCCATCAGGGCTGCCGCAATGTCCCTGAAGATTGTGGCGGTGGCGCTGTCGGGTGCTGTCCCGGTGACGGGTTTGCCGTCATCACCGCCTTCGCGGATGCCGGTGATCAGCGGCACTTCGCCGAGGAAGGGCACGTTCAGCTTTTCAGCCGTCTGGCGCGCGCCGCCTTCACCGAAGATGTGGTTGCGGCTGCCGTCGGGCATTTCAAGCCAGGCCATGTTCTCCACCACGCCGAGGATCGGCACGTGGGTCTTCTCGAACATGGCGACGGCCTTGCGCGCGTCGATAAGCGCAATCTCCTGCGGCGTCGAGACGATGACGGCGCCGGTCATCGGCACGCGCTGGGCCAGGGTCAGCTGGGCATCGCCCGTGCCCGGCGGCATGTCGACCACCAGCACGTCCAGCGGCGCCCATTCCACATCCACCAGCATCTGCGAGATGGCGGATTGCACCATGGGCCCGCGCCAGATCATCGGCGTGTCCTCGTCCACGATGAGGCCGATGGACATGGCCTTGATGCCATAGGCTTCCAGCGGAATGAGCTTCTTGTTCTCGCTGGCGTCCGGCTTGCGGTTGAGCCCCAGCATCCGCGGCACGGATGGTCCGTAAACATCTGCATCCAGCAGGCCAACCTTGAGGCCCAGCGCGCTGAGGCCGAGGGCGAGATTGACCGCGAGGGTGGATTTGCCCACGCCGCCCTTGCCGCTGGCCACGGCGATGATGGCGCCGACGCCGGGGATGGTGAGGGGGCCGTTGCGGCCCGGCTGCTGGCCGCCGCCATGGCTGTGTCCGGCATTTTGCGCTGTGGGGGTACCCTGCGCGGGACGGGCCGGCGTACTGCCGGGGGTGTCATTATGCGCGGTGAGGACGGCGGTGACGGAGGTGACGCCCGCCAGCGCCTTTACCGCGTCGGCGGCGGCGCTGCGCACCTTTTCCATGCTGTCCGCATCGGCGGGGGCGATCTCCAGCGCAAAGCCCACATTGCCGTCCCGGATCACCAGGCCCTGCACCAGGCGCGCATCCACGAGGCCGCGGCCGTCCGGCAGCGAGATGCTGTTGAGCGTCGCGAGAATGGTGTCCCTGTCTGGTCCGGGGCGGCTGGTCATGGCGCTTTGCTCTCCTGGTCGGTGTCTCTGGGCGGCTCTATCGGCACCGCAATCGACACTGCGCGGGGTGTTTTCCCTTGTGAACAAAGGGATTAGCGGTGCGATTTTGTGCCGGTTCGCGTTGCAGCGGGCGGTTTGCCTATCATATAAGCCGGTACAGATCATATGCTGCGCGATAGGTGGTTGCGCAGGTGACGCCAGTCAATGCGGCGCAATGGTCACCGGGGCATGAGGTCCCGGCGTATCATCGCGCTTCAACGGATGAGGAATACTATATGCCCTGGGACGACAAGAGCGGTGGTGGCGGACCATGGGGGCAGGGGCCTTCAGGCGGCGGGACCGGTGGCGGTCGCGGCAATGGCAGCGGCGGCCCGGGCGGCGGCCAGGGGCCTGACCTGGAAGAGATCCTGCGCCGTGGCCAGGAGCGCTTCCGCCAGTCGTTCCCCGGTGGCGGCGGCCAGGGCGGGGGCCTCGGCTTCCGCGGCATCCTCGTCGGCATCGCCGTTCTCATTGCCATCTGGCTGGTGTCAGGCTTCTACCGCGTCCAGCCGGACGAGCAGGGCGTCGTGCTCCGCTTCGGGGCCTATCAGGACACCACCAATCCCGGCCTCAACTATCACCTGCCTTATCCGATCGAGACGGTGTACACGCCGCAGGTCACCCGCGTGAACCGGGTCGATGTGGGCATGCGCACCAGCGAGGAAACCCGCACGGTGCGCCAGGGCACGGTGCGTGACGTGCCGGAAGAAAGCCTGATGCTGACCGGTGACGAGAACATCATCGACATCGACTTCTCGGTGTTCTGGGTCATCAACAATGCGCAGGACTACCTGTTCAACATCCAGAACCCGGTCGGCACCGTGAAGGCCGTGGCCGAAAGCTCCATGCGTGAAGTGGTGGGCCAGTCCAACATCCAGCCGCTGCTGACCGAAGGCCGCCAGCAGGCGGAGGCCCGCGTGCAGGACCTGATGCAGAACCTGCTGGATGAATACGGCGCCGGCATCCGCATTACCCAGGTGCAGATCCAGGACTCTAACCCTCCGGCAGCGGTGATTGACGCCTTCCGTGACGTGCAGGCCGCCCGCGCGGACGCCGAGCGCTCACGCAACGAGGCTGAATCCTACGCCAACCGCGTCCTGCCGCAGGCACGTGGTGAGTCCGAGCGGATCGAGCAGGAGGCTGCGGCCTATCGCGACCAGACGGTGGAAGAAGCCGAAGGTCAGGCGCGCCGCTTCCTGTCCATCTATGGCGAATATGCCCAGGCACCGGACGTGACGCGCCAGCGCATGTATCTGGAAACCATGGAGCGCGTGCTGGGCAAGATGAACAAGGTGCTGGTTGACGGCGACAGCGGCTCGGGGGTCGTGCCCTATCTGCCGCTGCCCGAGGTCGAGCGCCGTCGCAACACGCAGCAGGAGGCAAACTAATGGGCCGCACATCTCTTATCGCGCTGGCCGTTGTCCTCGTTCTGCTGGGCATCGTCGCCGCCAATTCGCTGTTCACCGTCCATCAGACCCAGCAGGCGCTGGTGCTGCAGTTCGGTGACCCCCGCCAGGTGATCCGTGAGCCGGGCCTGCATGTGAAGGTGCCGTTCGTGCAGAACGTCATCACCATCGACAAGCGGATCCTTGATCTCGACATCCAGCCGAGCGAAGTCATCGCGTCGGACCAGAAGCGCCTGGTGGTGGATGCGTTTGCGCGCTTCCGCGTCGCCGACCCGCTGCAGTTCTACATTGCCGTCGGCAATGAGGCCGTGGCCCGGTCGCGTCTGGGCACCATCCTCCAGTCGAGCCTGCGGCGCGTGCTGGGTGAGGAGAGCTTCGAAGCGGTGGTGCGGGATGACCGTGCGGACCTGATGGAGCGCATCAAGGACCAGATGAACAAGGAAGCCGAGCAGTTCGGTATCGATGTGGTGGATGTGCGCATCCGCCGTGCCGACCTGCCGGAGGCCAACAGTCAGGCCATTTTCCGCCGCATGCAGACCGAACGTGAGCGTGAAGCCAACGAGTTCCGCGCCCAGGGTAACGAGGTCGCCCAGCGCATCCGCGCCAATGCGGACCGTGAAGTGACGGTGACGGTGGCCGAAAGCACCCGTAACGCGGAAATCATCCGTGGTGAGGGCGATGCCTGCCGTAACCGTATCTTCGCTGCGGCCTTCGGCATCGATCCGAGCTTCTTTGCCTTCTACCGCTCCATGCAGTCCTACGAGCAGGCCCTGCAGCAGGGCGAGACGACGGCGGTGCTGTCGCCGGACAGCGAGTTCTTCCGCTACTTCACCGACCCGAATGCGATCCCCGAGGGCAATGCGCCTGTGGGCCGCTCGGCGTCGCGGGCCGCAGACTTGCTTGCCCGGCTTGAAGGGGACGAGACCCTGCGTAGCCTTCTGTGTGCGGAGCTTGAGCGGGTAGCCCCGACGGGTGGCGCGGAAGTGCTTCCCGAAACCCTGCCTGACGACCTGCCGGCCGATCAGCCGATCGCCCCGGCTCTGGAAGAAGGGGCTGCCGGCGCGCAGTAGCGCCGGTTGCCTGCTTCGGAGAATGACCGTTCAGCATGTCTGATCTTGTGGTTGCCATAGGCCTGGTCTTCATCATCGAAGGCCTGGCCTATGCTGCCTTTCCCGGTGCCATCCGCCGCATGCTGCGCATGGTGGAGGCAACGCCGGATTCCAGCCTGCGGGTGACCGGGCTGCTGGCCGCGGTCACGGGCCTTGCCATCGTCTGGCTCGTGCGCGGTTAACCTCACGAAATCGTAATGTGGCGGGGTCGGCGGACGCCTCCTTTTGTCCACAATCTCTGCGGATAAAAGCTCAATCGCAGTAGGCCTATTGGGGTCTGCCGCCTTGTCCTTTCCCGCTGCCGGTCCGGCGCATCCTTCTTGGTTAACGCGGCTGCAACCGGCAGCAGTCTATGCAGGGCGGGCATGTGTCGCGGAGGCTCGGCCTCCGCCTGCGCAGTCCGCCATCATCTGGATCCGCAGGCCTTGCGGGTTCGCTGGTTCTGGATTTCGTGTGGTTCTCGACTTCGAGGCTGGGGCCTTTGCAACACCCAAGGAGACGTCCTCAAGTGACCTTCCATAACTCACCATCCGCCTTTCGCATGATGCGCAGCGCGACGCTGGCCGTCGGTGCTGCCTTTGCCATTGGCGTGGCTTCCATTGCCTGGACGCCGGCACAGGCGCGCTCCGCGCCGGAAAGCTTCGCCGACCTGGCGGAGAAGCTGACGCCGGCCGTTGTCAACATTTCCACGGCGCAGACCGTGTCCGGCGGCAACGCCGTGCCGCTGCCGGAATTTCCTCCCGGCTCGCCGTTTGAGGAATATTTCGAGGAGTTTCTTGAGCGTCATGGCGGCAACCAGCCGCAGCAGCGCCGGGTGCAGTCGCTGGGCTCGGGCTTCGTGATTGACCCTGACGGCCTCGTCGTCACCAACAACCACGTCGTGGAAGATGCGGACGAAGTCACCGTGACCTTCTCGGACGGGGAGACGCTGGACGCTGAAATCCTCGGCCGCGACCCGAAGACCGATCTGGCGCTCCTGAAGGTGAAGGCCGACCGCAAGCTGCCCTTCGTGCGCTTCGGCGACAGTGACGCGCTGCGCGTGGGTGACTGGGTAATGGCGATCGGCAATCCGTTCGGCCTCGGCGGTACGGTGACCGCCGGTATCGTCTCGGCGCGGGATCGCGACATCAATGCCGGTCCCTATGACGCCTTCATCCAGACCGATGCCTCGATCAACCGCGGCAATTCCGGCGGTCCGCTGTTCAACATGGCCGGTGAAGTGATGGGCGTTAACACCGCCATCATCTCGCCGACCGGCGGGTCCATCGGCATCGGCTTTTCCATTCCGGCCACCACGGCCACCAATGTGATCGAGCAGCTCAAGGAATATGGCGAGACGCGCCGCGGCTGGCTGGGTGTGCGCATCCAGACGGTGACGGAAGACCTCGCTGAAGGCCTTGGCCTCAAGGATACCAATGGCGCGCTTGTTGCCGGTATCCAGGATGGCGGCCCGGCGGTCGGCAGCGGCATCGAAGCCGGTGACGTGATCGTCCGGTTTGATGATCAGCCGGTTGAGAAAATGCGCGATCTGCCCCGCATCGTGGCGGATACGCCTGTCGGCAAGGAAGTGGACGTGGTCGTCCTGCGTGATGGCGAAGAGAAGACCTACCAGGTCACCCTTGGCCGTCTCGAGGAGGCCGATGGCCAGGCGGAAGCCAAGGCCGAGCCGAAGGCACCGGCGGAGAACGAGACCCTCGGCCTGTCCCTGTCCTCGCTCAACGACGTGCTGCGCGAGCAGTACAACGTGGAAGACGGCCTGGATGGTGTGCTCGTCGTCGCGGTCGTGCCCGGCAGCCAGGCGGCTGAGAAGCGGGTGCGGGCTGGTGACGTGATCGTCAAGGTCGCCCAGAAAGCCGTGACTGATCCGGAAGAGGTCGAGGAGCAGGTGGCGCGGGCCAAGTCCGAAGGCCTGAAGTCTGTGCTGCTGCAGATCAGCCGCGGCGGCGAGACGAGCTTCGTCGCTCTGCGGGTGGAAGGCAGCTAGGCCGCACAGCTTCCGTACACGAACAAAAAAGCCCCGCACAGCGATGTGCGGGGCTTTTGCGTTCCGGGTCCGGTGCGGTCAGGCGCCGGCGAATTCATCCCGCGCATAGCCCTGCATGTAGAGCAGGGTGGTGAGGTCCGTGTGGTCGATGCGGGCGGGGGCGGCCTGCGCCACCACGGGCTTGGCGTGATAGGCGACGCCGATGCCGGCAGCCTCGATCATCGCCAGATCGTTGGCCCCGTCGCCCACGGCCATGGTGCTTTCAAGCGTGAGAGATTTCTCGGCGGCGAATTCCTCAAGGCTTTCGAGTTTGGCGGCGCGGCCGAGAATCGGGTCGATCACTTGGCCCGTCAAATGGCCATCTTTCAGCTCCAGGGTGTTCGCCCTGTTGATGTCAAAGCCTGCCTTCACCGCCACGCGGGCCGTGAAGAAGGTGAAGCCGCCCGAAACAAGGGCACAATAGGCGCCGTTGAGGCGCATGGTGTCGGTCACGGTGCGGATGCCGGGGGACAGTGTGATGCGCGTTCCAAAAACCTGTTCAAGCTTGGCTTCCGGCAGGCCTTCCAGCAGCTTCACCCGCTCGCGCAGGGCTGGCTCAAAGGCCAGTTCGCCGCGCATGGCGCGCTCGGTGATCTCCGCCACATGGGCGCCGATGCCGGCTTCGGCTGCCAATTCGTCGATGCATTCCTGCTCGATGACGGTCGAATCCATATCCGCCACCAGCAATGCCTTGCGGCGGTGGCCGGTGCCCTGGGTCACCACGTCGATGGGCAGGCCGTCAAGCGCTGCCCGGGCGGCAGCTTCGATGGCGTGCAGCTCCGCCGGGGCGATGTCCACCAGCAGGTCGCAGGCCACATCCTCATGCAGCCAGGCGGGCGCGCCTGCTTCGGGCACGGCGCGGCGCACTGCATCAAGGTCTTCCGCTGAAAGCTTGCGTGTTTCAGGATTTGCGATGAGGGTCAGCACCGACCGCATGAAGAATTCCGTTTCAGGCTGAGAATGACGACTGGGAAAAACCGAGTGCTGCTTATTGCAGGGCCGACCGCGAGCGGCAAGTCGGCGCTGGCGCTGGACCTTGCCGGGCGCGTGGACGGCGAGATCGTCAATGCGGATTCGATGCAGGTCTATCGCGACCTGCGCATTCTCACGGCCCGGCCGTCGGAAGCGGAGGAAGCGATGGTGCCGCATCATCTCTATGGGGCGATGGACGGAGCCATCCCGTGCTCGGCAGCCCATTGGGCGCGGCTTGCGGTGCATGAGATCGAGGGCATCTGGGCGCGGGGGCATCTGCCCATCGTCGTGGGCGGCACCGGTCTTTACTTCAAGGCACTGTCCGAGGGGCTGACGGAAATCCCCGAGATCCCCGGCATCAACCGGGAGGCGGCCCGCGTGCTGGTGGAGGAGTTCGGGCCCGAGCAGGCGCATGCGTATCTGTCGGATCGTGACCCGCAGACGGCGGCCAATATCCGCCCGTCCGACCCGCAGCGGATCGCCCGGGCACTGGAGGTGCTGGCAGCGACGGGGCGGGGGCTGGCCGCGTGGCAGGAAGCCCCGGCGACGCCGCTTCTGGACGCAGATTTCGTCAAGGTGGTGCTGGTGCCGGACAAGGCCGAGGTAAAGGAACAGGCCAATATCCGCTTCGACCAGATGATGGCTCAGGGCGCGCTGGCCGAGGTCGAGCGGCTGATGGCGCGGGAGCTGGACCCGGAGGTGCCGGTGATGAAGGCGGTGGGCGTACCGCCGCTGATGGCGCATTTGAGGGGCGAGATTTCGCTGGAAGAGGCCGTGGCGCAGGGCAAGGGGCAGACCAGGCGCTATATCAAGCGGCAGATGACCTGGGCGCGCACGCAAATGGTTTCGTGGAATGCTATTTCTGCGCAACAAATGAAAAGAAAGCGCAAAGAAATTTTGTCATTGCTTTCTGCTTCCGCTTGACGCGGCGCACAATCGCGCATAGTGTCCCGCCTCGTTTCGGGCGGACCACGGCGTTCTCCCGGCACTTTTTCAAGTATTTCGCGGGTTTTGCGGGCCGTACCGTCCGGGTGCGGCAGGGCAGGGCCCGCTTTTGGTGAAGGAAAAGGGTCATGGCCTCGCGCGAGATCAGCGGTGCGGAGATGGTTGTCAAAGCACTGGAGGATCACGGCGTAGACACGCTGTTCGGGTATCCGGGCGGCGCCGTGCTTCCCATCTATGACGCGCTGTTTGACCGTGAGACCATCAAGCACGTTCTCGTCCGCCATGAGCAGGGCGCCCTGCACGCGGCTGAAGGCTATGCGCGGTCGTCCGGCAAGCCGGGTGTGTGCCTGGTCACCTCCGGTCCCGGCGCCACCAATGCGGTCACCGGGCTGACGGATGCGCTGATGGATTCCATCCCGCTGGTCTGCATCACCGGGCAGGTGCCGACGCATCTCATTGGCAATGACGCGTTCCAGGAGGCCGACACGGTCGGCATCACGCGGCCCTGCACCAAGCACAACTGGCTCGTCCAGTCGGTGGAGGATCTGCCGCGCATCCTGCATGAGGCGTTCTATGTGGCCACCCATGGCCGTCCGGGCCCCGTCGTCATCGACATCCCGAAGGACATCCAGTTCCAGCTCGGGCTCTATCAGGGTCCGTCCACCCAGGGTCACCCGACCTACCGGCCGCAGGTGAAGGGCAATATCGACCGCATCAAGGAAGCGGTTGACCTGATCGCGACGGCGAAAAAGCCGATCTTCTATACGGGCGGTGGCGTCATCAATTCGGGGCCCGAGGCCTGTCAGCTGCTGCGCGAATTCGTCCGCACCACGGGCTTTCCCATCACCTCCACGCTGATGGGGCTGGGTGCCTATCCGGCCAGCGACAAGCAGTGGCTGGGCATGCTCGGCATGCACGGCACCTACGAGGCCAACTGGGCGATGCATGATTGCGACGTGATGATCAATCTCGGTGCGCGGTTCGATGACCGCGTCACCGGCGTGCTCGACAAGTTCGCGCCCAACGCCAAGAAGATCCACGTCGATATCGACCCCTCGTCGATCAACAAGAACGTCCACGTTGATGTCCCCATCGTCGGCGACGTCGCCCACGTGCTGGAAGACATGCTGCGCCTGTGGAAGGCCAAGTCCGCCAAGCAGGACAAGGGCGCGCTGGAACAGTGGTGGAAGCAGATCGACACCTGGCGGGCGCGGCAGTCGCTGTCGTTCCAGAACTCGGATGAGATCATCAAGCCGCAGCACGCGGTGCAGCGTCTCTACGAGCTCACCAAGGGGCCGAACACCTACATCACCACCGAAGTGGGGCAGCACCAGATGTGGGCGGCCCAGCATTATCACTTCGATGATCCCAACCGCTGGATGACCTCCGGCGGCCTGGGCACCATGGGCTATGGCCTGCCGGCGGCAATCGGCGTGCAGATGGCGCATCCGGATGCGCTGGTGATCGACATTGCCGGTGAGGCGTCGATCCAGATGTGCATCCAGGAGCTGTCGACGGCGATCCAGTATGATCTGCCGGTGAAGGTGTTCATCCTCAACAATGAATATATGGGCATGGTCCGCCAGTGGCAGCAGCTGCTGCACGGCGCGCGCTATTCGCACTCCTATTCGGAAGCGCTGCCTGACTTTGTGAAGCTGGCCGAGGCCTATGGTGCGGTCGGCATGCGGGCGGAAAACCCGGGCGAGCTCGACGACAAGATCAAGGAGATGATGGCGATCAACAAGCCGGTGCTCTTTGATTGCGTGGTCGACAAGGTCGAGAACTGCTTCCCGATGATCCCGTCGGGCGCTGCCCATAACGACATGATTCTGGCGGATGAGGCGAAAGACCCCACGGATGCTATTTCCGATGAGGGCAAAATCCTCGTATAACCCGCCCGCACGTCTTTGGATGGCCGGTCCGGTGCAGCTGCCGGGCCGGCCATTTCATCATCCGAAAACACCAAAAAGCTCAGGAAAAGCGCTGTTCCATGCGGAAACCTGAAGAAATCGAACGCCACACCATCGCCGTCCTCGTGGATAATGAGGCGGGCGTCCTGGCCCGCGTCATCGGCCTTTTTTCGGGCCGCGGCTACAACATCGAGAGCCTGACCGTGGCCGAGGTGGACGAGGCGGCGCACATGTCGCGCATCACCGTCGTCACCAATGGTACGCCGATGGTGGTGGAGCAGATCAAGGCGCAGCTTGACCGGCT
The DNA here is from genome assembly GCF_012848855.1 of Pyruvatibacter mobilis. Classification (NCBI taxonomy): domain Bacteria; kingdom Pseudomonadati; phylum Pseudomonadota; class Alphaproteobacteria; order Hyphomicrobiales; family Parvibaculaceae; genus Pyruvatibacter; species Pyruvatibacter mobilis. The sequence continues at coordinate 745,294 of NZ_CP051630.1, forward strand.
GGTGCCGGTTCACAAGGTGGTGGACCTCACCGTCGAGACCAACCCGGTCGAGCGCGAGATGGCGCTGGTCAAGGTCGCCGGCACGGGCGAAAAGCGCGTCGAGGCGCTGCGCCTGTCAGACGCTTTCCGGGCGCGGGTGATCGACACCACGCACTCGTCCTTCGTGTTCGAGGTGACGGGCGCGCCGGACAAGATCAACGCCTTTGTCACCCTCATGCGCCCCCTGGGGCTGGTGGATGTCAGCCGCACCGGCGTTGTCGCCATCGCCCGCGGCGCGGAGCAGATGTAACCCCGACTTCACACACTTTGAGGGCCCCTGATCCGGGCCGCCGAGAACAACCGTTCGCAGATAAGGAAGAGACCCATGCGCGTTTATTACGACCGCGACGCTGACGTTAATCTGATCAAGGGCAAGAAGGTTGCCATCATCGGCTATGGCTCCCAGGGTCATGCCCATGCGCTGAACCTGCGCGACAGCGGCGTGAAGGACGTTGCCGTGGCGTTGCGCGAAGGCTCTGCCTCGGCCAAGAAGGCCGAAGGTGAAGGCCTGCCGGTGATGAGCGTTCCCGAGGCCGCCAAGTGGGCCGACGTGATGATGATGGTGACGCCGGATGAGCTGCAGGGCGACATCTACCGCGAGCATCTTGAGCCGAACATGAAAAAGGGCGCAGCCCTGATGTTCGCGCACGGCCTCAACGTGCACTTCAACCTGCTGCAGCCGCGTGCCGACATCGACGTACTGATGGTCGCACCGAAGGGCCCGGGCCACACGGTGCGCGGTGAATATCAGCGCGGCGCCGGCGTGCCGTGCCTGATCGCCGTTCACCAGGATGCGACCGGCAATGCGCAGGAAGTCGGCCTGTCCTACGCGTCTGCCATCGGCGGCGGCCGTGCGGGCATCATCGAGACCACCTTCAAGGAAGAGTGCGAGACCGACCTGTTCGGTGAGCAGGCTGTTCTGTGCGGTGGTCTGTCGGAGCTGATCAAGGCGGGCTTCGAGACGCTGACGGAAGCCGGCTATGCGCCGGAGATGGCGTATTTCGAGTGCCTGCACGAAGTGAAGCTGATCGTCGACATGATGTATGAAGGCGGAATCGCGACGATGAATTACTCCGTGTCCAACACGGCTGAGTATGGCGGCTATGTCACGGGCCCGCGCATCGTGACGCCGGACACCAAGGCCGAGATGAAGCGCGTGCTGACCGACATCCAGACCGGCAAGTTCACCCGCGACTGGATGCTGGAAAACAAGGTCGACCAGACCAGCTTCAAGGCCACCCGCGCCATGAATGCCGCACATCCGATCGAAGAAGTGGGCGAGCGTCTGCGCGCCATGATGCCGTGGATCGCGGAAACGAAGCTGGTGGACAAGGAAAAGAACTAGTCCGACACTCCACATCCCCGTGGAGTTCAGTTGCGTGCCGGAGGTGACGTGATGCGCCGTGCTCTTGTGATGACACTGCTGCATACGTCGCCCCGGCACGTTGACGTTTTCGAGCGTCTTTTTGCCCGGCTTGCCGCTGAGGAGGCCGCTAGGGAAGAGGCTGACGGGGGAACGGACCTGCCGGGGATCCGGCTGTCCCATGTGGTGCGCGAGGATCTGCTGCGGCGCGCCATCGCTTCAGGCGTGCTGCCGGAAGATACGTTCGAGCGTGCCGCCCGCATCCTGCATGAAGCCACTGCTTCGTCGGACGGGGTGCTCTGCACCTGCTCAACGCTTGGCCCCGCTGCTGATGAAGCCGCACGCCGGGCCGCCAAACCCGTGCTGCGGGTGGACCGCCCGATGGCGGCACTGGCCGCGCAGACCGGCCGCTCCATTGCCGTGCTGGCAACCATCAAATGCACCCTTGCGCCGACCTGCGAACTGATTGAGCAGGAAGTCGCGGCCATAGCGGACAGAGCAGATGTGGCACCGGTCCTGGTGGACGGCGCGTGGGACGCGCTTGAAGCCGGGGACACGGCCCGTGCCAACGCGCTGGTGGCCGACAATATCCGCCTTGCCCAGCGCGCCGGCGCCAATGTCATCGTCCTCGCCCAGGCTTCCATGGCCGAGGCATTGGACCAGGTGTCCGATGTCACCGTCCCGGTGCTGACGAGCCCGGCAAGTGGTTTGGCCGCGGCGGTTGCCGCCCTCAGGGCGCAAGCCTAGGCGCTGCGTCTTGCTGGTGGTCGTCGCTGGCGCAGAAGGTGTGGTCGGTGGCGGCCAGCACTTCGATCACCCGGCAGTCGGCCGCGGTGCCGTGCGCGCATTGGGCGATCATGCGGGTGAGTTCGGTTTTCAGGGCTTCGAGCCGGGCAATGCGGCTTTCCACTTCCGCCAGGCGGGCGCGGGCGATTTCGTCGGCCTCGGCGCAGGACTTGTCCGGGCTGTCCGAGAGATCAAGCAGGGTGCGGATGGCCTCGAGCGGGAAGCCGAGCTCGCGGGCATGGCGGATGAAGCCAAGGCGCTCCGCATGGGCATCGGTGTAAAGCCGCTGGTTGCCCGCTGACCGCTCCGCAGGCGGCATCAGGCCGATCTGCTCGTAGTAGCGCACGGTCTGCACCTTCACGCCGCTCTGTTTTGCCAGCTTGCCGATGGTGAACATGGATTTTCCCGCCTTTTCTCACGTCGCGGCATTTTAGCCCTTGAAGCTACAGTCGCTGTAGCTCCTATCTTGGGTGTCACTTGAGCAATTCCAAGGCCCGCCGCGCGGTAAGCGGCAGGCCCAGTAAAGGTGACATGATGAGTGGATGCTGTGGAAACGATGTGAAATTCGATGGGGCGAGCGCGGCCTATAAGCGGGCTCTGTGGATCGTCATCGCCATCAACGGTGTGATGTTCTTCGTCGAAGGGAGCGCGGGGTTTGCCGGGCAGTCCATGGCGCTCAAGGCGGATGCGCTGGATTTTGCGGGCGATACCGCGACCTATGCCATGTCGCTCATGGTGATCGGCATGGCGGTGCAGTGGCGGGCACGCGCGGCATTGGTGAAGGCCCTGTCGCTATTCGCCATGGGGGCGGGGGTGCTGGGCTTCACCGCCTATCGCGTCCTCGTGCTGAATGATCCGAGTGCGGAGATCATGGGGTCCATTGCGGCGCTGGCGCTGCTGGCCAATGTGGTGAGCGCGCTCATTCTGATGCGGTTCCGCGACGGGGACGCCAATGTGCGTTCCGTGTGGCTGTGCAGCCGCAACGATGCCATCGGCAATGCGGCAGTGATCGGCGCGGCGGGGCTTGTGGCCGTCACGGGCACGCCGTGGCCGGACCTTGCGGTGGCGGCGCTGATGGGGTGGCTGTTCACCTCGTCGGCGTGGTCGATCCTGCGGCAGGCGCGGGCGGAGCTGCGGACGGAGGCTGTGCCTGCATAGTTTTCATCCCGTAGCCCCGGACTTGATCCGGGCCCCACTCGCCTTGGTGATTGGGGATGGAGCTTGCGGGTTTTGCTCGGTTCCAGCTCTCAGCGCTGCGGCAAATGGGACTGAGAATGGGCCCTCCGGTCGAGCCGGAGGGATGCGGAGAGGGCGAGGTGCTGGGAGCTGCCTCTGATGCCGGCGAGGGGGCGTTTGGGTGCCCCTCTTTCCGTAGCCCCCGACTTGATCCGGGGCCTACTTGCCTTGGTGGTGGGGCACGGAGGGAGTGGTTCTTGTGGGGGACTAGCTTCTTGCTCTGCGGCAAGTGGGGAGGAGAGTGGGCCCTCCGGTCGAGCCGGAGGGAGGCGGAGAGGGGGGACGTGCCGGGAGTGGCCTTTTACTCCTGGCCCGGTGCTCTCGGGGCTACGGCCAGTTTGCCGATGAAAGTCAGGACCAGGAGGATACTGATGATCATGGCCAGGGTTGCCAGGAGGTAGGGGGCGCCGGGCAGATGCAGCGGGGCGTCGGGGCCGGTGAAGGTGGAGAACAGGCCGGTCATGACCAGGGGCGTGATGATGGCGGTGAGGCCCATGACGCTGGTGATCGCGCCTTGCATTTCGCCCTGTTCCGTCTCCGACACCTGCTTGGACATCACCGAGCGCAGGGCGGAGGAGCCGATGCCGACCATGGCGAAGAAGATGGTTGCCGCATACATCATCCAGCTTTCCCAGGCGATGGCGTAGCCGAGAAAGCCGATGGCGGCGCAGGTGAAGCCGATGAGGATGGCGCGGCGTTCACCCAACTTCGGCACGGCGACACCGGTGAGCCATCCCATCGAGAAGATCAGGCAGATGCCGACAAAGCCCAGCGACCAGCCGATGTCGCCCGCGTCCCAGCCGAATTTGTACATGGTGTAGAACGACCAGATCGCCGGGTTGGCGTCATGGCCGATCTGATAGCAGATCATGGCAGCCAGCAGGCCGAGCACGCCCGGGTGGCGGGCCAGCATCTTAACGGCGCCGATGGTGTTGGCGCGCTTGAGATCAAAGGCGCGGCGTTTGTCCGAAGGCAGACTTTCCGGCAGCAGCAGATAGCCATAGGCCGCATTGGCGAAGGCCAGCACGCAGGCAAGGTAGAAGGGCGCGCGCGCACTGTCGGAGAAATCCGCTACCAGCCCGCCCAGCACCGGGCCGAGCATGAAGCCGGTGCCCCAGGCAGCGCCCAGCAGGCCATAGGATTTGGCGCGGTCATCGGGCGCTGTCACATCGGCGATATAGGCATTGGCGGTGGTGAAGGTGGCCGCCGCAATGCCCGACATCGTGCGGCCGATGAGCAGCCACCAGATATTGGGTGCGAGCGCCATGACGAGATAATCGAGCCCCAGCACCGTGAGGCCGGTGATCAGGACCGGGCGCCTGCCGAAGCGATCGGACAGGTTGCCGAGGACGGGGGCGAAGAGGAAATTCATCAGCGCATAGATGAAGATCAGCGCGCCGCCCCACAGGGCGCCGTCCGACAGGCTCAGCTCCGTTACCTCGGTGATCAGGCTTGGCAGCACGGGCACGATGATGCCCAGGCCGATCGCGTCAATCAGGATGGTGATGAGGAGGAAGGGCAGGGCTTTCTTCGCCGTCGGGCTGCTTGTCTGCGCGCCGCCGGCCGTCACGTTCTCGGTCATCCGCCTATCCGCGCTCGCGGTAGAGCAGCGCCTTCACGCCGGTCTTCTCGAAGGGCTTCCAGCCACCCTCGGGCTGCGCCAGCCGGTCGGCAATGGCGTAAAGCGCCAGGGCGTTGACGCCGATGCCGATATGGGTGGCGGGCACCTCGATATTTTCCGTATGCGGATGGGCATCCTCGCGGCAGGTCTGCCAGGGGACGACACCGTCATGGCGGGTATAGATCGCCGTGCAGGGTACCGGCGGCGGGGTGCGCAGGCGCTCGGCCAGCGCTTCGTCCACGTAGCGGGAATCCATCCGCATGCCGGCGGCAAACGGGCTGGCCAGCGTGATGACCTGGCGCACGAGACGCGGATTGCGTCGGGCAAGTTCGCGGGCATAGATGCCGCCCAATGACCAGCCGACGATGGAGACGCGGCGGCCGACCCGGCCTTCAATTTCTTCAAGGCGGCGCATCATGCCCGCGCGCAGCTCTGCGTTGGGGCCGAGATTGCGGCCGAGGTTCCACGGATGCACCGAATAGCCCAGCTCACGCAGATAACGCCGCAGGATCGCCATGGAGCCATCGGTTGCCATCAGCCCCGGCAGGGTCAGCACGGGCTGGCCGTCGCCGCGCGGGCTCAGGGCCAGAAGCGCGGGCAGGGAGGCGGGCAGGGTGCCGAGTTCGAACAGCGCCCGGCCCTCGCCGAGCACGTCTCTCAGGCGCATGGTCTTGGGAAGGGCGGGAATGCGTTGCACGGGATGGGTCCGTTTGATGAGCTGAGTGCCGGTCGGGCGGGCGGTGGCCATGGCGTGTTGCAATTGGCTGAAGGCGTGCTTAAATGACCGCAAGTCATATAAAGGGGCGGCCGGACGCTAGGTCCGGCCCCACAGTAACAGGGAGAGGCGGAAATGGCGCGTGATTTTGGACATGGCACGACGGCGCTTGAAGTGGTCGAGGGGATCGACCTGTCGGGCAAAACGGTGATCGTCACCGGCGCGTCCTCGGGCCTCGGCGTCGAGACGGCGCGGGCGCTGGCCAAGGCGGGGGCGAAGGTGGTGCTGCCGGGCCGCAGCCCGGACAAGCTGGCGGGTGTGGTGGAGGATATCAAGGCCTCCACAGGCAATCAGAAGGTGGAAGCCGCGGAGATGGATCTCGGGGACCTCGACAGCGTGCGGCGCTTTGCCGATGCGTTCGTTGCCACGGGCGAGCCGCTGCATCTGCTCATCAACAATGCGGGCATCATGGCGACGCCGCACCGGACCACGGCGCAGGGCTTTGAGAGCCAGTTCGGCACCAACCATCTGGGGCATTTCGTGCTGTTCGCGCATTTGCTGCCGGCGCTGGAGAAGGCAGGCGCTAACGGCGGGGCGCGGGTGGTGGCGTTGTCCTCCACCGGCCACCGGATCAGCGATGTGGATCTGGATGACCCGAATTTCGAGGCGTCGGACTATCACAAGTGGATCGCCTATGGCCGTGCCAAGACGGCTAATGCCCTGTTCGCGCTGGAAGTGGACAAGCGTTACCAGGGCAAGGGCATCCGCGCGTTCTCTGTGCATCCGGGTGGCATCATGACCGGCCTGCAGCGGGACATGGACCCCGAGGAGTTCAAGACCCTCGGCTGGGTGGATGAAAACGGCAATGTGCGCGACGGCTTCAAGACGCCTGAGCAAGGGGCGGCAACAGCCACCTGGTGTGCCACGGCGCCCGAGCTTGAGGGGCAGGGCGGTTTTTACTGCGAGGACTGCCAGCGGGCGGAGCCGACGGATCTTGAAACCATGAGCAAGACCCATCGCGGCGTGATCCCCCATGCGCAGGACCCTGCCACCGCATCAGCGCTTTGGACGAAGTCGGAAGAAATGGTAGGAGAACGCGTTCCCGCCTGACGATCTTCTCCCATGAGGCCCCCATGCGCATCGGCACGCCGCTTACCCCCTCCGCCACCCGTATCATGCTGTTGGGCTCGGGCGAGCTGGGCAAGGAAGTGGTCATCGAGCTGCAGCGCTTCGGGGCCGAGGTGATCGCCGTGGACCGCTATGCGGATGCCCCGGCCATGCAGGTGGCGCACCGGTCGCATGTCATCGACATGACGGATGGTGACGCCATCCGCCGGCTGGTGGTGGCCGAACAGCCGCACATGATCGTGCCGGAGATCGAGGCGATTGCCACTCAGGAACTCGTGGCAATCGAGCGGGAGGGGCTGGCGGAAGTCATCCCCACGGCGGAAGCTGCGCAGCTGACCATGAACCGCGAAGGCATTCGCCGGCTGGCGGCTGAAGAGCTGGGCCTGCCGACCTCGCCTTACGCCTTTGCCACCAGCGAGCGGGAGCTTGCCAGGGCGGCTGAGACAATCGGCTTTCCGGTGTTTGTGAAGCCCGTCATGTCGTCGTCCGGCAAGGGCCAGAGCTTTGTTCAGAAGGCGGAGGATGTGGCTGATGCCTGGGCGTACGCGCTGCAGTCCGGCCGCGTTGAAGAGGCGCGGGTGATCATCGAGGGCCGCGTTGAATTCGACTATGAGATCACGCTCCTCACCGTGCGGTCGGTGGATGAGCGCGGCGATATCGCAACCTCCTTCTGCGCGCCCATCGGCCACCGTCAGGAGCATGGGGACTATGTCGAAAGCTGGCAGCCGCAGCCGATGTCGGAAAAGGCGCTGGCGCGGGCGCAGCAGATTGCTTTCAAAGTCACGTCGCGGCTCGGGGGACGCGGCATCTTCGGCGTTGAAATGTTCGTGAAGGGCGATGATGTGTGGTTCTCGGAAGTGAGCCCCAGGCCCCATGATACGGGCCTCGTGACGCTTGGCTCCCAGCGGCAGAGCGAGTTTGCGCTGCATGCGCGCGCCATTCTCGGCCTGCCGGTGACAACAGCGCTGACCCAGCCTGCTGCGAGTGCCGTGATTTATGGTGGCATGGCTGCCAGGGGCATTGCCTTTGACGGGCTCGATGCAGCGCTGCGGGTGCCCGACGCGCAGGTGCGCCTGTTCGGCAAGCCGGAAGCCTTTGTGCGGCGGCGCATGGGGGTTGCGGTGGTGCCCGCCAAGGATATCGAGACAGCGCGGGAGCGCGCGAAGCAAGCAGCGTCGGCCATCACGCCCGTCAAAGTCTGAGCGGGCGGGGTGGGCTGGCCGCCCTCAACAAGGATCAGCCTGATGCCCGACATCTTCACTCTCGTTGACCGCTATTTGGACGGGCTGTTCGCACCGGAGGATGAGGCGCTTGCGGCCGTGCACGAAACAGCGCGCGCGGCGGGCATGCCGAACATTGCGGTTGCGCCCAATCAGGGCAAGCTGCTCAACCTGTTCGCCAAGCTGATCGGCGCCCGGCGCATTCTCGAATTCGGCACGCTTGCGGGCTACAGCGCGATCTGGATGGCGCGGGCGCTGCCGGAAGACGGCAAGCTCATTTCGCTTGAATATGATCCCGCCTATGCGGAGGTGGCGCGCGGCAACATTGCCCGCGCCGGGCTCGCGTCGCAGGTGGATATCCGTGTCGGTGCAGCCCTCGACACGCTGCCGGATCTTGCCCGTGACGAGACCGAGCCGTTCGACATGGCGTTTCTGGACGCGGACAAGCGGAACTATCCAGGCTATTTCGAGTGGGCACTCAAGCTCGTTCGCCCTGGCGGCCTGATCCTCGCTGACAATGTGGTGCGCGGCGGCAATGTGCTGGTGCCGGGGGATGACCCGGATGCGCGGGGTGCGGATGAATTCAACCGCATGGCGGCTGCCGATCCGCGCTGTGAGGCCGTGGTTGCCCAGCAGATCGGCCAGAAGGGCCATGACGGCCTTGCCGTGGTCCGCGTGCGCTAGGTCCGTTGCCCATGTCAGACGAGACCAGTGCCCGGCGGGGACGCCCCCGCATCAGCTTTGTGCGCCTCACCGCCGTGGCCCCGGACGATATCCTCGCCCATATGGCTGACCCGCGCGTTGCCGTGCATCTGCCCCTGATGACCGAGCCGTGGGACCGGGCAACGGTGGACAGCTTCATCGCCGCCAAGGAAGCCTGCTGGCAGCGGGACGGGCTGGGCCATTGGGCCATTCTCGACCATGACCGCTATGTGGGCTGGGGCGGCTTCCAGCTTGAGGACGGGGAGTGGGATTTCGGCCTGGTGCTGCGGGCTGACTGTTTTGGCCTTGGCCCGTCTATAGCGCGGGCGGCGTTGGAGTTCGCTCGGTCGGATGCCCGCATTTCCTATGTCACGGCCCTGCTGCCGCCGTCGCGCACGCGGCTTGCGGCGCTCCGCCGCTTCGGGGCACGGGCTGCGGGGGAGGTCACATATGATGGCCAGCGCTTCCTCAAATTCTGCATCGATACGGCTTAACTGACTGTATTGTCAGTTAAATCGGTTGAAGTTTGCGTTTTTGCAGATTGATTGTCGCATTTATGAGTAGGTTCTGATATTTTACTTGCATAACCTGCATGAAGGATTTGCGGGAGTGTGCCATGTCTGCAGGACTTAACTGGGACGATCTGCGTTTCTTCCTCGCTGTTGCCGAGGCAGGCAGCCTGTCGGCGGCGTCGTCGGTTCTCAAGGTCAATACCACCACCGTGCTGCGCCGGGTGGCGTCGCTCGAAGACTCGCTGGGCGCGCGCCTGTTTGACCGGTCACGCTCCGGCTACCGGCTGACGCCCCGGGGCGAGCGGCTGCTGGCGCAGCTGGCGCCGGTGGATCAGCGCCTGTCCGCGCTGACGCGGGATTTCGTGGCCGATGAAAATGAAGCCGACGCGGTGGTGCGGGTGATGGCGGGCGAGGCGGTGGCCTCGGCCATGCTGGCGCCGCGGCTGCCGGGCTTCCGCGACGAGCATCCTGAGCTGCATCTGGAAATCGTGGCCGAGCCGAGCCTCACGGGGCCTGCGCCCTCCGCCGGTGCGCCGGGCGGCTCGATGAAGGACATCGACGTGGCGATCCGTTTCGCCCGGCCGACCCAGGGCAATGTGATCGTCCGCAAGATCGGCGACATGGCTTATGGGCTTTATGCCAGCCGGGCCTATACGGCCGTGCGCGGCGTGCCTCGGGAGCCGGGGCGGCTGGAAGGCCATCAGGTGATCGGCTTTGCCGTCTCCGAAAGCCCGCTGGGCCCGGTCTGGTGGATGAGCCGGGCGGAGCAGGGGGCGAGCGTAGTCATCCGCTCCAATGCTGTGGGCGTGCGGGCAGAGGCTGCGCGCCAGGGCCTCGGTCTTGCGGCCTTGCCCTGCATTGTCGGCGACCGGGACCCCATGCTGGTACGCGTCGGCGAGCCGGAAGACGTAGGCGCGCTGGAATTGTGGCTGGTCACCCATAATGACACCGCCCATGTGGGCCGGGTGCGTGATGCCATGGACTTTGTGGTCGCCTGCGCCAAGGAAGCCCGGTCAGCGCTGATGGGCGAGGGCGCGGTTGCGGGAGAGCCTGCAGGCGCCGGTGCGAATGACGACCAGGCGGCGGTCACCGCGGCGGAATAGCGCAAAAGGCGGTGAAATCCGCCATTCAGGCTTGAAAAGCCGTCAAAACCATAGAGATAAGGCACGCGAGGCGGTTGCGCGCACGGCGCGGAATGCCCTAAAAGCGTGTCTCGCGTACTGAACGCTTGATAGCGGCAGGCACGGGCCGGCTTGATGGAAACCGGACGGAAATTGGGTGTTTCACCCATGACCGGTTACCTTTCGTTAACCAGCCAAGTCCTAGCTTCACAAGTGGTATTGGCTTTCGTGGATTTTCGCGAAGCTTGGCAGACTGAAGGAACGGATTGACGCGTCATGAGCATCGCTCGCGCTGACATCTCCGGCATCACCGCCACCGTCTCGGGTGTTTCCCTGGGCGGCGTTTCCGCATGTCCGCTACTTCTCGGCACGCGCCTTCTCCTTACCAGCCCCTGAGCGCTGGCAGTCCTTCGGTACAAGCATTTCGCGGAAGGGCGGGCATTCAGGGGACGAAGACGACTTCGAACCGTGTGGGAGAGACCCCCTCACATGCTTTGGCATCCGAGAAGGACGTAACAACATGATTCCCGATAGCACTTCCCGACGCGGCAAACAGGCAGCTGACAGCGCCGACCGCGTTCTGATTTTCGATACGACATTGCGTGACGGCGAACAGTCGCCGGGCGCCTCCATGAACCTGGATGAAAAGATCCAGGTGGCGGAGATCCTCGAGGCCATGGGCGTCGATGTGATCGAGGCCGGTTTTCCGATCGCATCGAATGGCGACTTTGAAGCGGTGTCCGAGATTGCCCGCCGGGTGAAGGACAGCGTGGTGTGCGGGTTGTCGCGCGCCGGCGCCAAGGACATCGAGCGGGCAGGCGAGGCGTTGCGCCATGCCGAGCGCGGCCGGATCCACACCTTCATCTCCACCAGCCCCGTGCATATGAAGCACAAGCTGCAGATGGAACCGGAGCAGGTGCTGGACGCGATCGTTGCCAGCGTGACGCTGGCGCGAAACCTGGTGGACAATGTGGAATGGTCCGCTGAGGACGCTACCCGCACGGACCGGGATTTCCTGTGCCGCTGCGTGGAAGCGGCCATTAAGGCGGGCGCTACCACCATCAATATTCCGGACACGGTGGGCTACACGGTGCCGACGGAATATGCGGACATCTTCACGATGCTGCGGACCAGGGTGCCGAACGCCGACAAGGCGATCTTTTCCACGCATTGCCACAATGATCTGGGTCTCGCGGTTGCCAATTCGCTGGCAGGTGTGGGCGCAGGCGCGCGGCAGGTGGAATGCACCATCAACGGCCTGGGCGAACGCGCGGGCAATGCGGCGCTCGAGGAAATCGTCATGGCGCTGCGCACCCGCGCAGACGTCATGCCTTATGACACCGGCATCAACTCGCAGATGATTGCCCGCGCCTCCAAGGTGGTGTCGAGCGTCACCTCGTTCCCGGTGCAGTACAACAAGGCCATTGTCGGCCAGAATGCCTTTGCCCATGAGAGCGGCATTCACCAGGACGGCATGCTGAAGAACACCGAGACCTACGAGATTATGACGCCGGAAAGCGTCGGCATCTCCAAGTCGTCGCTGGTGTTGGGCAAGCTGTCGGGCCGCCACGCCTTCAAGGACAAGCTGCAGTCGCTGGGCTACGAGCTGGGCGACAACCAGCTGCAGGATGCCTTCAAGCGCTTCAAGGATCTGGCTGACAAGAAGAAGCATGTCTTCGATGAAGACATCGTGGCGCTGGTGGACGACGAAGTCGCCGCCGGCAATGACAACATCAAGGTCGTGTCCCTGTCGGTTGTTGCCGGCACGGAAGGCCCGCAGGAAGCTGCCCTGACCCTGGATGTGGAGGGCGATGTCCGCTCCACCAAGGCAACGGGCGACGGGCCGGTGGATGCGATCTTCAATGCCATCAAGGCGCTGGTGCCGTATCAGGCGCATCTGCAGCTCTACCAGGTGCATGCGGTGACCGGCGGCACGGATGCGCAGGCGGAAGTGTCGGTGCGGCTGGAAGAAGACGGCAAGACCGTCACCGGCCGCGGCGCGGATACGGATACGCTGGTGGCCAGCGCGCGGGCCTATGTCAGCGCGCTGAACCGCCTGCAGACCAAGCGCCTGAAAACGGCGCCTGAAGCCATGGTCGCGCCATAAAGGGCGTGCAACAGAGTTAACGGCGGTGCACAAAAAGGCACCGCCGTTACTGATTCCATCCAGGTGCGCCATCCGGCGGGCCCCAAAACAAAGGACTGCGAAGAAGAATGCTTGGAGGCTTGCTGGGGATGCTCTCGGCCGATATGGCCATCGACCTCGGGACCGCTAATACGCTGGTCTATGTGAAGGGGCGGGGCATCGTGCTCAACGAGCCGTCCGTCGTGGCGATCATCAACAAGGGGGGCAAGAACCAGGTTCTGGCCGTCGGTGATGAAGCCAAGATGATGCTGGGCCGCACGCCCGGCAATATCGAGGCGATCCGCCCGATGCGCGATGGCGTCATCGCGGATTTCGAGATCGCCGAGGAGATGATCAAGCACTTCATCCGCAAGGTGCACAATCGCCGTTCCTTCGCCAATCCGCAGATCATCGTCTGCGTGCCGTCGGGCTCGACGGCGGTGGAGCGCCGGGCGATCCAGGAATCCGCGCTGTCCGCAGGTGCGCGCCGGGTCTATCTGATTGAAGAGCCGATGGCCGCGGCCATTGGTGCCGGCCTGCCGGTGACCGAGCCGACAGGCTCGATGGTCGTTGATATCGGCGGCGGCACCACCGAGGTGGCCGTCCTGTCGCTGGGCGGCATCGTCTATTCGCGCTCCGTGCGCGTGGGCGGCGACAAGATGGATGAAGCCATCATCGGCTATATCCGTCGTCACCATAATCTGCTGGTGGGTGAAAGCTCTGCGGAACGCATCAAGAAGGAAGTCGGCTCGGCTGCCATTCCGGATGACGGCGCGGGCATGACCATCGAGATCAAGGGCCGTGACCTGATGAACGGCGTGCCCAAGGAAATCACCATTTCGCAGCGGCAGATCGCCGAAAGCCTGGCCGAGCCGGTTGGTGCCATCGTCGAAGCCGTCAAGGTGGCGCTGGAAGCCACGCCGCCGGAGCTGGCCGCCGACATCGTCGACAAGGGCATCGTGCTCACGGGTGGCGGCGCGCTGCTGGCCAATCTGGATCAGGTGCTGCGCGAGGAAACGGGCCTGCCTGTGTCCATCGCCGATGAGCCCCTGTCCTGCGTGGCCATGGGCACCGGCATGGCGCTGGAGCATATCCGCACCATGCGCCACGTGCTGTCGTCGGTTTACTAGGTCAATCGAACGCGGCGAGGGGACCGCTGACACGGAATTGCAGGCGGCCTGAAGTGATTGGGTGTGCTTGAGGGATGGCGTTAATAATGCTGTTATCTCAAGCAATTAGCTTCTAGCCGTTTGCTGACGGTCTGACCGGGGCGTGGGGGCGCTTTCAGACCGGCAATTCGGCGGGCACGGCCATTTCCGGCCTGCCAAGAGGGCGTGTGCAGTGAGGGAACCGACCAACAGGGTCAAGTTACCGTTCCGGGTGTCGTCGTACCGGCTGTCGCTGGTGCTGACGCTCACCATTGCCTCCGTGCTGCTTGTCGGCCGCGCGGAAAGCTATCTGGTGGACCGCACGCGCCAGGTGATGACCGACCTTTCCGCGCCCCTGCTCGAACTGGCCTCGCGGCCTGTCGCAGCGGTACGCAATTTCATCGCATCAACAGACGAATACGCCTACGTCTTCGAGGAGAACGCGCGGCTGCGTGCCGAGAACGAAGCGCTGCGTGAATGGCGCGAAAAGGCTCTGGCACTCGAGCGCCGGGTGGCGCGTTTCGAAGCGCTGCTGGACGTGACGGTTGATCCGGCAATCCAGTATGCGACCGGCAAGATCATCGGCGACAGCGGCGGCCCATTCGTTCATGCCTTCATCGTCAATGTTCCGGCCTCGGAAGGCGCCGAAGCGGGGCAAGCAGTGGTGGACGACCAGGGGCTGATCGGCCGCGTCGTAAGTGCCGGGGCCACGGCGTCGCGCGTGCTGCTTCTGACCGACCTCAACAGCCGCATCCCCGTGCGGGTGGAGCCCGAGGGCTATCGCGCCATCGCGGTGGGCGACAACAGCCGCTTTCCCAAGATCCAGTTCCTGGCGCCGGAAGCGCGCCTCAAGCCGGGCGACCGCATTGTCACCTCCGGCCATGGCGGGCTGATGCCGCCGGACCTGCCGGTGGGCATGGTGGTGCTTGCCAGCGACGGCAGCCCGCGTCTTCAGACCTATTCCGAGTTCGACCGCACCAGCACCGTGCGTGTGCTGAATTATGACTTCCCGGACCTTGTGACCGCCGATACGGACGAAGCTGCCGCCGGCGAGGAAACAGCGCCGGAAGATGCCGCCACGCCGGAACTGCCGGGGGCGTCCGCACCTGCGGCCGCTGACCAGATCGTCGAGCGGGCCGGGCAGCCCGGTGCTGCATCCGGCACGGACAGCGCGCGTGCGGCGCCCGAGACTTCACGTGACACCGCGCGTGAGACGCCGCGTGAAACGGCCGGGGAAAGCGATCTCTGAGCCATGCGGGACCTGTCGCAAGCATTCTGGATCGCGGTGCCCGTCGGGCTGTCGCTGGTCTGCGTGCTGCTGGGGCTGATCCCGGTCGGCATCGGCACGGGCGGCACCACGGCCCCCATCTTCACGCTGGCGGTGGCCTATTTCTTCGCGGTGCACCGGCCCGAATTCTTCCCGCCCTGGGCGGTGTTCGGCATCGGCCTGTTGCAGGACGTGCTGTCGGGCGGGCCGCTTGGGCTCTACACGGTGGTACTGCTGGCCGGCTTCGGCCTCACCCATTCCCAGCGCCTGTTCCTTGTGGGCCGCAGCTTCTCCACCCTGTGGGTCGGCTTCATGGCGGTCTGCGGCCTTGCGGCGGCGATTGCCTGGTTCGGGGCGTCGGTTCATTACGGCGTTGTGGTGAACCCGATGCCGCTCATCTGGCAGGCACTGATCACCATCGCCGTCTATCCGCCCATGTCTTTCATCCTCTCCCGGATCAACCAGCGCCTGACGGTGCTGGCACCGGCGGCCTAGGGGGAGGGCGGAGCCATGGCGCTTGATAATCGCGATGAGGAAAAACAGAAGCTGTTCACCCGCCGGGCGGCGGTGATCGGCGGCGGCCAGCTGGCGCTGTTCACGGTGCTGGCGGGGCGCATGTATTACCTGCAGGTGATCGAAAGCCAGGAATACGAAATCCTGGCCGAGGAAAACCGCGTCAATGTCAGGCTGCTGCCGCCCCTGCGCGGCGAAATCGTGGACCGCTTCGGGGAGAAGCTGGCGAGCAACCGTCAGAATTTCCGTGTGGTGCTGATCCCCGAACAGACCGACGATGTGGAAGCAACGCTCGAGAAACTCTCCGAGATCATCGATATCTCCGAGCGCACCCGCAAGCGCGTGCTGCGGGAGGTGCGCCAGAAGCGCGGTTTTGTCCCGCTGACGGTGGCGGAGAACCTCGAGTGGGAGACCTTTGCCGAGATCAACATCCATACGCCGGACCTGCCGGGGCTGACACCGGAAGTGGGCGATACGCGGCATTATCCGTATGGGGAAGACTTGGCCCATGTAGTCGGCTA
Source organism: Pyruvatibacter mobilis (assembly GCF_012848855.1). Classification (NCBI taxonomy): domain Bacteria; kingdom Pseudomonadati; phylum Pseudomonadota; class Alphaproteobacteria; order Hyphomicrobiales; family Parvibaculaceae; genus Pyruvatibacter; species Pyruvatibacter mobilis. Next base: position 761,311 of record NZ_CP051630.1, read on the forward strand.
CGTGGCGGCGGTGACGGATCGCGACTTTGAAGGCGAGGATGACCCGCTGCTGCAGCTTCCCGGCTTCCGTGTCGGGCGCTCCGGCGTTGAGCGGATGCTGGAAAAGGAATTGCGCGGCCAGGCGGGCAACAGCCGTGTCGAGGTGAACGCCTATGGCCGGGTGATCCGCGAACTGGCCAAGAATCCCGGCACGCCGGGCGATGAAGTGGTGCTGACGCTGGACATGGATATCCAGCGCTACGCCACCGAGCGGGTACGCGGCGAAAGCGCGTCGATCGTTGTGATGGATGTGGTGACGGGCGAACTCGTCAGCATCGTGTCCGCACCTGGCTTTGACCCCAATCTGTTCAATATCGGTCTCAGCCAGGCGGAGTGGGAGGGGCTCACCAACAACGAGCTCAACCCGCTGGTCAACAAGACGCTGGCCGGGCAGTACCCGCCGGGCTCCACCTTCAAGATGGTGGTGGCACTGGCAGCGCTTGATGCGGGGGTGATCGCCCCCAACCGCACAATCTTCTGCAGCGGCAAGGTGAGCCTGGGCAGCCATGACTTCCACTGCTGGAAGCGCGGCGGGCACGGGCCCATGGATATGGTCGATGCCATCAAGCACTCCTGCAACGTCTATTTCTACGAGATCGGCAAGCGGCTGGGCATCGACAAGATCGAGAAGATGGCGCGCCGCTTTGGTCTGGGTGACCAGCTGGCGGTGGACATGGCCGGTGAGAAGGCGGGTAACATCCCCTCCGCCGGGTGGAAGCGCGCCACCACCGGTGTGCCCTGGCAGCAGGGTGAGACGCTCAATGCCTCGATCGGCCAGGGCTATGTGCTGACGACGCCCCTGCAGCTTGCCACCATGGCCGCGCGCATCGCCAATGGCGGCACGGCGGTGCGGCCGTGGCTGGTCCGCTCCGTGGGCGGACAATTGCGCGAGATGCCGCAGGCGGTGCCCATGGGCATTCCGCCGGCGCATATCTCCATCATCCAGCGGGGCATGAACGAAGTGGTGAACGTGCCGGGCGGCACGGCCTTCCGTTCCCGCCTGCCGCTGGAAAATGCCGCCATGGCAGGCAAGACCGGCACAGCGCTTGTGCGCCGCATCTCGCGCGAGGAGCGCGCCCGCGGCGTTTTGAAGAATGACGAGCTGCCGTGGAAGTTCCGCGACCACGCCCTGTTTGTCGGCTACGGGCCGGTAGAAAATCCGCGCTACGCGATTTCCGTGATCGTTGATCATGGCGGCGGCGGCAGCGCGGCGGCGGCCCCGGTCGCCAAGGACGTGATGACCCGCGTGCTGACCCGCGACCCGATGAACATGGCCGCCTATGAGCAGGTGCCCGGCGGCGGCAACGGCCTGTCGCGGCGGGCAGCGCTCACCGGCAGGCGCAGCGGGGGAGGTGGCTGATGGTTCTCGAAGCAATTTCCCGCTCGGGCCGCCTGAGCCTCGGCGACAAGCTCTACGAGATCAATTGGGGCTTTGTCCTGCTGCTGACGGCCATCGCCTCGGTCGGCTTTGCCATGCTCTATTCGGCCGCCGACGGCAATTTCGATCCGTGGGCGTCGCGCCAGATGGTGCGTTTCGCCATGGGCATGGTGCTGCTGATGGTGTTTGCCGTCATCGACCCCCGGGTGTGGATGCAGCTTGCCTATCCGGCCTATGGCTTTGCCCTGCTGCTGCTCATCGGCGTGGAAGTGGCGGGCACCACCGGCATGGGCGCCACGCGCTGGATCAATCTCGGCGTCATTCAGCTGCAGCCGTCCGAGCTCATGAAGATCACCCTGGCGCTGGCGCTGGCGCGCTACTACCACATGCTTGAGCATGACCGGGTGTCGCATCCGCTCTATCTGCTGCCTGCCCTGGCGATGATCGGCCTGCCGGTGCTGCTGGTGCTGCGGCAGCCGGATCTGGGTACGTCGCTGCTGCTGACCGTGGTGGGCATTGCGATCATTTTCATGGCCGGGCTCTCATGGCGCTATGTCATCGGCGCGGGCGTGGCGGCGCTGATTGCCATCCCGGTCGGGTGGCAATATTTCCTGCTGCCCTATCAGCGGGAGCGTGTGTTCACCTTCCTTGATCCGTCGCGCGACCCGCTGGGCGCGGGCTATCACACCACCCAGGCCAAGATCGCGCTTGGCTCCGGCGGGGTGTGGGGCAAGGGCTTCATGGAAGGCACCCAAAGCCACCTCAACTTCCTGCCGGAAAAGCAGACCGACTTCATTTTCGTGATGCTGTCGGAGGAAATGGGCCTAATGGGCGGCCTTGCGCTGATGGGGCTCTATCTCGCCGTGCTCGGCTTTGCCTTCAGCGTGGCGGTGGGCGTGCGGCACCAGTTCGGCCGCCTGCTGGTGGCGGCGCTGGCGGTCAATTTCTTCCTCTATGTGTTCATCAACGCGGCGATGGTGATGGGGCTCATTCCGGTTGTCGGCGTGCCGCTGCCGCTCGTCTCTTACGGCGGCTCGGCCATGCTGGTGATCATGGCCGGCTTCGGCCTGATGATGAGCATCTATGTGCATCGCCAGGAAGAGCTGCCGCGCGGCGGCGGCATTCTCTAGGCCGCTTACCTGATCAATTTGATGATCCAGAACGCAGACGTGGCGCTCAGCGCCGTCAGCGCGCTGCCCCATGCCATGTCGACCGCAGCCATGCGCCACGGCCAGCCCTTGATGGTGGCAAGGTTGGTCACGTCATAAGTGCCATAGGCAAGGAAGCCGAGCGCTGCGCCGAGCAGGGCTGCTGTCTGCCAGTTGTCCTGCGCGAGCGCTGGATTGACCGCGAACAGCACGATGCCCGCGGCATAGATTGCGTAAAACAGGGCGGCGATCGCGAAGTTGGGCCGCTCGTGCATCAGGTCGCCCATCTCGCGGGCGTAGAAGTCCCGTGCCACGTGGCCCAGCCACACATAATCAAGGGCGAGAAACACCACGAGGGTGGCGATATAGGCGGGCAGGTGCTGGGTCATGACGGGCCTCGGGCAAAATGGCCTTCCGGCCGGTCAGTGGGAGCGCAGGGCGTCGATCAGGTCGTCCTTGGTCATCGAAGAACGGCCCTCGATGCCGATCTCCTGCGCGCGGTCATACAGCTCGTCCTTGGTCCATTCCTCGTAGGGCGGATTGCTGCCGCCTTTCTTCGAGGGAGACCGGGACGGGTCCGCCTGGGCGTTGGCGATGCGGGCAGCCTTCTCCTTGCTCGCCCCGTCCTCGCGCAGGCTTTCATAGACCTCGTCATCCTTTACGGACGGACCGTGGTCACTGGATTTGTTTTCGGCGGCCATGCTGGTGCCTTTCCTGCGGGTTGGGGGAGGGGATCGATGCCGGTGGTGTCTGAAAGGCCAACATCCGGGCATGCCGACAGTTCCCGCACAGCCCCGCTGCTGCCACCAGCGTCCAGGCGCCAAGCCGCCGGAAGAGGTCTGAAAGCCGCCTGAATCTGCAGGAAATGCGCCGTCAGGGCTCTGAAACCCGGTCCGGCGCGCCACGGCCCCGAAACCGGCACATGGTGCGGGCCGCAAAAGCGGTTTTGGTGCTTGCCCTCCCCGGACCTGTTTGCTATTACGCGCCCTCACTCGCGCAGGCGGTGGCTTTCTTCCAACGACAAATCACTTTGTCCGGCCGCCGATTTTCCCTGCCCGGATGGGCGCATAGCTCAGTTGGTAGAGCAGCTGACTCTTAATCAGCGGGTCCAAGGTTCGAGTCCTTGTGCGCCCACCATTCCCTTCCCGAATTCGTGATGATGCTGAATGTGCGTGGTTCCTGCCGTGCACCGGAACAGGATTGTCGCGTGTCACCAATCTCCGCAAGGCCGATGGGCCACAAGGGTCAAGATGGCCACCGGCGCGGGCGTGCGCACAGCTCTCCCACTGTAATGGGGCGTGGGCACGGGTGGCATGGACCGCGCAGAATGCCGGGACAGGTGCCGCGGCCCGGACCGGTCTGGCTCAGTCGCCGGAGGCAACAGACAGGAACTTTACCTCGGGATAGGACGCGCTGAGGGAGACGGTTCGCTGCAGCGACTCTACTGCACTGACGACACGGGCACGGCCGTCGGCCTTGGCGGTATAGAGCGCCCGGTCGGCGCTCTCATAGATGGCGTCCAGCGATTTATGGCCCCGGGACTCGGTAACGCCGATGCTGACCGTGGTGCGGATTTCCTGATTTCTGTATCTGCTGGCATGGGCCGACACCGCCTTGCAAATGCGGGTGGCGACAACGATTGACTGGTTGAGATCGGTTTCGGGAAGAAGGACGGCGAATTCCTCCCCGCCTATACGGCCGGCAAAATCGCATTTGCGAGTGGAGCGGCGAATGATGGCGGACAGATCCTTCAACACCCTGTCACCGCCCGGATGGCCGTAGCTGTCATTGATTTTCTTGAAGTAATCCAGATCGAGCAACATGAAGGCGAGGGGGCGCTGATAACGCCGGGCGCGCTCGAACTCGCGGTCGAATTCTTCAAACAGGGTGCGGCGGTTGAGCAGGCCCGTGAGCTCGTCGACCCGTGCCAGATGCCGCTCTTCCTGCAGGGCGATGTTCTTGCGCTTCAGGGTTTCGTTGAGTTCGGCAAAGCGATGGGAGGAGACGCCCTGATCACGGAACAGGCGCAGCATTATGTGCCCGGGAGGCGCGTTTTCATCCAGACGCATGAGATTGCCATGGATAACGAAGCGGCACCTGGTGTTGTCATTGCCCGGCAGGACAATGGATGTCGGGATCAATCCGCTGACTGTGGCGCAGGTTTTCAGCAGCCGGTTGATCTTGTCTTTGCTGGTGGGAAGCAGCTCCTGGAGCAGAGTGTCCTGCGGCACCGGGCCGGCTGTGTCGGCCAGGCGTGTCTCGGCGAAAGCGTCGAGCCATTCGCGGGCTGCTTTGTTGTGGCACAAGACCGCTCCCGAGAGATCCACAATGAATGTCGGGTCGGCTATGCCATTGAGGACTGATTTAATCGCCAGCGCGACCATGGTGTCCCTAGAGTGGCTGTTCGCTGAAATACTCGCGGCCGTCGATTTCAGACGCGGAGTCTGACGGGCGCAGGTGAACAATTACCCGGCACCTGCCGTCACCTGAAGCAATGGTTTCAGCGAGTTCAATTCGGGCATAGCCCAGATTTTCTGCGGCAATCTTGCCGAAGACGTTGGATGTCATCATGCACAGCGAGGTTCGTCCGTTGACGGATGAACCGAAGGGGCATTTTGAATTGACGAGCACGATGGCTTCGTCGGTGATGCGCTCGATGGAGAAGCCGCCATCTATGCGGCGTTTGAGGTCCACGAGAACCTGGGCGACAAGTTCACGATCCATAAGATCGCGCCCGAAATGTTGCCGGTATTCCTGATTGATCTGCAGTCCGATCATGCCGCCAACGACGCTGATCATGCCGGAAGCTTCTTCAAGCCCGGCCACATCTTCCAGGGTCTGGCTCCAGTTGGTCAGGAGCTGAACAAGGAAGTTTTCCTTGGACAGGCCGATTGGTGCAGCGTCGGGTAATTCATCGCCCATGCGCGCGACGTTGACTGTTTGTAATGCCATCTTTGTCTCCTTCCAGATGTCTGCGACGTCTCTTCAGGGACAGGCTGGGCGCACCGGCACTTCCGCCAGTAGCGGGTCAAGTCCAGTCAGGTCTTCAAGTATCCAGAGTCTGGCAGTCAGGTATTAATGGACAATTTCCACATCGAACTACCTGCGGTGACCTCTTGGAAAGGGATCGCGGGCCAAGTCGAATAGGTTCGAGCGCTTCCTGGCCCGAAAAAGAGGAGAACTCTGCAGTTTTCGCGTGTGGTCGGTAGCAGGGCTTGGCTGTGCAAAGAGTAAATCGCGGGCGATACGGACTATTTTTTGCGAAATTTTCTGGCCTGCTACGAGCGGATTCGAGTACCGCGCCTGCGTCTCATGCCATGCGCCAGAGCATCCATGCGCCGGTTGCGGCGAAGAGGAGGGCGCTGGCGATGCGGATGGCGGTCAGCGGCAGGTGGTCGACGGCCTTGTGGCCGAGCAGGACCGCCGGGACATTCGCCAGCAGCATGCCGAGCGTCGTGCCGAGGGTGACCAGCAGCACATCCTGATGCTGGGCGGCGAGGGCAATGGTGGCGATCTGGGTCTTGTCGCCGATCTCGGCGAGGAAGAACAGCACGAGCGTCGCCATGAAGGGGCCGCCATAGCGGTCGAGGCGGGCAGGGGCGTCCGGCTTGTCCGGGATCAGCACCCACAGCGCCATGGCGAAAAAGCCCGCGGCCACCGCATAGGTAAACCATTGCGCATCCACCAGCATGGCGACCGTGCTGCCGGCCCAGGCGGCCGCGGCGTGGTTGGCGAGGGTGGCTGCGAGGATGCCTGCGATGATGGTGAGCGGCGCGCGGAAGCGGGCGGCCAGCAGCAGCGCCAGAAGCTGGGTCTTGTCGCCGATTTCGGCGATGGCGACGAGGGCCGTGGCGCTGAGGAAGGCTTCCATGGGGCGTTGTTTCTTCTTGCTCTTGGCTCGGGATACCTGCGCACAGGCTTAGCAGGGTGCCTGCGCGGCAGATAGGCCATTGCTGCATGGGGGACGCGCTGTGGCTTCTTCTGGTGTAGGATCGTCGTGTGGGACATGAAGCTGCAAGGCCATGCCGGGGAGGGCAGGAGAATGCGCGTTACCCATCGGAACAAGCCGTCTGCACGGCATCGGGGTCGCCATGTCATGCGGCCCTTGGGCTTTTGCGCAGTGACCGTTCTCGCGGTGGGGCTGGGTGTGGCACTAGCTGCGCTGCCGGCGCGCGCGGAACGGGTGCCCGCGCATCTCGCGGGGCTGGCGGGGCAGGTCTATGACGCGTCGGGCGATACGCTCAAGGCCGCCCGCAAGGCGGCCTCTCCCGAGAAGCAGGCGATTTTCGACAAGGCGATGAATGCCTTCAAGCGGGCGCAGGTGGGGTCATGGGGCGGCAAGCCGGTTGATCTCAGCAAGCCCGTGGCCGAGGTGGCGCGGCTGATGAAACTGACCCCGGGCGACGAGACCACGTTCGACATCATTTCAGAACTAACCAAGGTGACCGGCGATCCGCTCGTCGAGATGGTGAAGTCGCATATGGGCGAGGATGCCTCGCGTGATGCGGTGCTTGCGGCCGCTGCCGCCGTGGAGCAGCTCAAGGCTGCCGGCGGGCTTGAGACCGGGCATGAAATCGCGCTGGAAGATGGTGACATGGTGCGCATCGACTGGTCGCCGCAGACCGCCGAACTGGTGTTGCAGGCGTTGCGGGAGAGCGATGGGGATGATGCTTACGAGTTCTCCCTGCCGGGCAAGACCGAAGTTGTGCGGGACGCGGAGACGGGGGCGCCGACGCTGATGGCGGCCCCCGACGAGAGCGCTGTGCCGCGGGCCTTTACCGCGCGTGAAATCCGCGACCGCATCGCGTCGATCTTCGGGCTGTGGGAGAACGAGAAGTTCCGCATGAAGATCACCGGTGGCAGCGCGGATGACGGGCGGGTGCGCCGCTCGCCTGCGATGATCGAAGCGGACATGACGCGGGTGCGTGAGGAACTGGACGAGCTTGGCAGCGCCAAGGAATTTGTCTGGGAGCACCCGGAGACGGCGGAGATCATCCGCCAGGAACGTTTCCGCCGCCTGGATGAGCCGTGGGAATACAAGGGCGAGCGGCAGATCGTGCCTGACGGGGACGCGCGCAAGGTGGCGCTGGAGCGTGAGCTGAAAACGCTTGAAGACGAGATGACCGGCAAGAACCTGCCGACCTCGGAACGTCTGGACCCGGTGGCATTCAACGCGGTGAAGGCAAGCGGGCAGGCGCGCCGGCTGACCATCGATTTCACCGAGAAGGACGGCCCGTGCTCCTATGTCTTCACCGACGCCTATTTCGATGGGCGCCGCGTGGTGGCACGGGGAACGCACAAGGAGCCGTGCTCGATGAACAAGTCCCTGCCACCGGCCATCTCCAACGAGCTGATCGCAAGCTGGTCACCGCCGCGCTGGCTGCTGCTGCGTGCGTCCTATGATGCGGACGGGGCGCTGGCGCTCGATGGGGCGCTGTGGGGCATGTATGTGGCCTATGATCCCACCGCGATGAGTGTGAACCGCATCTTCGATCCCCATGCGAGTGACGCGCTGAGCTTCCGCGATGGTGGCGGCGGGGAACTCGTGGCGCTCGGCGCGGCGGAGACCGCCTGGCCATAGGGGGCGCTGTCAGTTCACCGGCGGGTTCACCCGGCGCATGGCGTAGACCACGTCGTAATCCATGTTCTGGATCATCCAGCGTTCGAAGTTCGACGCCTTCATCTTCAGAAGGCCGCCCTGGGTGGGGCAGAAGAACACCACGTCCTTGATGCGGCCGAACCTGTCCTCGACGATGGACTGCACCACCACGGCATGGCCGCCGGCGATCTGGCCCGGCTTGCGGATGCCGACCCGCAGCTTGTAGCCCTTCTGGATGGCGCTCTGCAGCATGGCGAGGGAATAGCGGCCCCGCCGCGCAGGGTTGAAGGCATGAACCTCATAGCCGCGGCTGCGCAGGTAGTAGGCGATGTCGCGGGCGCGGTAGCCGGTGAAATGGCCGAAGCCCGCATCGATGAAAGCGCGGGTCGCCGTGGCGGCGTCAAAGCCCTGGCCCACCTTGCGCTGGACGAAGGCCCGCAGCATCTCCCCATGCATGGCGCCTTCGTTGAGGATCAGCTTTTCCTCTTGGAAGATCATGTAGGCGGCGGAGAGGCCCTCGCAGGCATGCTCATTGCCGATCTGGCAGAAATCCGCTCCCAGATTGCCCAACGGCTTGGCGTCATTGCCATACCAGTTGGCGACGCCCGTCTGCGGGTTGATCTCATATGCCCTTGTGCCGGGATTGTGCAGGCCGGTGCCGAGCGCTGAGCCCAGCGGGTCGCCGGCCTCGCGCACCTGGTCGGTGTAGCGCGGCTTTGCGGCGGCGGGCATTACCTCGTCCACCTCTTCGAGGGGAATGAGGTCGGTGACCGTCTGTTTCTTCTGGGCGGGGGTCAGGCTTGCGGGCAGGGCGTCCAGCGCGTCCTCGGCCAGTTCCGGCAGTTCCTCCACGGCACCGTCGGCGCGGCGGATGATGGTGCGAACGTCGTTGCCGATGGCCGGTGTGGTGGGGAAGTAGCGCGTCACCTGCTTCATGGTCTTGTCGATGAGCGCGTCTGACCAGGAGACGTCATCAGCCACGTTGCGGGCGGCTGCGCGCCAGATGTCTGCGTCCACGTTCTTGCGGCCGAGGGTCACCACCTCGTCCAGCGCACCGGCCCATTCGACCGCCACCGACAGGGTGGACACCCACCAGGGCAGGGAATATTGCGGCACCTTGTTGCCGTGAATGTCGGTCTCGAAGAAGGCGATGGCGATGTCGTCGGCGCCGGACGCCATGGCGATGCCTTCATAGAGACCGAAGGCGAGCGACGTTCCGTAATCCTTCAGGGCACGGTTCAGCAGATTGCGGCTGACGCGGACCAGCACCCGGTCCAGGCACTGGCGCTCCAGCGTGTGCACCCAGTCGAGCCCGTCCTCGTCCAGCGCCTTCACCGCATTGATGCCTGTATGGCCGAGGGCCGCCAGGGCTTCGCGTTGGATGGCGTCACCAATTTCCTCGCTGGTGGCGGCGCGGCCGCGTATCTCCGGTGCCTGCAGGGAGAGGGCGTAGCTCTTGGAGCTCATGGTCCCGCAGATCGCCATCCAGGTGGCGGATGAAATCACATCGGGCTCGCCGAAGGCCGCCTCGCCACGGCGCACGGTGGTGTGGATCTCTTCAAGTTTGGTTTTGCTGAAAGCCAGCAGCCGGCGGCCATTGGGGCGGCCGAGATAGGCCTCGGCGATCGCCATCCGGTGCAGGTCGGTCAGGTGCTCGGATTGGCTCAGGCGCTGGTAGTTGGCCAGCATGCGCAGGCGATCGCGTGCTTCGGCCTTGATGGCCTCGGGCTGGCTTGAGGCCAGCACACCGCCATAGGTGGCGGCCATGGTGGTCATCTGCTCTTCATACTGAGCAACTGCCCGCTGCACCCATGTGGCATAGACGGGAAACCGCTGGGACGCATCGCCATAGCGGAACTCCACCTCGTCGCCATTGTCCGGTAGCACGCTGAGGCGGGGGCCGGGCTCGACCTCGCCGACGCCGAGGGCTGAGACGATCCACCCGTAGATGCGGCGCGGCGGGGCGGCGAAGGGGGCGTATTCCCGCTCCGGTGCGTCACCGCCAATGGTGATGACGCCGCTATGGCCATAGATGACGCGATTGTCCGGCGTCACCCGCTGCCGGGTGAGGGTGAGCTTCGTGCTGCCGCCGGATTCAGATGTGACATCAACCGCAAGGCTCGACCCGATCTCCTTGGCGGACGACCCGCTTGTCACCACGTTGATGATCAGAGGCATGCCCCGGGTGATTGCCTCGAGGCTGCGCAGGGACGGGTCGTGGCGCTTGTTGGCAAGCCGCACGAACAGCAGGGTGGGGGCGGCAAGGCGGGTGGCGAGCACCGTGTCCTGGCGCGCCTCGAAGCGCTTGGGCGGGCCGTCGCCATCCACCCGCGCCTCCTGCGGTGCGTCATCCTTCCAGCGCACCCGCCCGCGGAAGAAGTTGAAGGCGAGGGCCGGGTTGGCGGCACTGCCGCTTTCAAAGGCTTCGATGCGCCATACGAGGTCTCCTTCCACCGCCTTGCGCGCGGCGTCGGGGATCTCGGGGTTCATCTCCTCGGCCTTGGGAATGTAGCTGAAGGTGAGGCGGGGCTCTGTTGCCCGGTCACCGCTGCCGCCAAGGTCGTGATAGAGGCCCTGCCATACCCGGTCGGCTGTGTGCAGCTCCAGGGCGCGGCTGTCCGTGTCCGGTGTTTTCTGGACGACGACCATCACCTCGTCCGGTGCGTCATCAGGCCGCCAGATGCCCAAGCTCTGGCCGAGGCCCATTTCATAGTCAGCGCGGACGGGTTCTTCAGCGGGGGTATCCGTCCCGGCCTTATCGCCGCCGCCTGCATCGGCCAGCTTGTCTTCCTCTGGTTCGCGGGCCAGCACCTTGTCGAGGCGGGCGATCAGGTCATCCAGCAATGCCATGCGGTCACGGAAGACTTCCCCTTCCTTGAGTTGCTTGGATGCCTCGGCGCGGCGTTCCTGCGCGCGTTTGTCGTCGCCTGCGGCCAGGTCACGCCAGAATTCTGCCTGACGGCGCAGCTCGGCCTTCTCCTCGTCCGTGAGGCTTGCATTGATGCCCGCCAGAATGTCGTCGGCGCGCTGACGGTTCTTGTCAGCGTCCGCCTCGCTGCCATCGGCCAATTCGTTCCAGCCATCGGCGCGGCGCTGGTAGCTTTCTGCGCTGGCCTGTTCAACTTCGCGGCGGGAGGCAAGCTCGGTCTTGAGGTCACGGGCCTGGGCCTTTGCACCGTCCAGGTCTGAATAGGACTGGGTCTCGATGTCAGAGACCTTGCGCTTTTCCGCGCTGTAGATGTCGCTCGGGCGGGGCGTGGTGTCGGCGGTCTCACCCGGGGCCGGGTCCACCGGCATCGGCTCCATCTCTATCGGCTCGGGCAGGGGAAGCGGTTCGGGCAGAACGGGCTCGAATTCGGGCAGCACAAGCTCCGGCAGGTCGAGGTCCGGAAGCTCCTGCGCCCTGGCCTGTGTATGGGTGCCGATACCCATGCTCATGCCCATGCCGGTGCCCATGACTATGAGCATGAGTGTGGCGGCGACGGCTGTGCCCTTCATGGCGTGTCGGCCCATGACCCTGATCCCCTGTTGGCAGTGCCTTGAAAGCAAAACGGCGGAAGCCCCGGTGAGGACTTCCGCCGCGATGTCGCGTTGCGTGCCGGAAGCGTCCTATTCGGACACGGACACGATTTCGACGGAGTCGATATTGATCAGCACTTCGCCGTCGGCCTGCTTCCACTTGCCGATCAGGAAGGCGATCTCGCCCGGCGCGCGCAGGGAAGTGAGCGGGTCGGTCTCGACGACGATCTTCGTGCCGTCTTCTGCGACCTCACCCCGGTCGAAGCTCACATGGTAGCTGCGGCCGCGCTTGTGCAGGGACAGGCGGATTGGGCGGGTCTCATTCTCCGTCAGCTCACTTGTCAGGCGTTCCGCCGACATGCCGGCACCGCAGCCAATGGCATTGCCGATGACGGGGCGCTCGAACTTGGTGATCGTGCCGCCGGAGTTCTTGTAGATGCCGACGCCGGCATGGCTGCAGCCGCAGCATCCGGCATTGCTCCAGAAGCGGCCGGCAAGATAGTTGGCGCTATCCTTGAAGAGGCCGAAGGTGACGTTGTCCTTGCCGGTCTTGAACTCGCCGGTGAAGGTGAAGTGGGCATCCCAGTCACCCTTGGGCAGGTCGCGCTTCAGGACAATGAGGTTCTGCGGTGTGTCGCTGTTGAACCCGGCAATGGTGCTGTTGATCATTAGCAGATTGCCGTCCTCGACGATGAAGGCGTCGGGGTTCGGGTTGTTGACGACCCAGTCTTCGCTCAGCTCGCTGTCGAAGCCATCGAAAAAGAACTGCGCCAGGGTGGGTTCAGCGGGTTCAGGCTCGGGCTCCGGTTCCGGGGCGGGCTCGGGGGCGGCTTCCACCACTTCCTTCACCTCGGCCAGGGCCACCTTCAGCTCATCCGCATTGCCGGCATTGTAGTAGGAGCCGTTGCCCTTTTCCGCGATACACTCAAGCTGCTCGCGGGCGGCATCATCCACGTCGAAGCCGACGGCATGCACCTTGGTGTCCACACCGCCCTTGGCAAGGTCGGCAGCAACGGCACACGGGTCGCCGCTGCAGGTCTCGATGCCGTCGGAGATGAGGATGACGTTGTTGTTGGCGTCATTGGTGGGAAACACGCCTGCGGCGGCCTGCAGCGCACCGGCGATGGGCGTCTTGCCCTTGGGCTTCAGCTCGTTGAGCTTGGCAAGAAGCGCCTCCGGCGTTTCAGCACCAAGGCCCGACAGGACCTCGATGTCGTCGCAGGCGCCTTCGGAGCGGTGGCCATAGGCGAGAAGGCCCACCGTCGTGCCCTCCGCCACATTGGCCAGGAGATCTCCCATGACCTCCCGAGCCGTCTCAATCTTCGCCGTTCCGTCGATCTGGCCCCACATGGAGTTCGACGCATCGAGAATATACACAACATTGGTCGCGGCAGCTGCGGGCAGGGCAGCGGCTGTCAGACCGGCGGAAACCAGAAATGCCGAGATGGCGGCGCGAAAACGCATCATTCTCTCCCCAAAATGGCGTGCACCCGGCAAAACCCTAACGGCGGGGTGGTGCACCGGCAATGGATGCAGACCCCGTCGAGGTCCCGGGCGAGCAATCGCTAAATCAGGAGTACCGCCAATAATTCAGGGTTTCATCATCAATAGTGATGATGAAATGCCGATACGGCGAATTAGCGGGTCGATGGGCGAAAAAGTGGTCTTCCGGCATGCCGCTTCCGGTTTGATTGCCATGCGGGCCCGCTGAAATACGATGACGAACAGACGGTCGCCATTGTATCCTCTGGCCGAGTTCATTCGGACGATGTGTTGGGTCTGCGGCAGGTATCAGCCGCGATTGCTCGGGGGAGCAATAGGCCGTCCATATTCGGTGCGTGGCAGGCGGTGACCCTGGCCACGGCGTAGGGCTATGGCAGACATTGTTTCCGGATACGTCTTCTATGAAATTTCCGCGCTGCTTGTGCTGGCCGCAGCTGTCGGCTTTGCGGGGCTGTTGCTGCGCCAGCCGCTGATCGTCAGCTTCATTGCCGTTGGCGTGCTGGCGGGACCGTCGGTGCTGGGCATTGCCCGGTCGGACGCGCATATCGACCTCTTGGCCGAACTGGGCATTGCGGTGCTGCTGTTTCTGGTGGGGCTGAAGCTCGACCTGAAGCTTGTGCGGACGCTGGGGCCGGTGGCGCTGGTGACCGGGCTGGGGCAGGTGGCGTTTACCTCTGCCTTCGGATTCCTGATCGCGCTGGCGCTTGGGTTTGACTGGGTGACGTCCGTTTATGTGGGCATTGCGCTCACGTTCTCGTCGACGATCATCATCGTCAAGCTGCTGTCGGACAAGCGCGAGATTGACTCGCTGCATGGGCGCATCGCGCTGGGATTCCTGATCGTGCAGGACCTTGTGGTGGTCGCTGCGATGATTGTGCTGTCGGCGATCGGCCAGGGGGCGGGGGCGGCCGACGGGGAGGGCGGTCTTCTCGATGTGATGATGGTGTTTGTCTATGGGGCGGCGCTGGTCGGGCTGGTGGGGCTGTTCATCCGCTTTGTGGCAACGCCGCTGGTGACGCGAATGGCGGCGGCGCCTGAGTTGCTGATTGCCTTTGCCATCGGCTGGGCGGCGCTTCTGGCGGCGGTGGGGCACTATCTGGGGTTCGGCAAGGAGCTGGGCGGGTTGCTTGCCGGGGTGTCGCTGGCGTCGACGCCGTTCCGCGAGGCGATTGCGGCGCGGCTGGCGGCGCTGCGGGACTTCCTGCTGCTGTTCTTCTTCATCTCGCTGGGGGCCGCGCTGGACCTTGCCATCCTCGGGGACAGTGTGGGCGCGGCGATTGTGTTCTCGCTGTTCGTACTCATCGGCAACCCGCTCATCGTGCTGATCATCATGCGCGCCATGGGCTACCGCGCCCGGACGGGATTTCTCGCCGGATTGACGGTGGCGCAGATTTCCGAGTTCTCGCTGATCTTCATGGCGATGGGGCTGTCGCTCGGGCACGTGACCGGGCAAGGCATGGGGCTTGTGACGCTTGTCGGGCTCATCACCATCGCGGCCTCCACCTACATGATTACCTATTCCCACTGGCTGTATGAGCGGATGGCACCGCTGTTGGCGCTGATCGACAAGGGGCACGGGATGCCCGAAGACTTGAGCGCTGTTGATGTGGGGAGCAAAGCGCCGGACGTGATCGTCTTCGGGGTGGGGCGCTATGGCGGCGCGATCATGCAGCGGCTGATGAACCGGGGCGCGCATGTGCTCGGGGTGGATTTTGACCCTGTGGCGGCGGCCGCCTGGCGCAAGGCCGGGCTCAACGTCGTTTATGGTGATGCGACGGACCCGGAATATGTGGCGCATCTGCCGCTGGGAAGCCTGACATATGCGGTGGCCACCATGCCGGATCACTCGGCCTCGCTGACCCAGGATGATCCGCGGCTGGCGCTGGCTGCTGCGTTGCGCGGGGCAGGGTATGACGGGCGGATTGCGGCGGTGTGCCATCAGCCGGCGATGCGCCCGGCGCTGGAAGACGCCGGTGTCTCGCTGGTGTTGGAACCATTTCAGGACGCCGCTGAGGAGGCGACCGATCTTATACTGGGGGCCGCACGGCCGCTGCGGATCAACCCGCAGGATCCGCTGGAGCAAATGTCACTGCCTGACGTCACGCCCAGCGACGTGCCGTCGCAAGCCAAGGAGAAGTCAGCATGACCACGCATTCACCAAATGCCGTATCCGGCAACCGGCCCGGACTGATGTTCTCACGGATGCTGGCCGTGTGCACCGGGGGGCCGCAGGATGTTGACGCCTTGCGCCACGTGGCGAGCCTTGCGGAGGCAGCGCGGGCGCAAGGGGCGGATCCTGTCGTGTCGGTCTTGTCGGTGGTGGAGCGCGAGCCGGGGGAGGATCTGATCCGCATCATTGGCGGGGCGTCGCAGGAGACGCTGGACGAGCTGCGGCGGCAGGAGCGGCTGGCGCATGTGCAGGCCATCATCAAGCGGGCGGGCCTGAGCGTGTCCGGCAAGCTTGAGGTTGTGACCGGCAAGATCTTTGTCGACGTCATTCGCCATGCGGCGGCGTGGGACATCGAGCTTGTGGTGAAGCCGATGTCGCACACGTCAGCGCTGCATGCGCAGGTGTTCGGCAGCACGGACCTGCATCTGTTGCGGAAATGTCCGTGTCCGGTGTGGATCCTGCGGAAGCCGACAGGTCAGGGGGCTGCTCAAGCGCCTGAGAGGACGCCGGTGGTTATGGCGGCGGTTGATTTCGATGCGTTTCAGACACCGGAAGATGATGCGGATGAGGTGCGCGCGCAGGATGCGCTCAACCGGGAGATCATGGTGTCAGCGCTGCGCATAGCGCTCGCGCATGGGGCAGGGCTGGTGATCGTGCATGTGTGGCAGGCACCGGCGGAGGGGCTGCTGCAGCGGGCCTCGCCCGGCATTACCCCGGCACAGCTGAGGCATTATGTGAAGGACGCGGAGAACCGGCACCATGCGGGGCTGGATGATCTGGCCGGTGTGGCGCGTGACATGCTGGGGAGGGTGCAGGGGACAAAGCCCTCCATCACCACGCGCCTGCTTCAGGGGCAGCCGGAAGACGCGATTGCCGAGGAGGCCAACCGGGTGCATCCGCTGGCCCTGGTGATGGGGACGGTGGGGCGGTCCGGCATTCCCGGTGTCATCATCGGCAACACGGCGGAGGACATCCTGACCGCCGTCGACGGGGCCGTGCTGGCCGTGAAGCCGCCGGGCTTCCGCAGTCCGGTGCGTGGCTAGGTGACGCCTAGACCGCGGCTGCCAGGTAGCAGGCCTGGTTGATGGCGCGCTTGGCGTCGAGCTCCATGGCTTCAAAGGCACCACCGACAAGGGTGGCGTTGAGGCCTGCCTCTGTCAGCTCGTCATAGAGGTCGCGGAGGGGTTCCTGGCCGGCGCAGATGATGACCGTCTCCACGTCAAGCGTCTTGGGCTCGTTGCCGACGAGGATGTGCAGGCCGTCATCGTCGATGCGCAGATAGTCGACACCGTTCATCATCATCACGCCGCGGCGGTGCAGGGCGAGGCGGTGGGTCCAGCCGGTGGTCTTGCCCAGGCCCTTGCCGACGCCGGTTGTCTTGCGCTGCATGAGATAGACCGTGCGGTCAGCGGCCTCCACCTGCGGTTCAACGCCGGTGACGCCGCCGCGCGGGTGGTTCTTGAAATCAATGCCCCATTCCTTGGCGAAGATATCGATGTCGAGCGCGGCGGATTTGCCCCTGTGGGTGATGAGCTCTGCCACGTCGAAGCCGATGCCGCCCGCGCCCATGATGGCGACCGTCTTGCCGACGGGCTTGGCGCCGGTGATGACGTCGATATAGCTCACGGCCTTGGGGTGGGTGATGCCCTCGATCTCCGGGGTGCGCGGCTTGATGCCGGTGGCGACGATGACCTCGTCGAAACCCTCATTCTGCAGCATACCTGCGGAGACACGGGTGTTGAGCCGCAGGTCGATGCCGTGCTTCTCGATCATCCGATTGAAATAGCGGAGGGTCTCGTAGAACTCCTCCTTGCCCGGAATTTTCTTTGCCAGGTTGAACTGGCCGCCGATCTCGGACGCCGCGTCATAGAGCGTGACGTCGTGGCCGCGCTGGGCGGCAACGTCCGCGTAGGCCAGGCCCGCGGGGCCGGCGCCGATGATGGCGATCTTCTTTTTCTCCTTCGCCGGCAGGTAGGCGAGCTTGGTTTCGTGGCAGGCGCGTGGATTGACCAGGCAGGAGACTTCCTGATTGCCGCCGAAGGTGTGGTCGAGGCAGGCCTGGTTGCAGCCGATGCAGGTGTTGATCTCGTCCGCGCGGCCGTCACGCGCCTTGTTGACGAAATCCGGGTCCGCCAGCATGGGGCGGGCCATGGACACGATGTCGGCATCACCATCCAGCAGCACCTGCTCGGCCACGTCCGGCATGTTGATGCGGTTCGATGTGATGCAGGGCACCGACACTTCCTTGCGCAGGCGGCCCGTCACTGACGAGAAGGCGCGGCGGGGCACCATGGTGGCGATCGTCGGCACGGCGCTTTCATGCCAGGTGAAGTGGGTGGAGATGATGTTCACACCTTCGGCCTCCAGCCGCTTGGCGAGCATCACGATCTCGTCCCAGGACATGCCGCCCTGCAGCATGTCCATGGCAGCGATGCGGAAGATTACGATGAAGTCCGGCCCCACGGCGGCGCGGACGCGGCGCACGACTTCGAGCGGAAAGCGCATGCGGTTTTCGTAGGAGCCGCCATACTCATCCGTGCGCTGATTGGTCTTTTCGACCAGGAAAGTCGACAGCAGATAGCCGGCGGAGCCGATGATCTCGACGCCGTCATAGCCGGCTTCCTTGGCCTTGGCGGCGCAATTGGCAAAGTCGTTGAGCTGTTTTTCGATGCCGTCGGCGTCCAGCTCGTTGGGCATGAAGCGGGCGATGCGGGAGCGGACGGGAGAGGGGGCGACGCAGCCTTCATGCGGTGCGAGTGGGCCTGAGTGGAGGATCTGCATGCAGATCTTCACGTCCGGGTCGGCCTCATGCACGGCATCGGTGATGAGGCGGTGCTGGGCAGCTTCTTCGGAGGTCGAGAGCTTGGCGCCGAGGCCGCCTTCGAGATTGGGGGAGATGCCGCCGGTGATGATCATGCCGACGCCGCCGCGGGCGCGCTCGGCATAGTAAGCGGCCATGCGCTCAAAGCCGCCTTCGGCTTCCTCGAGGCCCGTATGCATGGAGCCCATCAGGGCGCGGTTCTTGATGCGCGTGTGGCCGAGATCAAGCGGTGAGAACAGGGTGGGGTAGAGCGTGTCGCCCGGCTTTGTGGCAGACGGATCCGTGGCGTGAGCGGACATTCAATAACCTCCCTGAAAGTCACAAAGGGGCGGCGCTTCTTGTTATGTGCCGCCGCCCCGCTTTTTGCGCGTCGCTGATCTACGTTTTAGGCCATCTTGAACTTGATGGGTACGGATTTAGGCCCGCACACGAAGTTGGCCACCATGCGCTGCGGGTCGCCATTGAGTTCCACGTGCTCGAGGCGCGGCAGCAACTCTTCCCACAGGGCGCGCATTTCCATCCGCGCCAGGTGCTGGCCAAGGCAGATGTGGGCGCCGTGGCCGAAGGCGATGTGGCGGTTGGGCTGGCGGTCCACCTTGAAATCGAACGGGTCGTCGAACACGTCCTCGTCGCGGTTGCCGGAGGGGTAGCAGAGCATCATCCAGTCGCCCTTCTTGATCTCCTGGCCGCCGACTTCGGTGTCCTGGGTGGCTGAGCGCATGAAGTGCTTCACCGGCGTCGTCCAGCGGATGGATTCCTCGACGATCAGCGGGACGAGCTTGGGCTCGGCCTTGGCGCGGGCGAATTTCTCCGGCGACTTGGCCAGCTCCCACATGGTGCCGGCGGTGGTGGCCGATGTGGTGTCGTGGCCGGCGGTGGCGACGATGATGTAGTAGCTCATGGCTTCCAGCACGCCGAGCGGCTCGCCGTCGATCTTGCCATTGGCTATGACGCTGGCGATGTCCTTGCGTGGGGTGGCGCGGCGGTCTTCGGTGATCGTGGTGAAGTACTCGATGAATTCGGCGACGGTGCCGGACAGGGCTTCGAGCGCCTTTTTGGGGTCGCCGCGTTCCTCGCCGGTGCGGTTCAGTTCCGGGTCGGCGGCGCCGAACAGCTCCTGGGTGAGCTTCAGCATCTTGGGTTCATCCGCCTGCGGAACGCCAAGCAGTTCCATCACCACATGGAGCGGGTAGAGGAAGGCCACGTCCTTGGCGAAGTCGCACTGGCCGTCATTCTTGCGGCCCAGCTCTTCCATGTGATCGACGAAGGACTTGGCGATGGCGCGGACGCGGGTTTCCAGCGCCTTCAGTTCCTGCGGCATGAACTGGTCGGCGGTGATGCCGCGGTAGTTCTTGTGGTCGGGATTGTCCATCTGCACCAGCGAGCGCACGAGGTGGGGCGAGCCGCCCATCATCTCGCGTACGGCGGCGTCGGTGTTCACATCCACCAGCGTCGTTGCCTTGTCGCCATTGTGGAACAGCTCGTTGTTGCGCTCGATATGGAGGATGTCCTTGTGCTTGGTGACGACCCAGAACGGCTCGAAGCCCTTGGGCTGCGCCACGCCCAGCGGAATGTCGCGGCGCAGGGTGGCGAAGGCCTGATCCACCCGGTCCCCGTCCTGATAGGCATAGGGGTCGACGATCGTCTGGGCGATCTCCTGGGGGATGTTGGGGTCGATCATGGGGTCCTCCCGAAAAATGGACGCTGTGTGCAGTTTTTTCGATGATGGCCGGGATATGGCCCTGTTTCAACAGCTTTCGCCGCCAAACGTGGGCGAAAAGCGGGTTGTCTGCCAGTGGTTTAGCGGGTGACGCAGCGTCATCCGCGACTTGCAGACGAGGCGCATGCGGCCCGTTGCTGAAAAGCCGCTTTTAAGGATCGCCGGCGCGCCATGGCTTGCGCGCGCGGGGAGGGCACGGCTAAAAGCGGGGCGACCACCGGTTCGCTGGAGACAGCGATGAAAAGGGAATGCGGTGCGGCCTCCTGCGAGGCCCAGTCCGCAGCTGCCCCCGCAACTGTGAGCGGTGAGCGCGAAGGCCACAACGCCACTGGCATCCGTCCGGAGATATCCGGCAGCCGGGAAGGCGGTCTTCACATGGCGCTTTGACCCGCAAGCCAGGAGACCTGCCGGTGCGAGCATCGCCTAAGACGGCGCGCGGTGGGCGCGGGTCTTGCGGAGTTCCGCCTGGCGTTTGCGTTTTAACTGAAACGTGGCGCCCGGGCAGGCGGACGATGTGTTTTCCGACACTTCTCCTTCCTCGGGCCATCCGGCGTGGCTTCAGGCCTGCCGGGTCTTGAGAAGAGGGGATTGGGGCTCATGGGGCTCATCACCAAACTGCGTGCCGGGACGGCACTTGTATCTGCATTTATGGGCGTCGCTATCGCTGCGCCCGCATTCGCCCAGGACGGGGCCGGGCAGGGGGGCGAGATTGATCTGGCTTCCGCTTTCGAGCTGCCGCCGATCATCACCTCCGCCAGCCGCTTGAGCGCCGGCCTATCGTCCTCCTCCGTCACGGTGGTGGAGCGGGAAGCCATCGACCGCCATCCCGGGCTGACCATTCCGGAGATCCTGGCAACCGAAGCGGGGCTCCACATCCGCGACTTGTTCGGCAACGGCAATGAATCCGCGACCGTGGACATCCGCGGCTTCGGTGAACAGGCCGGACAGAACGTGCTGGTGCTTGTGGATGGCCGCAAGATCAATGATCTCGACCTGTCGGGCGTCCAGTTCTCGCTGGTGCCGCGCGCGTCCATCCAGCGTATCGAGGTGCTGCGCGGTTCGGCGGCATCGGTGCTCTATGGTGAGGGCGGCGTCGGCGGGGCGATCAATATCGTGACCCAGGGCGGCGACAAGGAAGAAGGCGTGACGCTGTCCGCCACCGGCGGCAGCTTCGGCTTCCGCCGCACGCAGGGCCTGTTCCAGTGGGGCGGCAAGCCTGCCCATGTGGCGCTGTCTGCGGATGTGACCGAGAGCGATGGCTACCGCCACAACAATGAGCTGACGCGGCAGGTCTATTCGGCCGTCGTGAGCATTGACCGGGGTGCGACGGATTATCGCCTGAGCGCGACCTACAACACCGAGGAAACGGGCCTGCCGGGCAACCGGCTGGTGGATACATCCACCGGCCTTGACCTTGTGCGCACCAATCCGCGCGGCGCGCAGACGCCGGAAGACGGGGCCGAAGAGCGCGGCGCGCGCCTCGAGGCCGGTGTCGAAA
The DNA here is from genome assembly GCF_012848855.1 of Pyruvatibacter mobilis. Lineage (NCBI taxonomy): Bacteria > Pseudomonadati > Pseudomonadota > Alphaproteobacteria > Hyphomicrobiales > Parvibaculaceae > Pyruvatibacter > Pyruvatibacter mobilis. Next base: position 782,706 of record NZ_CP051630.1, read on the forward strand.
GCCAGCTCAGTGACAGTCTCAAGCTGTCGGTCGATGCGGGCTACCGTCGCAGCGTCACCTCAAGCGACTTCCAGTTCCAGCTTGACGACCGCTCTGTCAGCACCGCCACCCTCACACCGCGCGTCACCTATTCGGGCACGCTGGGCGGCATGGCGTTCAACGCGATCACCGGCATTGACCTGTCCTACTCCCAGGGCGAGGTGGAACAGCGCTTCGTCGGCTTCCCCGGCGGCAATGACTTCGATGGCTGGCAGTCGTCCATGGCCCTCTACGGCCAGGGTGATCTGGGTCTTACGGACCGCCTGACGCTGGACGCGGGCGTGCGGGTGATCCGTACCGAGATCAAACTGGACTCACCGCAGAATACCGCCGCGCGGGTGCGCGACAAGGAAACCAACTGGGCGGGCAATCTTGGCCTTGCCTATGACGTGACCGACGATGTGGAAGTGTTTGTCCGCGGCGGCCATGCGGTGCGGGTGCCGACCATCGACGAGCGGGTGGGCACGCGCCTTGACCCGATCACCTTCCAGCCGATCAGTTTCGATCTCGACACCCAGACCTCCTGGGATGTCGAAGTGGGTACGGAGTTCTCCGTGGGGCCGGTCGATGCCCGCGTCTCGGCGTTCCAGATCAATGTGAAGGACCAGATCGCGTTCACGCCGGATACGATCGGCACGTTCGGGTTCAACACCAATCTTGATGACACCCGCCGCCGTGGCGTGGAGGCCGAGGCCCGCGCGCCGCTGGGCTGGGGGTTTGAGCTTGCACCGCGCGTCACCTACACCGAAGCTGAGTTCACCAAGGGGCCGTTTGACGGCAACGAGGTGCCGGTGGTGCCGGAATGGACCGGCGGCGTCGGCCTCAACTGGACGGGGGATGATGTGTGGGCTTCGCTCAACTGGCGCTATGTCGGCGATCAGCGGATGATCAATGATCAGGAAGGTATTTTCCCGGAGATCCCGTCCTATGACCTGCTCGACGTGGCGTTGGGCTGGACCATCGGCAATGTGGCGCTCAAGGGCGAAATCCGGAATGCGCTGGATGAAGACTATTTCACCAGTGCCGCGGCGTCCGACACCAATGCCAACCGCTATGGCGCGTTCCCGCTGCCGGGGCGGGCTGCCTATGTGGAAGCATCGGTTGCGTTCTAGGCGCGGCCATAGGCTCAGGGCACTCGTGACGGGTGTCCTGCTGGCGGCCGGGGTGGTGCATGCCGCCCCGGCTGCAGGTGCGTCCGGCAGTGCGCCGGAGCGGATCGTCTCGATCAATTTGTGTACGGACCAGATCGTGCTGGCGCTGGACCTTGGGGAACGTCTTGTGGCGGTGTCGTCGCTGGCGACCGACCGGACGCTGTCCGTCCATTGGCGGGCGGCGGAAAGCGTTGAGGCCGTGCCTGCGGCGTTGGAGCCGATCCTGCTGCGTCAGCCTGATCTGGTCGTTGCCGGTGGCTTCGGCCATGGGCGGCTGGTGGCCCAGCTTGAGCGGCTAGGCGTTGCGGTGCTGCGGGTGCCGGAGCCAGCCAGCCTTGCTGACGTGCCCGCCGCCTATCTGGCGATGGGCCGTGCGGTGGGGGCTGAAACCCGCGCCCAGGCGCTGGCGGCGGAATTTGACGCTGTGCTGGGCGCGCCCGCAGCGCCATCCGGAACCGACGCCCTGCTGCTGGCGACCGGGCTGCTGGTGCATGGGGAGGGCATGCTGGGCGGCGACGTGCTGCGCCATGCGGGCCTTGCCAATGCGGCAATGGCACCGGCCTTTGGCGGGCAGGCCTATCTGTCGCTTGAGCGGGTCGTGGCTTCGCCGCCGGACCTGGTGCTCGTGGCGCGGGGTGAAGCCTCGGCGCCCTCACGCTCGCAGCATCTGTTCAGCCATCCGGCACTGGTCCACGGAACACGTATCAAATCCGTGCCGCCGTCCGCGCTGATCTGCGGCACGGTGGAAACGGCACGGCTGGCGGCATCGCTTGCCGCGCCGGAAGGGCAAGCACGATGACCCGGTCGGTGCTGGTGTCCCTGTTTCTTGCGGTGCTGCTGCTGGCGGCCTGCGCGGCGTCCCTTGTCGCTGGACCGGCGGGGCTGTTGATTGGGTCCGGAACGGCACTTGATCCGCAGGCGGCGGATCTCATCCTGTTCGAATTGCGGGCGCCGCGCACATTGCTGGCGATTGCGGCGGGCGGTGTGCTGGGGCTTGGCGGGGCGGTGCTGCAGGGGCTGCTGCGCAACCCGCTGGCTGATCCGGGCCTGCTAGGCATTTCGGGTGCCGGGGCGCTGGGCGGTGTTGGTGCGCTTTATTTCGGGCTTGCGGGCATGGCGCCGCTGGCCATGCCGGTGGCCGGCCTTGGCGGGGCGGCGCTGGCCATGCTGGTGTTGATGGGGCTTGCCGGACGGCGGCCGCCGCCCGCGACGCTCATTCTTGCAGGGCTTGCCGTCAGTGCGCTTGTGGGGGCGCTGACCTGGCTGGCCCTGTCGCTGGCGCCCAGCCCCTTCGCCGTGGCTGAAGCGCTGACCTGGATCATGGGGACGCTGGACGCTGCAACCCGGCAGGATGTGTGGCTGGTCGCGCCGTTTGCGCTGGTCAGTGTGCTGCTGTTGCTGCCGCTGGGCCGGGGGCTTGATGCGCTGGCCCTGGGGGATGACACGGCAGAGACGCTGGGCATGCGGCCCGCGCTGGTGCGCCTTCTGGCAATTGTCGGTGTGGCCGTGGGTACGGGTGCCGTTGGTGCCGTTGTCGGCGCGCTGGCCTTTGTGGGGCTGGTGGTGCCGCACGCGCTGCGGCCTCTCGTCGGCGCGCGGCCGGGGGCGCTGCTGCTGCCGTCGATGATCGGCGGTGCCTTTCTGGTGCTGGTCGCGGACATTGTGCTGCGGGTGGGTTTTGACGGGACGCGGCTGCAGCTTGGCGTGCTGACTTCGCTGCTCGGCGCGCCCGTCTTCCTGTGGCTGGTGATGCGGGCACGGATCCATGGGGGCGGCGCATGAGCGGCGGCAGCATTGCAGCGCGTGGTCTATCGCTTGCCTATGGCGGCTGTTCGGTGCTGGACGGGGCGGGGCTGACGGCGTTCGGCGGCGAGGTCGTCGGCGTGCTTGGGGCCAATGGTGCGGGCAAGTCCACTCTGTTGCGGTGTCTTGCCGGCGTGCAGGCGGCGGATGCGGGGCAGGTGGTGCTGTCCGGCGCACGTGTCGAGACCCTGCCGCCGCGGGTGCGGGCGCAGCGGCTTGGCTATCTGCCGCAGCGGCCGCGTGCTGAATGGGCCCTGTCCGTTACACAGGTTGCAGCGCTCGGCCGCCTGCCGCATCTGCCCTGGTGGCAGGGCAGCGAGACCGCACGGCGCGCCCCGGAAGTCATCTCAGCCCTTTCAGCCTGTCATCTTGAGCCGTTCGCCAACCGGCCCGTGGACACGCTGTCGGGCGGTGAGTTCGCCCGCGCCATGCTGGCGCGGCTTCTGGCCGGGCGGCATGACGTGGTGATCGCCGATGAGCCGGTAGCTGATCTCGATCCGCCGCATGCGGTGGATGTGATGCGCATCCTGGCCAGTGAGGCGGCGCGCGGTGCGGCAGTGCTGGTGGCGCTGCATGATCTGGCGCTGGCGGACAGGTTTTGTGACCGGGTGATCGTGCTGGCGCAGGGGCGGGTGATTGCCCAGGGGCGCCCGCGCGCTATTCTCGAAGCCGGTGTGCTGGCGCGTGCCTATGGCGCGCCATGCTCTGTTGCGCGGATCGACGGCCAGTTGCTGGCGCGGTTCGACGGCGGAACATCCGCGCAAGATGGTTCCTGAAAGGATGATGACATGGTCCGGCTGACCTCTATCACCACGCGGACAGGCGACGATGGGCAGACGAGCCTGGCTGACGGCACGCGCGTCTCCAAGGCGGATGCGCGGATTGTGGCGCAGGGCAGTGTTGATGAACTGAATGCAGCAGTCGGGCTGGCGGCGGCCATGGGTGCTGCGGGGGTGGCCGGGCTGCTGCAGCGCATCCAGAACGACCTGTTTGATCTGGGGGCGGACATTACCGTGCCGGACAGCGCCAAGACTGAGCAGTCCCTGCGCATGACCGCGCGCCACATCGAGGCGCTGGAGCAGGCCGTGGCGGAGGTGAACGGGCGGCTTCAGCCGCTGTCGTCCTTCGTGCTGCCGGGCGGCACGGTGGCCGCCGCGCATCTGCATGTGGCGCGCACCATTGCCCGGCGTGCGGAACGCGATGTGTGGGCGCTGGCGGCGGAAGCCGAGATCAACCCGCTGATCGGCCAGTATCTCAACCGGGTCAGCGACCTGTTGTTCGTCATGGCGCGGGACGCCAATGACGGCGGGCGCGGCGACGTGTTGTGGGTGCCGGGAGGGGCGGACACCTGACGGGCTAAGACGGCTCACCCGGCCGTGCCTTGAATTGATATAAAGAAAGCTTTATGTCCTGTGGCCTTGCCGGGTTGCGGGAAAATTGGTTTTTCGCAGAATTCCGGCGGTTTCGGGCCAAAGGACCCTGGCTGTGATGACTCGCGATGACCGGTTGAAGGCGCTTAATACGGCGCTTGCCTCCCGAATTCTTGTGCTCGACGGGGCCATGGGCACCATGATCCAGAAGCACAAATTCACCGAGGAAGATTATCGCGGGGAGCGTTTCAAGGACTGGCAGCAGCCGCTGCAGGGCAACAACGACCTGTTGGTGCTGACGCAGCCGGATGCGATCCGCGACATCCACACGGCCTATCTGGAGGCCGGGGCGGACTTCGCCGAGACCAACACGTTTTCCTCCACCACCATCGCGCAGGCTGATTATGCGATGGAGCATCTGGCCTATGAGATGAACGTGGAAGCCGCCCGGCTGGCGCGTGAGGCGTGCGATGCCATCGCGACGCCGGAGCGGCCGCGCTTCGTGGCGGGTGCAATTGGCCCTACCAACCGCACCGCTTCCCTGTCGCCGGATGTGAATGATCCTGGGGCGCGCAACGTCACTTTCGATGAACTTCGCACGGCCTATGCAGAAGCGGCCAAGGGGTTGATCGAAGGGGGGACGGATGTGCTGCTGGTGGAGACCATCTTCGATACGCTCAATGCCAAGGCGGCGCTGTTCGCCATTGATGAAGTGCTTGAAGAGCTTGGCGTTGACGTGCCGGTGATGATTTCCGGCACGATCACCGACCGGTCCGGCCGCACCCTGTCGGGCCAGACGACGGAAGCCTTCTGGTATTCGGTGCGGCATTCGCGGCCGATGAGCGTGGGGCTCAATTGCGCGCTGGGCGCTGATCTGATGCGGCCTTTCGTGTCGGAGCTGTCCCGCGTGGCCGATGTGCCGGTGAGCGTCTACCCAAATGCGGGCCTGCCGAATGAGTTCGGCGAATATGACGAAACGCCTGAACAGATGGCGAAGGCACTGGCCGCGTGGGCGGATGACGGGCTGTTTAATATCGTCGGCGGCTGCTGCGGCACCACACCGGACCATATCAGTGCCATTGCGCGCGCTGTTGAGGGCAAGACGCCGCGCAAAATCCCGTCGCTTGAAAAACGTATCCGCCTGTCGGGGCTTGAGCCCTTCACGGCGTCGGCAAATTTCGGAAAGGCTGCGGCTGAATGAGTACCGAGGCAAGTGCCGCCAGCGGCGGGTCCTTCATCAATATCGGTGAACGGACGAATGTCACCGGCTCGGCCAAGTTCAAGCGGCTGATCATCGAAGGCGACTACGACACAGCCCTCGACGTGGCCCGGGATCAGGTCGAGGGCGGGGCGCAGGTCATCGACGTCAACATGGACGAGGCGATGCTGGATTCGGAAGCTGCCATGGTGCGCTTTCTGAACCTCGTCGCGTCTGAGCCTGACATCGCCAAGGTGCCGGTGATGATCGACTCGTCCAAATGGTCGGTGATCGAGGCCGGTCTCAAATGTGTGCAGGGCAAGGCGATCGTCAATTCGATCTCGCTGAAGGAAGGCAAGGAGCCTTTCGTGGCGGCGGCGAAGAAGATCCGCCGCTATGGCGCGGCTGCCGTGGTCATGGCGTTTGACGAAGACGGCCAGGCGGATGTGGCGGACCGCAAGTTCGAGATCTGCAAGCGCTCCTACGACATTCTGGTCAACGAGGTGAAGTTCCCGCCGGAAGACATCATCTTTGACCCCAATATATTCGCGGTGGCGACGGGCATCGAGGAGCACAACAATTACGCGGTTGAGTTTTTCGAGGCGACAAAACGCATCCGCGAAGAGCTGCCGCACTGTCATGTGTCCGGCGGTCTGTCCAACGTGTCATTCTCGTTCCGCGGCAACAATGCGGTGCGCGAGGCAATGCACGCGGTGTTCCTCTATCACGCCATTCCAGCGGGTATGGATATGGGCATCGTCAATCCGGCGTCGCTCATCGTCTATGACGAAATTCCCGCGGAGCTGCGGGAGCTCGTTGAGGACGTGATCCTCAACCGCCGCGAGGACGCGACGGACCGGCTGCTGGAAGTCGCTGACAAATACAAAGGCGGCGGCGCGGCTGCGAAGGTCAAGGACCTGAGCTGGCGTGAAGGCTCCGTGCAGGAGCGGCTGACGCACGCGCTGGTGAACGGCATTGCCGATTATGTGGTGGAAGACACCGAGGAAGCCCGGCTCGAGGCCGAGCGGCCGCTGCACGTGATCGAAGGGCCGTTGATGGACGGCATGAACGTGGTGGGTGACCTGTTCGGTGCGGGCAAGATGTTTTTGCCGCAGGTGGTGAAGTCCGCCCGCGTGATGAAGAAGGCGGTGGCCCATCTCATTCCGTTCATCGAAGCGGAAAAGGAAGGCTCGGGCGAGAGCCAGGCCAAGGGCAAGATCCTGATGGCGACGGTGAAGGGCGATGTGCATGACATCGGCAAAAATATCGTCGGCGTGGTGCTGCAATGTAACAATTACGAGGTGGTCGATCTCGGCGTGATGGTGCCGGCGGAGACAATCCTCGAGGAAGCCAAGAAGCATCAGGTGGACATCATCGGCCTGTCGGGCCTGATCACCCCGTCGCTGGATGAGATGTGCTACGTGGCCGCTGAAATGAAGCGGCAGGAATTCGACATTCCGCTGCTGATCGGCGGGGCGACAACCTCCAAGGTGCATACGGCGGTGAAGATCGCGCCGAATTATCAGCACCCGGTGATTTATGTCACCGATGCCAGCCGCGCTGTCGGCGTTGCGTCCAACCTTCTGTCGGAGACGGCGAAGGAGGCCTATGCCAAGGAGATCGCCGACGACTATACGCAGATGCGGGAGAAGCATGCGGCCAGCCGGTCGCAGACCGAGGCATTCCCGATTGCAAAAGCGCGTGCCAACAAGGCGCCGATCACCTGGGACGGCTATGAGCCGCCGAAGCCGTCCTTCACCGGCACCCGCGTGTTTGAGGATTATGATCTCGGCGAGCTGGTGAGCCGCATCGACTGGACGCCGTTCTTCCGCACCTGGGACCTTGCGGGTCGGTATCCGCAGATCCTGGATGATGACGTTGTGGGCGAGACGGCAACAAGCCTGTTCAACGATGCGCAGTCCATGCTGCAGCGGATCGTGGGTGAAGGCTGGTTCAAGCCGCGCGCGGTCGTCGGGTTCTGGCCGGCCAATGCGGTGGGTGACGACATCGAGCTTTATGCAGATGACGGGCGGGCGCGCGTGCTGAATACCATTCATACCCTGCGCCAGCAGATGGAGCGCAAGGGCCGGGACCGCGCCAATTTCGCGCTCGCTGATTTCATCGCACCGAAGGACACGGGGCTTGCTGATTATTTCGGCGGCTTCGCTGTGACGGCGGGGGATGAAGTGGAAAAGCGGGCCAAGGCGTTTGAGGCCGAGCATGACGATTATTCGTCGATCATGGTCAAGGCGCTGGGCGACCGGCTGGCAGAGGCCTTCGCCGAGCGCATGCATGAGCGCGTGCGCAAGGAATTCTGGGGCTATGAGCCGGACGAGCAGCTCGATAATGAGGACCTGATTTCAGAGAACTATCGCGGCATCCGCCCGGCGCCCGGCTATCCGGCGTGCCCGGACCATACGGAAAAGCGCATCCTGTTTGATCTCTTGGACGCGGAGAAGAATACAGGGCTGGAACTGACCTCGAGCTTCGCCATGTTCCCGGCGGCATCGGTATCGGGCTTCTATTTCTCCCATCCGGACTCGGCCTATTTCGGTGTCGGCCGCATCCACAAGGATCAGGTGGAAGACTATGCCCGGCGCAAGGGCATGGAGCTGCGCGAGATCGAACGCTGGCTGCTGCCCAACCTTGCCTATGAGCCGCAGGGCTGAGGGTTACGGATCAAGCCTGAAGACCTGAAAAGGGGCGTCCGGCCGGGCGCCCCTTTTTGTTGTCGGGATCAGGCTGCCTTGGGCATGGCCCGGTGGCGGGTAATGCGACCCTCCACCGGCGTCACGGCAGTAACACTCCCGCGCTCGGCGAGAAAGTGCGGGCGGGGGGAGGTGGCTGCAAACGGCTCGGTGACCTGGTTCGACATCGCGTTGTAGACGAAGAAGGCATTGGAGCGCGGGTCCGGCGTGATGTTGCCATTGGAGCCATGCAGGGTGTTGCAGTCGAACAGTACCACGGTGCCGGCCTTGCCTGTCGCGGGCACGATGCCTGCCTCGTCGGCCAGCCGGGTCAGCGTGTGCTGATCCGGTACGCCGATCTCCTGCTTGCGCAAGGAGGTGCGGTAATTGTTCTCCGGTGTTTCGCCGCGGCACTGAATGAAATTCCTGTGTGATCCGGGGATCAGCATCAGCGGGCCATTGAGGGGTGTGTTGTCGGTCAGCAGGATCGAGGCGGAAATCGTGCGCATGCGCGGCAGGCCGTCCTCGGTGTGCCAGGTTTCGAAGTCAGAGTGCCAGTAGAATTCCTGTCCGCCGAAGCCCGGCTTGTAGTTGAGGCGTGACTGATAGACATAGACATCATCGTCCAGGAGATGCCGGATGATGCGCGAGATGCGGCCATCGGCAGCCAGACGATGGAACAGTGCGTTTTGTGCATGAATACGGAAGATCGACCGCACGAGGTCTTGCTTCGGTTCGCGCACCACGGTTTCGTCTTCCAGGCCCGACGGATCATTGAGCAGGCTGGCCATCTCGGTCTTGAGGGCTGCCACTTCCTCGGCATCGAAAAGGTTACGCAGCACCAGAAAGCCATCGCGCTCAAAAGCTGCGTGCTGTTCACGGGTCAGCGGGGCGTGCGCGTGCCAGGGGGCGTAGGCGATTGCGTCCTGGCGCGGGAGAGTTTCGGCGGTCGTGCCTTGCCGGGACGGGTACGCATCGCGGATGATCGACATATCGTTCCTCTCTCAGTTGGCCGGCATGGTGTCTGGAATTCCAGAGCCGGGCTATCAGGGGCAGTCAGGAAGGGGAGGCCCGGAAGTGGCCCAGGCAACGGATGTGCAATTCGCGGATGTGGAGGCCGCTGCGCGGGGATTGGCGGGCAACGCGGTGCGGACGCCGCTGGTGCGCAATGCGGTGCTTGATGCGCGGCTTGGCGGGCGCGTCTTTCTCAAATGTGAGAGCCTTCAGCATATCGGTGCCTTCAAGTTCCGTGGGGCTTTCTGGGCCCTTGCCTGCCTTGACGACGATGTGCGCTCCCGTGGCGTGGTAGCCTGGTCGAGCGGCAACCACGCTCAGGGCGTGGCGATGGCGGCGCAGCGGTTCGGTGTGCCTACCACCATCGTGATGCCGCATGACGCGCCCGCCCTCAAGCGGGACAGGACGCGGCGCTTCGGGGCCGAGGTGGTAGGGTATGACCGTGCCACCGAAAGCCGGGAGGACATCGCCTGTGCCATCGCTAACAGGGAAGGGCGGGCGGTTGTTCCACCCTTCGATCACCCGCATGTCATCGCGGGTCAGGGCACGGTGGGGCTTGAGATCGTGCAGCAACTCACAGAGCTGGGCGAGACACCGGACCAGGTGGTGGTGCCCTGTGGCGGCGGCGGGCTGACAGCGGGTGTGGCAACGGCGATGAAACATCTGCACCCGGCCGCGCGCATCTATATCGCCGAGCCTGAAGGGTTCGACGACACCACGCGGTCGCTGCGGTCCGGCCAGCGGGAGAAATCCGTGCCCGGCGCATCATCCATCTGTGACGCGCTGCTTGTGGAGACGCCGGGCGAGCTCACCTTTGTCATCAATCACCGGCTGGTGGCAGGCGGCATGGCTGTGGGGGACGAGGAGGTGAGGGCGGCAATGCGCTTTGCCTTCACCGAGCTCAAACTCGTGCTTGAGCCGGGCGGGGCCATTGCGCTTGCGGCGCTGCTGGCAGGGCGCCTTGAAACGAAAGGGGCCTGCACCGTCGCCGTACTGAGCGGCGGCAATGCAGACCCCGGTCTATTTTCGGAGATCGTGTCGGCGGATTAGCCGAACAGGGCGTCCACGGCAGCCTGGTCGATACCTTCGCCTTCCTTGGCGGGGCCATTGAGCAGGTGGGCGTCGGGGCGGGTGTCGCCCTCATATTCGCCCAGCAGGTCGCCGGTGGCGCGCTCCAGTTCCTTCAGGACGGCAACAACCTTGCTTATGCGCTGGCCGGTGATGTCCTGGAACGAGCAGGCGGTAAAGATCTCGGCTGTCAGTTCACCGATGATTTCAGCTTCGGCCATGGCGGCAGGGCTGCCATCGTCAAGTGCTGCCACGCGGGTGGCGACACCATCCATGGTTTCAGCGGCTTCCAGAATGGCGGACGTTGCGCCCTCGGTGGCGGCGACGATGGCGTCGAGCTCGCCGGTGGCTTCTTCAACGCGTGCACCCGTCGTTGCGGGATCTGACAGCGAAGCGATTTCCTTGCGCGTCGTGGCGATGCTATTACTCATCGCCTCGAGGTGAGCGCGGATTTTTGCGAGTTTTTCCTCAGCGCTGTTCTTGCTCTGCGGCATCACGAACGTCCTGTTGTTTCCCAAGTTCAAGGGCCAGTGTGCCGAAGCGAAGTTTCCAAATAATTGAGACAGCCATGGTTGATTTACCTTTGGACATAAGCGCCGTTAAGGGTTTTCTGGCGCAGGCCGAAGGCGAGGCGCTGTATGAAAGTGCGCGGAAATCCGCCGCGCTCGGGCCGGTGCTGGAAATCGGCAGCTATTGCGGCAAGTCCACCGTTTACCTTGGCCTCGGTGCACGCGAAGGCGGCGGGCAGGTTCTGGCGGTGGATCATCATCGCGGATCGGAGGAGAACCAGCCCGGGCAGATGTTCCATGACCCGGACCTGGCGGACGGCCATGGCGGGATTGATACGCTGCCGCATTTCCGCAAGACGATGCGGGATGCGGGCCTTGAGGACGTGGTGATCCCGGTCGCAACGTCGGCCCGGCATTTTGCGCATGTGTGGCAGCAGCCGCTGGGCATGGTGTTCATCGATGGCGGGCATACGCTGGATGCGGCGCTTGCGGATTACCGCCTCTATGCGCCCAAGGTCGCGCCGGGCGGCATCCTGGCGATCCACGATGTTCATCCGGACCCGGAAACAGGCGGGCGGCCGCCTTATGAGGTCTATGAGCTGGCGCTCGCCTCGGGGCTGTTCAAAGGGCTAGCGCTTGTTGAGACGCTGGCGCTGCTTGAGCGTCTCGACGCCTGACACTTCCGGCAGGGTGTGATCCACCAGCGCGTTGCAGGCAGCTGTCGTCTGGGTGATGGCATCGGCTGCGAGGATCACGGCCCCGGCGGTCCAGGCCGGCTTCTCGGCGGGCCAGGGCTGGTTCACTTCCGTCTGCAGGCCCATCCAGTAGGCGCCTTCGTCGTCGCGCTGCTGGTGCTGCCAGGCGAGCATCTGTTCGGCGCGCTTGCGGTCACCCATGGAGAGCAGGGCCATGCACAGCTCGGCGGATTCAGCGACGGTGATCCACGGCTCATGCACCACGCAGCGGCAACCGACGCCGTCCTGCACGAACTCGTCCCAGCGGGAGGCGATCTTGGCGCGGGCGGCATCACCCGTCAGCACACCGCCGAGGACCGGGTAGTACCATTCCATGGAGAAATGATCCTTCGGGTCCCAGGTGCGGTCGAAGCGGTGGGGTTTGGTGCGCAGGGCATCGCCCAGGGCCTCGCGGGAGGCGACCCACAGGCGGGCATGATCGTCATGGCCCAGGGTGGCGGCGATGTGGGCTGCGTGCTCGAAGCTCTTGTGGATCGAGCAGGAGGCGGTGATCAGCGCGTCGTCCGGCGTGTCGGTGTCGCGGGCGGCCCAGCGGATGTCGCCATGCTCGGTCTGGTGATCGACGATGAAGTGGAAGGCGCGCTCCAGCGTCGGCCAGAACTCTTCCAGAAAGCCGCGGTCTTCCGTCAGCAGGTAGTGGTGCCAAAGGCCGGTGGCGATATAGGCGGCGCAATTTGTATCGCGCTCATAGGTGCCGGCTTCCTCGTCGCCGCCGGTATAGCGCTGCTCTTCCTCGTCCATGGGAACGGCAGAGCCCATCTGCATCCACCAGGAGCCGTCTTCAAGCTGGGTGTCGATGAGGTGGCGATAGGCCTTCACGGCTTCTTCGCGGTAGCCCAGCACGTCCAGACCCATGGCTGCTTCTACATGGTTCCACGGGTCGAAGACGCCGCCGTCGAACCAGGGGATCGAGCCGTCATCCCGCTGCAGGCTGAGAATGCGGCGCACGGCGCCGTCGAAATAGCCTTCGGGGATACGCGAGCCTTTGGTGAGGTGCAGGGTACTCAAGTGGTCACTCCGGGCGGTCAGGCGGATTTGTGGAAATACATCACCACGCTCTTGCCCATCAGCGGATCGGCGATCTTTTCAAGCAGGCGGGTGAGGAGTGGACGCTTGACGATGTCCCAGGCGAGGAACGAATGGTAGAGCTTCACCGCCCAGTTATCGTCGTCGCGTACGCCGACGGCGCAGCGGATCCACCAATAGGGGGAGTGCAGGCCGTGCGCCCAGTGGCGCTTGAGGAAGTTCAGGCCTTGCGCCTCGACGGCACCGCGCAGCTGGCTTTCGCGGAAGATGCGTACATGGCCGCCGGGGGTGTTGTGGTAGTCCTCCGACAGCGCCCAGCAGATGCGCTCCGGCCAGTAGCGCGGCACGGACACACCGAAAAATCCGCCGGGCTTGAGCACGCGGTTGATCTCTTTCACCGCGCCCAGATAATCAGGGATGTGCTCCAGCACTTCGGAACAGATCACCTTGTCGAAGGTGTTGTCGGCGAAGGGCAGCTTCAGCGCGTCGCCGACGGAAAAGCCGAAGGAGCGGGTGCTGGAGGGATCAAGGTCCGGGAAATCGAGGAAGCCCTGGCGGGCCTTCTGCACATCCTGGAACAGCAGGTCGACGCCGACGGCCTGGATCTTTTCCTTGGCGAAATAGACGGCATGCATGTGCCGTCCTTCGCCGCAGCCAAGGTCCAGAACGCGGTCGCCTTCCTGAAGGTTAAGCCTGGCGAAGTCGACCGTGCGCACTGTTGATGGTCTCCAGATAGATCTTTTCGAGGTTCTCGGCGGTGCGGCTCCACTGGAACTCGCGCAGGATGCGGTCGCGGCCGGCAGCGCCGACGCGGTCCCGCAGGTCCTTGTCATCGAGAAGGGTGGAGATGGCCTTGGCCAGCGCCTCCGGGTTGGAATTGGGTACCACCATGGCGGCATCGCCGGCGACTTCCGGAAGCGAGCCGCCATCGGTGGAGATCACCGGGGCGCCGCAGGCCATGGCCTCACCGCACGGGAAGCCGAAGCCTTCATAGACTGATGGCGAGATGGCGATGGTTGCTTCCGCATACATGCGGGTGATGTCTTCGTCGGTGAGGCCGCCGGAGACGAATTTCACCTTGTCCTTGATGCCGCGGCGCTCAAGCTCGCGCGAGGTGTTGCCTTCGCGCAGGGAGCCGATGACGACGAGTTCAAGGTCCGGGTATTTCGGCAGCAGCTGATCGTAGGCGCGGATCAGATAGATCAGGCCCTTCAGGGGCACGTCAGCGCTGGCACAGGCGATAAGGCGGTTCGGCTTGCGCTCGATCTCCGGCATGGGACGCCATTGCTCGGTGTCGATGCCGTGATAGCAGAGCTGCAGCCTGTTCGGGTCGAGGCCGAAATCCTTCGACACGTCATGCAGGGTGGACTTGGATACCACGATCAGGTCTTCCAGCTCGCGGGCGACCTTGATCTGCATGTTGAGGAAGGAATACCAGCGCCACTTCAAGAAGGCGTAGAACGGGTTGGGCGCGTGCTTGATGTCGATGCGCCGGTCACGGGTGATGGGGTGATGGATCGTGCCCAGCACCGGCATGCCCATGTCGCGCATCTTCAAAAGGCCCCAGCACAGGGTCTGGTTGTCGTGCACGATGTCGTAGTCGTTGACGCGGGTGCGGGCCCAGCGCGCCATGCGCTCGCCGAAGGTGTAGGGCTCCGGGAAGCCGCCGGAATTGTGCAGCCACCATTCCTTCACATCCAGCCCGTCGCGGATCTTGCCGGACCACAGCGCCTTGATCGGGTGCGGATCGGCATAGAGGTCGAGCGACGGCATCTTGATGAGGCGGCAGCGCGGGTCCAGCACCGGGTAGGGCTGGCCGGAGATGACGTCGATCTCGTGGCCGCGATCCGCCAGCGCCTTCGTGATCAGGCGCATATAGACGCCCTGACCGCCGGTGGTGGGGTTCGAGCGGTAGCTCGGCATCAGCATGCGAAGGGGGCGGTCGATGCCGGGGCGGGCGCGCTGGTCGACAGGGTCGCGCGGCTCGAACTCGGGCATCTCAGCGCGCGTCAGCGCCTGGCTCATATGGCCTTACTCCTCACGGCGGCGCGTCGCCGGTGCCTTCCAAAGGGAACGGGCAGGCGCCGCTTACAAATATCTGGCGGGAAAACCCACGAAAAAAGAAAACATGCCAAGGGATCAACGCTGCTTTGGCGTGAATGGCCAAGGCGAATATCCGGCATGTTGCGGCGGGATCATACCGATGTGGGGGGCAGACGCCAAGTCAGCTTACAAAACGGTCAGGAAGCAGCCGTGGCGCTGCGTCCGGCCTTGAAACCTGCTCCAAACCCGGCCCCAAACCTGGCTGACTTCAGGGCGTCAGGCTGCCTGGTCGCCCAGGAAATAGCGGACGAGATCCACATAATCGAAAATCAGCGACACCAGGATCGTTGCGCCGAGGACGATGAAGTAGCGGCCGGTCCAGGTGCCGGCGGAGAAATGGCCGCGCCGATGCCACAGATAGGCGAGCAGGGGCGTCCAGATGAGGATGTGCGACAGGCCGAGAATGCGGGTGTAGCCGTAGGTCTCGTAGAGGAACGACATGAAAACGATGTTGACCAACCAGGCCGCCAGCACCCAGCGGGCCTCCACCCGGTGAAACACGAACAGGATGGACGCGGTGTTGAGCACCATCATCCAGTAGACCCAGGCCTGCAGCAGCGGGCCCTCGCGGGCGATATCTTCCATCATTGGTCCGTTCCCCCATTTGATTGCCCGGCGCCTTGCTTACCGGTCAGTTGCCCGACGGCTCAGTTGCCCGACGGCTCAGTTGCCCGACGGCTCAGTTGATGGTGTCGGGGCCGTCATCGTCTTCTTCCGCCGGCGGATCATTGGCCGGGCCGGCCTGGTGGTGCACCAGCCGCCAGCCGCCGTCTTTCTCACGGCGGAAGATGTTGGTCGCCAGCAGGAAATCGCCGCCGATGCGTTCGTAGCAAGTCACAATTCCGACAGCGCCGTCGCCGTCCGGTCCCGCGCCGTGGATCGCCACCTCGGCGGCGGCGGGTGTAATGGCGGGCGGGGCGGGGCCGTCGAAGATCGCCTGGAAGGATCCCAGCACCTCCTCTACGCCCACAAGTGGCGCCCAGCCGGGATGCAGGCAGCGGACCGTGTCGTCATGGGCCCAGACATTGGCCATGGCGCGCATGTCCTTGTCCGCGAATGCCCTGTAGAAGGCTTCGTTGGCGAACAGCAGGGCGGCGTGCTGGCTCATCTTTGTGTCTCCCGGTCGGGGGCGTGTGTCCTCATTGCGGGCTCAGCTGCCGGTGCTGAAGCGGCGGGTGAGCCAGTCAGTGATGAGGGCGTTGAGTTCATCCGGCTTTTCAGCCTGCGTCCAGTGACCGCAATCGGCAATGACGTGTTTTTCAAGGTCGGGACAGAACTGCTCCATGCCGTCGGTCAGCTCCGGGCGCAGCACCACGTCATTGGCGGCGGAAATCATAAGGCAGGGCACGTCCACGCGGTCCGGCAGGTTTTCGGAGCGCTGCCAGTTGCGGGTGAAATTGCGGTACCAGTTGAGGCCACCGGTGAACCCCGTGCGGGCAAAGGCGGCCTCATAATAGGCCGCTTCCTCAGGGGTCAGCAGCGCGTCGCCGCCCCATTCGCTCTCCGGCACCTCGAAGAGCTTGGTAAGGGCAAGGTTCTTTGCCGCGTCAGGCGCGGCCTTGTCGAAATCCTCCAGCGTCACGGCGCTCTTGCGATACCAGAAGCGCAGGGATTTCGGGATGTCCTTCCCGAACAGCTCATCGGCCACGCCGGGCTGCTGGAAATAGACGATATACATGTCATCGCCATAGGCCTCGCGCATGGCGGTGATGGGCTCGATGGGCCCGCGCGGGATGAAGGGCGTGTTGACGCCGATGACGCCCGCCACGCGGTCCGGGTGGCGCAGGGGCATCTGCCAGACGACGAAGCCGCCCCAGTCGTGGCCGCAGAAGATAGCCTTGTCGATGCCCATGGCGTCCATCATGGCCACCATGTCACCGGTGAGGTGCTTCATGTCATAGGCCTCGACGCCGTCCGGGATGCGGCCGGTTGCAGCATCCACCGTGCGGCCATAGCCGCGCTGGTCCGGCGCAATGGCGCGGAAGCCCGCAGCGGCCACGGCGGGCAGCTGGTGGCGCCACGAGAAGGCCAGCTCCGGGAAGCCATGGCACATGATGACGGGCAGGCCGGACCCCTGCTCATGGATTGCGAGCTTGAGGCCGTTAGCCTCGACAAAGGTCGGTTCGGGAAAGGCGGGGGAACTCATGGGCTGCAGGCTTCCTGGGCATTGGATCTGTTTTCTGGTGCCGGAAGGCTGCGGGGGCAGGGGGCGTGCGTCAAGCCGCGGATGAGGCGCCCCGTGCGGGGGATTGCGGGTCTCTCATGGGCTGACGCGTGCGCGGCAGGGTGCATTGCCGAGCCCCATAAATGGAAAAACCGGCGGCGCCCCAAAGGGCTCCGCCGGTCTGTCCAGTGCTTCGTCAGCCTATCTGGACTTGGCACTTGGTGGTGCCAACAGTTCCTTTCAGCCGCGACGACGCGTCGTCGTCTTCCGCGCAGCCGTCTTCTTCTTGGCTGCGGGACGCTTGGCGGCCGTCTTCTTCTTCGCGGTGGTCTTCTTCTTCACCGCGGCCTTCTTCTTGGCGGCAGGGCGCTTGGCAGCCGTTTTCTTCTTCGCGGCGGTCTTCTTCTTCACCGCGGTTTTCTTCTTGGCGGCGGGGCGCTTGGCAGCCGTTTTCTTCTTAACGGCGGTCTTCTTCTTCGCAGCCGTCTTCTTCTTGGCTGCGGGGCGCTTGGCCGCCGTCTTCTTCTTCGCGGTGGTCTTCTTCTTCACCGCGGCTTTCCGCTTCGGTGCCGCCTTCTTCACGGTCTTTTTGGCCGTGGTCTTCTTAGCGGTGGTTTTCTTCTTCGCCGTCGTCTTCTTCTTGGCGGCGGTCTTCTTCTTAGCAACTGCCATTGGGTCCTCTCCCACTTAAAAGTCTCGTGTCACCCCAGAACACAGGTAGCTGGTGGCGTCTTGCCGGGTATTCCGGCCCATGGGCCGACAACTTCCAGATGAAGACGCACGCCGGCGTAAGCGAATAACGCACAAGGACGAGTAAGTGCTTGTGGTTAACAGAGTGTTATTCGTTGCGGGCGTTTCGCAAGCAGGTGCAAGGGGTTAGAGCGTTTGCAGGCGGCTTTGCAGTGCATTGCGGATGCTGCGCGGCAGGTGGAATGCATCTGCATTGGTGCTCGACTTGAGGTGCCGGGTGCGAGTGTTGCCATTCCTCTGTGTGCGGAGGAAAAACGCGCAAAGGCAGCAAAACACTGGCGTTCACGCAAATGCGATCTCGCGGGAGCGGCGTCCCTGTGGATCAAATCCGGGGCTAAGGCCTTGGCTGCGCTGCGGCATTCAAAAGCTATGCACAGGGCTGTGGCGCAGATGCATCACTTGTTTTGCCAAAACGCGTGTTGCCGCATCGGGGTGCGTATTGCAGCGCGCCTTTTTGCATTTTGACGTGAATTGATTCGCACGCATGTGCACGGCAGCGCGCAAAACAAACGGCGCGGCAGATGACTGCCGCGCCGCGTTGTCGTTCGAATGGGAAGGGGATCAGACGAGACCCCACTCCTCGCGCAGCTGACGCTTCAGGATCTTGCCGTTGGCATTGCGTGGCAGCGGCTCTGTGCGCAGCTCGATCTTCACCGGCACCTTGAAGGCTGCGAGATGCTGACGGACATAGGTCTGCAGATCACCTTCGGTAACGCTGGAACCCGGCGTGACCTGGACCACCGCGCCGACTTCTTCGCCCAACACCTTGTGGGGGATGCCGATGACGGCGGCGTCCATCACGTCCGCATGGGAATAAAGGGCGTCTTCCACTTCCACGCAGTACACGTTCTCACCACCGCGGATGAGCATGTCCTTGGCGCGGTCGAGGATGTAGATGAAGCCTTCCTCGTCGATGCGGGCGAGGTCGCCGGTGTGCAGCCAGCCATCGGTGAAGCTTTCAGCGGTTGCTTCCGGCTTGTTCCAATAGCCCTTCACGACGTTGGGGCCGTAGATCCACAGTTCACCGACAGACCCGGTCGGCAGTTCGTTGCCGTTTTCGTCCACGACCTTGGCGTCGCAGACCGGCAGCACAGGGCCGCAGCTTTCGGGCTTGGCCTGGTACTCAAAGCCCGCGTTCTGGCTCGAGGCGGCCGAGGTTTCGGTGAGACCGTACCCATTGGCGGCGGAAGAGGCGGGGAACAGGGTCTTGATCTTCTGCACCAGTTCAGGCGCGGCCGGCGCACCGCCATACCCGACGGAGACGACGCTGGAGGTGTC
Organism: Pyruvatibacter mobilis; assembly: GCF_012848855.1. Taxonomy (NCBI): domain Bacteria; kingdom Pseudomonadati; phylum Pseudomonadota; class Alphaproteobacteria; order Hyphomicrobiales; family Parvibaculaceae; genus Pyruvatibacter; species Pyruvatibacter mobilis. The sequence goes on from NZ_CP051630.1 coordinate 801,621, forward strand.
GTACTTGTCGAAGTCCGGATGCTCGACCACCTGCCACACCATGGCGGGCACGCCGCCGAAGGAGTTGATCTTCTCGCGCTCGATGAGTTCCAGCGCGCGGGTGGGGTCCCACTTGAACATCATCACCAGCTTGTTGCCGGAGGTGAGGTTGCCGCACAGGATGGCGTGCAGGCCCGTTGCGTGGAACAGCGGCACGGACAGAAGCATGGACCGCTTGGGCATGTTCTCCGGGTCCGGCAGGGGCTGGCCGTAGCGCAGCAACTGACGCACCGGCGCGATGCCGAGGCCGACGACGTTGCCGCAGATATTGCGCTGGGTGCCAAGCGCGCCCTTGGGGCGGCCGGTGGTGCCGGAGGTGTACATGATGGTGGCGTCGTCCTCGGGGTCGAGGGCAACGTCCGGCATGTCCTGCTCCGGCAGCTTGGCGTAATCCGCATGCGGGCACAGCACCTCTTCGAAGCGCTCAACCGTGGCATCGGTGTCCGGCAGCTTCGAGGCGCGGGCGGCGATCACGGACTTGATGCCCAGGCGCTTGGCGAAGGGCGTAATGGAGAAGGCGCGTTCCTCGTCCACGAAGACGATGGAAGTGCCTGAATCCTCGAGGCCGTATTCCAGTTCCTCGCCGGTCCACCAGGAATTGAGCGGCACCATGACGGCGCCGATGATGGCGCCGGCGAAAAACGCGATCGGCCATTCGGGGTAGTTGCGCATGGCGATGGCCACGCGGTCACCCTTCTGGACGCCGTACTTGTCCTTGAGGATGTGCGACAGCGCGATGGCGGCCTTGTGGAACTCCGCATAGGTCATGCGGTCGTCTTCATAGACAACGAATTCCTGGTCACCGTGATCCTTCACGACCGAGAACAGCTCGCGCAGGTTCTGCTTGGCTTCCTTCCAGACCCGCATCTTGAGGCCACGGACCTCAGTCTCTTCCATTGCGAAGGGGGTGCCGGGGGACGTCATCAGCGCATGGGCGTCCGCGACGCTCATGATCGGCTCGGACGGAACTTCCGGGGCTGCGGTTTCGGCGGCTTCACTCATGCCTATCTCCCTGAAAAAACACACTAATTTCGCGGAAAACGCCCGCGATTTTGCGCGGACCATATACAAAGATGACGTGGGAGTCATCGGGTATGGCGCAACTACGCAGCCTGAAGCTGCTCCGGGCGGGGCAGGCGGCGGCGAAAGCCTTTTGGAATCAGGCCTTAAATCTGACCGCGGTCCAGAAAAGGGCCGCCCAGCCGATCAGAAAGGCGACGCCGCCCACGGGCGTCAGCATCACCAGCGCGCGGCTTTCGGTCAGCCCATAGACATAGAGCGTGCCGGAGAACAGCAGGATGCCGGCAAGGAAAGCCCACCCGGCCAGGGTGACGCTGGCCTGGCTGATGGCTGAGTGGCTTGTGAGCCAGGCAACGGCAATGAGCGCGAGCGCATGAAACATGTGGTAGCGCGCGCCGGTCTCGAAGGCGGCAAGAGCCCGCTCAGCGACGCGGCCTTCAAGGCCGTGCGCGGCGAAGGCCCCCGCCATGACCGCGATGAAGCCGTTGAGGGCGGCGAGGGCAAGCCAGAGTTTCATGAGGCGAGGTCTTTCAATCAAAGTCAGAGGGCGCGTGTGGCTGATTGCGGCGGATGAAAATACCGCCTAAGGCAAAATAATGACCATGTCGCTTGAGCAGCGCTATGCCTTTGCCTATGGGGCCATCTTCCTCGCCATGGGCACGTTCCTGCCGTACTTCCCGGTATGGCTGAAGAGCCATGGGCTGAGTGCCTATGAGATCGGGCTGCTGCTGGGCATTTCCGGTGTGGTGCGCATTGCCACCATGCCGGTGATTGCCTATCTGGCTGACCGGGCCGGCCAGCCGGTGTTTACCCTGCGGCTGCTGACCCTCGTGGCGCTGGTGTGCAATTGCGCCTATCTGGCCACCGGCAGCTTCTGGCCGATCCTTGCGGTGCTGATGGTGATGACGGTGGTGGGGCCGCCGATCATGCCGATGACAGACGCGCTGGCGATGCGCGACAGCGAGGCGGGCAAACTCTCCTATGGGCGGGCGCGGGCCTGGGGCTCGGTGGCTTTCATCATCGCCAATTTGGTGGTGGGCGGGCTGCTGGGCAGTCTTGGTGCCAATGTGGTGATCTGGACGGTGATTGGCGCAGGCGTGTTCAACTTCATTGCCTATCTCCTGCTCACCGATGCGCCGGATACGGAGCGTCAGGTCGGCGGTGTGGGGCGGGTGGATATCGCGAGCGCCGTGCGGCTCGTGCGGTCGCCGGTCTTCCTGCTGTTTGCCTTTGCCTCTGCCGGGGTGCAGGCGACGCACGCGGTCTACTACGCCTTCGGCACGCTGCACTGGCAGGCACTCGGGCTGAGTGACAGCGTGATCGGTGCGCTGTGGGCGTGGGCCGTCGTGGTCGAGGTTGCCCTGTTGTGGCAGGCAGCGCCGATCGTCAGGCGGGTGAGCCCGGCGCTGCTTATCCTGCTGGGAGCCGGGGCGGCGGTCGTGCGCTGGACGGTGATGGCGGTTGATCCGCCGTTCTGGTCGTTGCCGCTGTTGCAATGCCTGCATGCGATGACCTTTGGGCTGGCGCATCTGGGCATCATGCAGTTTCTCGTGCGGGCGGTGCCGCCGGGGCTCGCCTCCACCGCGCAGAGCGTCTATTCGGCGCTTGCGGGCGGTGTCGTGATGGCGGGGGCAACCTTCCTGGCAGGGCGTCTTTATGGCGATCACGGTGGGGTGACCTATCTTGCGATGACGGCCCTAGCTGTGCTTGCTTGCGGCGCGGCCTTGCTTGGCCACCGGACATGGAATGGAGAGCGGATCGATGGGTGATCCTGCAACGAAACTGGATTTGCCTTTCGAGGTGGTGCCGACGGGCGCTGCTGTCGGCGCGGAGATCAGCGGGCTTGATGTGCGGGCCCTTGATGACGCGACGTTTTCTGCCCTGCGGCAGGCCTGGCTTGAGCACAAAGTGCTGCTGTTCCGCGGCCAGGACCTGACCGACGACGACCTTGTGACCTTCGCCGGTCGCTTCGGGGCGCTTGATCTGGCCCCGGCCAGCGCGACCGACGATGTGGGCGCGCAGGAAAAGTCGCGGCCGGAAGTGTGGATCATTTCCAACGTTGTGGAAGAGGGCAAACCCATCGGTGCGCTTGGCTCGGATGAAGCCGAGTGGCACACCGACATGTCCTATGTGGATGAGCCGCCGATGGCGAGCGTGCTCTATTCGCTGGAGATCCCGCCTGCGGGTGGTGACACCAGCTTCGCCAATATGGAACTGGCGCTGGCGGAGCTGCCGGCCGATTTGCGTGCGCGGATTGAAGGGCGCACCGCCAATCATGACTCGAGCTATACGAGTGTCGGAGAACTGCGCAAGGGCGCTGCGCCTGTCACTGATGTGACCAGGGCGCCAGGCGCGCGGCACCCGGTGATCCGTACCCATCCTGAAACGGGCGTGCCGTCCCTTTATCTCGGACGCCGCCGCAACGGGTGGATCGTGGACATGGACGTTGCGGACAACGAAGCGCTGCTGGACGCGCTGTGGGCCCATTGCGCTGACCCGCGTTTTGCGTGGACGCATCAGTGGCGGACTGGCGATCTGCTGATCTGGGACAATCGCAGCCTCAATCACAGGCGTGATGCGTTTGACCCGGCGTCACGGCGGGTGATGCATCGCTGCCAGATCAAGGGTGACGTGCCGCGCTGAAGACGGCTGCCGCCGCCACCAGACAACACTTTCAAACGATAATCGGCAAACGGACTAACGGGGAGGCACGCATCATGCGGGCAATGGAAATTCGCGGGGCCTACGGGCTGGAGAACCTGGCACTGGCGGAACGGGATGTTCCCAAGGCGGGGCCGGGGCAGATCGTTGTGCGGCTGAAGGCGGCCTGCCTCAACTATCGTGATCTTGCGACGGTGATGGGCATGGGCGGGCAGTATCCGCTGCCGCTGGTGCCGCTGTCCGACAGTGCGGGTGAGGTCGTGGAGGCCGGCGAGGGCGTGAGCCGCGTTGCGGTGGGTGACCGGGTGTGCCCGATCTTCTTTCCCACCTGGCACGCGGGCGGGCCGACCGTCGAGGGCCTGTCCAAGGCGCTCGGCGGCACGCTGGACGGCTGCGCGCAGGATTATCTGCTGATCGGCGAAGACGGTGTGGTGAAGCTGCCGGACTATCTGTCGGACATGGAAGCGGCGATGCTGCCTTGCGCGGCGCTGACCGCATGGCGGGCGCTGATTGTCGAAGGCAATCTCAAGGCAGGCGACACGGTGCTGGTGCAGGGCACCGGCGGTGTCTCGATCTTTGCGCTGCAGTTCGCCAAGGCGGCGGGCGCGCGGGTGATCATTACCTCGTCGTCGGATGAAAAGCTCGAGCGCGCCAAGGCGCTGGGGGCGGACCACACGATCAACTATTCGCAGACCAAGGACTGGGGCCGCGCGGCGCGCGGGTTCACCGGCAGTGTGGGCGTTGACCACGTCGTGGAAGTCGGCGGGGCGGAAACCTTCACCCAGTCACTGGCCGCGATCCGCGTCGGCGGGCATATCGCGGTGATCGGGCTTCTGTCCGGCGTGGTGAAGGACATGAATGTCGCGACGATGTTCTCGCAGAATGCCCGCATCCACGGCATCACCGTGGGCAGCCGCGCACATTTCGAGGACATGCTGAAGGCAATGGCCCTGCATGAAATCCGCCCGGTGATCGACAGCACCTATGGTCTGGAAGAGCTGCAGGCGGGGCTGGGGCACATGGGCGCTGCGGGCCATTTCGGCAAGATCGGCATCGAGATCGCCTAGACCCGTCCGGCTGGACGGGGCGGGCATTCAGACCGGGGCTTCACCGAGGTCGGCGGCCTCGGGCTTGCCGATGGCAACCTTTGATTTGGCCGGCGCCAGCAGGTCGGCGATCTCGTGGACGCCGTTCCAGTCTTTGTCGGGCGGGGACTGCTCGAGCCGGTCGATACGCTCCTCATACAGATCATACAGCGTCGGGATGGCGCCGGAGAGCTTGCGGCATTCGGCGATGACGAGGCGGGCGGCGGCCCAGTCGCGGGCGCGGTAGGCCTTGAACAGGGCCTCATGCGCCTCGTGCAGGGCGCGGAACTTGGGGTTGGCACCCATGATGGGGTCACCCAGCAGGGCATAGACGCGCCAGGGGTCGATGCGGCCGTCGAGGCGGAGCTGATCGATCTCCAGCAGCGCGAACTTGTCCTTCACCCGGTCACGTGCCTCTGCGCCAACAATGATGGCCGGGCCGTAGCGGCGGGAGAGCCGCTGCAGGAGCTGCGCTTCGTTGACCGCGCCGCCGATGGCGGAGAAATCATAGACATTACCGGAGCCCAGATTGCCGACAACAGCATCGCCGCGTTCGATGCCGATGCTCATGGATACGGGGATGAACGGGCGGTGGGCGCGGCGGGCGTCGCGCTCGAGGTCACGGTTGACGGGCTCAAGCTCGGCGACCATGCGCAGGGCGGCCTGGCAGGCCTGGACTGTGTGGCCCTCGCGGGCGACGGGGGCATTCCACAGCGCATTCATGCCGCCGCCGACGAAGCGGTCGACCATGCCGTCGTGACGCAGCACGCAGCGGGTCAGCGGCTCGTGGATGTTGGTGATGAGGCTTGCGAGCCCTGACGCGTCCGGGCCGAAGGGCTCGGCAACACGGTGGAAGCCGCGCACATCGGCGGACAGCGCGGTCACCGGTGTGAAGCGGCCTTCCGGTGCGGCGAGGGCAGGTTCGCGCACGAGCGCCGAAATGTGCTTCGGCGCCAACCGGTCGGTGAACTGGGCGCGGACGAATTTTTCGGTGGCGTTGCGGCGGGTGAGGTTCATCACCGCGCCGAGCGTGAAGATGGCCATGAGGCCGATCACCGGCAGCGCCGGATCGACAAGCCAGAGCTTTGTGGTGAAGGCGAACCAGCCGGCCCAGACAGCACCGGTGACGGCTATGGCGGTGAACAGGGCGGCCCAGAGCGTGCCGTAGCTGATGAGCAGGGCGAGCAGGGCGACACCGGCGACGAGCAGGAAGACCTGTTCAGCGGGCAGGGCCCAGTCCGGCCGCCAGAGATAATGGCCCAGCAGCATCTGCTCGATAGCCTGCAGGTGCGGTTCGACGCGGGGAATGGTGCCCAGCGGGCTGTCGACGAAGGCTTCAGGCCCTTCGACGCTGGCGCTGACGAAGACGATGGCGTCCTTCAGCCGCTCCGCATCCGGATGATCGCCCAGCAGTTTCCAGGCGGGCAGGGCGCGGCTTGCCTGGGTGCGGGTGTAGTGCAGCCACAGGCCGCCATCGGCGTCCGTCGGGAATTCCTTCTGGCCGACGACGATGCGCTGGAGACCCGGGCGGCGGCCAAAGGTGAGATCGGCGTCAGGCTTGGCGACGATGGCGAGGATGCCGCGCGCGCCTTCCGCCACACGGATGGCCTCAAGGGACAGGCCGGGCACGACGGTGCCGGATACCTGTTCCAGCAACGGCACCTGGCGGATCACATTGTCAGCGGCAGGGCCGTCAGACAGGGTGCGGGCACCATTGCCGGAGGCAGCGTCTTCCAGCGATTTGAGGCTGGGGCTCATGCCCTTGCGGACGGGAATGTAGGGGCCGAGATCGCCGCCGCGGGCGGAGACCGGCGTCTTGCGCACGGGGACGAGGCTGTTGGCATCATCCGACAGGGCAAAGGCCGTGACCACCGGACCGCCTGAAATGGCACCGGCAAAGACCGCGTCATGATCCGGCAGGCCGGAGGAGGCTTCTTCCAGGCGGGCGATCTGGTCAAGGTCAAGTTCGGGACGGGCCAGCCATTCCTGCACCGCTTCGCGTGGGGAGGTGGCGTCCGGCCACTCGAACGGGGTTTCGAAGACCACCACGCGCGCGCCCTTGGACAGTGCTTTCTGGGTGACATCGGCGAAGCGGGTGCGCGGCCAAGGCCAGGGGCCCACGCGCTCCAGACTGGGGCGGTCGATGTTCACATACATGACGCCGGTGCCGGTGGAGACAGCGGGATCGCGATAGGGGCGCGGGGCCGTCTGCTGATAGGTGTCGAACACAGCCATGCGGATGGTCGTGGCGATCCGGGCGGGGTCGTATTGCATGACCACGAGCCAGCCGACGAGCGCGATGCCCGCCAGCGCCGCCAGCAGGCGCCGCAATAGCTGAATGGTTCTCATGGTCCTCGGCTGTCCCCGTCTGCCCCGTGGTCAGGCGCATCTGTGCATCAGGCTGCATCACAGCATGACGCGCCTTAACACGGCCTGCACAGCCCACCATGAAACGCCGGAAAATTGGCCCCAACATGGCAGGCAGGTGCGAATGGCCCGTGTGTCCGGCACGCAATGCGTGCAGCGGTAATCCCCAGGCTGAATATTAGTTCAGGAAGGTTAAGGCCGTGCTACTGGGCGTGGCCTTGGGGCAGGTGGTCTTGCGCAGATGGCTGCCGGCAACAAAAAGCCCGGTCCGGAAGATCCGGGCCGGGCTTGAAGCATCAGCGCGTCGCAAATTTGGGGAAAGTGCCGTTACTCGGCAGCGGCCCCGCCGAAACTTGCGAGATAGGCAATGACATTGGCACGGTCGGTGTCCTTGGCCAGACCGGCAAAGCTCATGGTGCCCTTGGGGATCACGTCCTTCGGCTTCTTGAGGTAGGCGTCGAGGGTGGCTTCATCCCACACGCGGCCTTCCGCCTTCAGCTCGAGCAGGTTGGCGGAATATTTGAAGTCCTTGCTGCCGAATTCGGCACCCACAACACCATAGAGGTTGGGGCCGACGCGGTTGGGGCCGCCTTCTTCCACGGTGTGGCAGGATTTGCAGCGGTTGAACACGCGCTTGCCCTTGTCCGGATCGCCTGCTGCGGCGGCGGCCGGTGCTTCAGCGGCTGCGTCCTGCGCATAGGCTGCGGGGGCGGCGATAAGGGCGGCTGCGGTGAGCAGGGCGCCGGCGGCGGCCATGGCCAGATATGGCCGGATGGTCATTGTCTTCGTGCGGGGTGTCGACATCCGTTCCTCCAGATCGTGTCTATGGCACCAAACTTAGTGCGGAGAAGCGGCTTCGGCCATGCGTATCAATGCCACGGCGGGGAAACCGGCCTCACGGTCGCGTGTTTGCCATGTATTCCGAGGGTTTATTGCGTGATTAAGGCAATTTCGGGCACACTCCGCGCTCATGAGCGGGGGAAGCCTCGCGGGGGAGCATTTGGCGGCAACATTCACCACGACGGAAACGGCGGACGGCGGACAGATCACCCTGTCCGGCCTGTGGACCGTGCGTCATGTGGGGCCGCAGGATGCCCCGTTGCGCGCTATTGCGTCCTCCGTGAAGGCGACGCCCCGGCATCTGCAGGGGCATGTGGTGGTCGATCTGTCCTCGGTGGACGGTCTCGACACGGCAGGCGCCTGGCTGGTGCACCGGACCCGGCGCGACCTCGAGGAAGCGGGCGCGCAGGTGGAGCTGCGCGGTGCGAGCCATGCCCACGCCGAACTGATCGAGCTGGCGCGCGAGAGTGACCAGCCTTGCGACATCGAAATCGAGGAGCGCAATGTCATCTCGCTTCTGGCGGAGCGGATGGGCCGGGCGGTGGTCAATCTGGTGTCGGAATTCGTCGCGATACTGAACATGACCGGGATCGTGGTGATGGTGCTGGGGCGCATCATCACCCGGCCGCGTACCCTGCGGCTCACATCGGTGGTAAGCCACATGGAGCGGGTGGGGCTCAACGCCGTGCCCATCGTGGCGCTGCTGACTTTCCTTATCGGCGCTGTGCTGGCGCAGCAGGGCGCCTCGCAGCTCAAGCTGTTCGGCGCGGAAGTGTTCACGGTCAACCTCGTGGGCATTTCCATGCTGCGGGAGCTTGGCGTGCTGATCACGGCCATCATCATCGCCGGCCGCTCGGGCAGTGCCTTCACGGCGGAGATCGGCTCCATGAAGGTGCGCGAGGAGATCGACGCCATGCGCACGCTGGGCATGGACCCGGTGGAAGTGCTTGTGGCACCGCGGGTAATCGCGCTGGTGCTGATGCTGCCGGTGCTGACCTTTGTTGCTGACATCATGGGTCTGCTGGGCGGTGGCGTGGTGGCCTATGTCTTCCTCGAGATTTCGCCGCAGACCTATCTGCAGCGGGTGGATGCGGCGATCGACACCAGCACGTTCTTTGTCGGCATCATCAAGGCGCCGTTCCTGGCGATGGCGATTGCCATTATCGGCTGCCTGGAAGGCATGCGGGTGTCCGGCAGCGCGGAATCCGTCGGTGAGCGGACGACATCTTCGGTGGTCAAATCCATCTTCACGGTGATCGTGCTCGACGCGCTGTTCGCCATCTTCTTCACCGCCGTGGATTATTAGGGGCGGGGATGGCAATGGAGGCAGCAGGGCAGGCCGACACCATCATCCAGGTGCGCAATCTGCGGAACCAGTTCGGCAGCCAGGTCATTCATGACCGGCTGGACCTGGATGTGCGGCGCGGCGAGGTGATCGGCATTGTCGGCGGGTCGGGTACCGGTAAATCGGTGCTGCTGCGCACGATCGTGGGCCTCAAGCGGCCCGACGCGGGCAGCGTGCGGGTGTTCGGCCAGGATGTGACGGCGCTGGAGGGCACGGCCCGGCAGGCGGTTGAGCAGCGCTGGGGCGTGGCGTTTCAGGACGGTGCGCTGTTCTCGGCGCTGACGGTTGCACAGAATGTCCAGGTGCCGATGCGGGAACATCTCGACCTGCCCAAACCGCTGATGGACGAACTGGCGGCTGAGAAGATTGCCATGGTGGGGCTGCCGCCATCGGCAGGGCCCAAATTTCCCAGCGAGCTGTCCGGTGGCATGCGCAAGCGGGCGGCGCTTGCACGGGCGCTAGCGCTGGACCCGGAGATCGTGTTCCTCGATGAGCCGACAGCGGGCCTCGACCCGATCGGCGCTGCGGATTATGACGGGCTGATCCGGCAGCTGAAGGATGCGCTGGGGCTGACGGTGTTCATGGTCACCCATGATCTCGACAGTCTTTACGCTATTTGCGACCGGGTGGCGGTGCTGGCGGAGCGGCGTGTTATGGTCATAGGGCCTATCAGCGACGTGTCCGCGCATCCCAATGCGTGGATCCAGGAATATTTCCAGGGGCCGCGGTCCCGGGCAGCGGCGGGCGCGGCCGGCCGGGCCAAGGTCTAGTCCGGCACGGGCAGGAGCAAAGGACGCAACATGGAAACGCGCGCCAATTACGTGCTCATCGGCTCATTCGCCGCGGCCATCGTCGCGTCGGTGTTCCTGTTTCTCGTCTGGCTGACGGGGTTCGAGGGAGATACGGAGTTCGAGCCTTATGACGTTGTGTTTGACGGGTCCGTCGCCGGTCTCTCGGTAGGCGGCGACGTGCGCTACAACGGCATCAAGGTGGGTGAGGTCTCTCAGATCGCGCTGGGGGCGGACCCCCGGCTTGTCCGCATACGCATCAATGTGGATGAACGCACACCGGTGACCAAGGACAGCAAGGCGCGGCTGGAGTTCCAGGGCATTACCGGCGTTGCCTTCATCGAAATCACGGGCGGTGCGCCCAACAGCCCGCCGCTCATGCCAGAGAACGGCAGCGACGTGCCGGTGATCGTGGCTGACCGCTCGGCGGTGCAGCAGCTCATTACCTCGGCGCCGCAGGTGCTGACGGCGGCCAATGACCTGCTGGTGCGGGTGGACCGGCTGCTGGGCGAGAACGAGGGGCAGATCTCGGCCACCGTGCGTGACGTGGAAACCGTGTCTGGCACGATCTCGGCCAATCACCAGGAGATTGATGAGATCATCAAGAACCTGGCGGTGGCGTCTGAGCAGATCGCCGAGATCACCGTCAAGCTCAACGGCACGCTCAACGAGGTGGAGCGGGCGACGGGTGCCTATGGTGATCTGGCGGTGGAAGCGCGTGAGCTGGTTGCGGATGTGCGCCCGGCGATGCAGCAGCTCTCCGACAGCAGCGTGCCTGAAGTGGACCGTTTGCTGCGCGACACGCGGCGCATGGTGACCTCGGTGAACCGGCTGGTGACCGAACTTGAACGCAACCCGACCGAATTCCTGCTCGGGGACGAGCCTGCGGAGTATGGCAATTGACTGATCTGATTGGGGGAATGCGGGCGATGCTGCGGGGGCGTGTGCTTCTGCCTGTGATGCTGGGCGCTGTGCTGTCGGGCTGCGCCAGCCTGCTGCCGACGGGCGACACGCCCACGACGCTTTATGGCCTGCAGGCACCGGCCGAGGTGCCGCTGGTTGCGGACCGGCCCGGCTGGCAGTTGATCGTCGAGGAACCGCTGGCGGAGCGGGCGCTGGATACGGACCGCATCGCCATCTATTCAGGCCCGCATGCGCTGCAATATTTTCCGCAGGCGCGGTGGACCGACCGCGCGCCGCGGCTGGTGCAGGACCTGATTGTCGAGACCTTCGAGAATGCGGGCCTTCAGATGTCAGCCACGCGGCAGACTGTCGGTGTGAAGGCCAATGTGGCCCTGATCAGTGATCTGCGGGACTTCGAGGCGCGGGTGACTGCCCCTGCGGCAGAGGGCAGCACGGTGATGCCGACGGTGATGATCCGCCTGAGCACCAAGCTTGTGTCGCTCGACAAGCGGCGGGTGATCGATGCGCGGACTTTCACCGCGCGCGGCACGGCCGCATCAGACAGTGTGGCTGATGTGGTGGCGGCGATGAATGTGGCCGCTGCGACTGTGGTGAGCGATATCGTGGTATGGGCGGCAGCCGCCAGCGCCACCTTTGCGCCGGTGGCTGACTGACCGCCCAGTAGTCGTGCCAGTCAAAGCAGTCCCTCAGGAAACGCGGCCTGTTGCTTCGGCGAGCAGGGCATAGACCTTGCCGATATCCGACGACAGATAGGTCTCGCCCAGAAGCCCGTCCGGGTTCTTGTCATTGGCGTCCGTCAGCAGGGTCTCGAACTGGTCCATGTAGCGGTCCGCGTCCTCGCGGAACTCGGCATTGGACTGGTAGCGCTCTGCGATGCGGGTGTAGGGCTCCTTGCCCTTGAGGCCCGCAAGCCTGCGGGCGAAGACGCCGCGCTCCCCGGCACGATAGCGCTTCCACAGTTCAACCGGCGGCTGGTCTTCCAAAGCGCGGTCGATGTCGATCGACAGGGATTGCAGGGTTTCCACGATGTGGTGCGCGGCGCGCGGCATGGACTGGGCCCGGTCCTCGCGGGCGCGGGCGGCGGACAGCACGTCACCGAGACGCCATGAGCCGCGCTCCGATGCCGGGGCGGGTGTTGCAGCAGGTGCCATGGCAGGCGCAGGGGCTGTGTCCGACGGTGTGTCGGCTTGCGGTGCCTGTGAGGCGCTGGCTACAGCGCGCGTGTCGGCGGGCGGCCATGCGCCGGAGACAGGAGACCCGCCCATGCGTTCCAGCGCATCGGCCACGCTTTCGGCCACGGTGCTGATGGCGCCGATCTGTTCGGCCATGATGGTACGCAGCCGTTCGGCCTGCACGCCTGCATCTTCCGGCAGGCGGGAGAGGCGGGTGCCGAGGTCCTCGGTTGCTGCGGTCATGTCGCGGGCGGCTGTCTGGGCAGCGGTTCCGATATCGCTGAGCAGGGCCTGCAGGCGCTCGCCACTGGCATCCACGTTGCGGGTCGAGAAATCGATGGTCTGCTGCAGATGGCCGGTGGCATCGGTCATGCGGGCCTGCATGTCCGAGGTGCGGGTCTCCATCAGGCCGGTGGTCTTCTCGATCTCGCTGGCAGCGACGCGGGCGGCGGCGCTCAGGCGTTCGGCCTCGCGGGCGATGCGCGGACCCAGCCCCATGGCCTTGGCGTCGGCCTGGTCCAGCGCTTCGCTGATCAGGTCCGCGTGGCCGGCGATGGCCTGTTCGATCTTGCCGGCCCGGTCACGCAGATCGTTGGCCAGGGCCTCTAGCGTCTCCCGCTGCTCGGCGAAGATGCGGACGGCGCGTTCGTTCTCAGCGGCGAGCGTGCGGCTGGTCTCGGTCAGGGCCTCGCCCTGGGTGGCGAACTGGCCCGCCAGTTCGCCCGCACGGGTGACGGCGGTCTCGGCGGTTGCGTCCAGCCGGTCGGCCTGGGCTTCCACGTTTTCGCGCACGGCCTTGGTGGAGCGGGCGACTGCTTCCATGGTCTTGGAGAGATATTCGCTGGCGCGGCCAATGCCTGCCTGCGCTTCGGTCATCTGTTCGGCGGCGCGGCCGGTGACGCCGGATACAAGTTCCACCTGGGCGCGGGTAGCTTCCACCACCTGGGCGGATTCCTGCTCGAGCGCCTGCGCGGTGTCTGCCAGGGCCTTGCGCTCGCTACCCACGAGGTCGCGCAGGGTGCGGGCGCGCATCTCCGCCCGGGCGCTGGCGGCCTCGAGACCGTTCAGTTCACCGTTCAGGGATTTGCGGAGGTCGGCGGCGCGGGCCTCGGCCTGTTTGAGGGCCTGTTCCATGCGGCGCATCTCCGCGGAGACGGCATGGCCGACGCTGGCACTGGCGGCAATCGCTGCATCATTGGGGGCGAGCAGGGCGCGGGTCGCCTCGGCCATGTGCTCGGCGCTCATGCGCATCTGGCTGCCCCAATAGATGACCAGCGCAAAGCCCCAGATGATGGCGAGCGGGCCGAACAGGGCAGCAGCCAGCAGGGCCACGGTGATGGGCGACAGGGTGAGCAGGCCCGCCGGACCGTAATAGCCCACCGCATAGGCGGCCATGATGCCGGACCAGAAGGCACTGCCGATGGTAGCGAGATATAGCGCCGAGGAAGATGCCCTGCGCGGGGCCCGGGCAGGCTTGGCGCGGGTGCGCGCGGCGGCGGCAGCACTGGATGCATCCTGCGCCTTGTCGGTGCGGGTGTCCTTCCGCGTCTCGCCATGCAGGGGGTGCGCTTTGCCGGATTTCTGCGTGCGGGCCGGGCCGTCGCGGTCAAGGGCTGCGGACGGGACGATGGGGCGTTCGAACAAATCGTCGTCGTCCCGCGTGTCGTCTCTCGAAGGATCCCGGCCATCAGGCGACGCGGGTGCCTGCCGGGCTGTTTCAGTTGAGCCTGAGGGCGTGCCTGCCATGGACGGCGCCTCACTCCCGGTTCCGGCGGCTGCCGTCTCGTCGATGGTCGGCCGCAATTCGTGCACCGCGCCGGCGGCATTGGCCGCTGCGTCGCCGGTGTGTGTATCAGCTTCGCTCTTCTGTGATCCGGTGAAAAGGGGGCGCATGAGGCGGGGACGTTTCAGGGGGCGGTCCGGCACGGGTCCGATCCTCTTATCGACAGGCGGTGGATGACGGGAGGCAGGCGGGACCTGCGGCATGGGGACAGGCACCCGTCTGAACGAAAAACTGCCGGAAAACGGCATTTCGGGGGTTTTCGCGTGCGGGGCCGGTAACCATTTGTTTACTCTATCGTGGCGCCGGAAAGACTGCCAGCAGTGAAGCGGAACGAAGCAGTCAGGCGGCGGGGAAACGATTCAGGCCCGTGGCAGGCATATGGGGGTGCATCCGGACTGGATGCACAGACCGGGTAACCGGGTAGGCTGCGGACGAATGGCAAATGGGCGGTGGCAAGGCTTCTGTGCTGCTGCCGGCCGGACGGATGGTCCGGGGAGGGGCTTTAGATGATTGCGGATCCGACACTCAACCTGGCAGCGGCGGCGGCTTGCTTCCTGGGCATTCACATCTTCATTTCCGGCACGCGCCTGCGCGACGGGCTGGTGCGGATGATCGGCGAGGGGCCCTATATGGGGCTGTTCTCGCTTCTGTCCCTAGGGGCCATCGTGTGGCTGGCCATGGCCTTCAACCGGGCCAGCGAGGAGACCTTCACCTTCCTGTGGGCGCCTGCGCCGTGGTGGCACCACTTCGCCATGACCGCGATCCTGGTGGCGGCGATCCTGGTGGTGCTGGGCAATGTGACCAAGAGCCCGACGGCTGCGGGTGGTGATTCGGCGCTTGAGGGCGGCGACGGCAATGACGACGGCCGGGAAGCGGGGGATGCGGCGCGCGGTATCCTGCGTATCACGCGGCACCCCTTCCTCTGGGGTGTGCTGCTGTGGGCGCTGGCCCATGTGGCGATGAACGGGGATCTCTCGTCGCTGATCTTCTTCGGGGCTTTCGCGGTGCTGGCCTTCATCGGCCCCATGCTGATTGACGCCAAGCGGGCGCGGAAGCTGGGAGACCGGTGGGACGCCTTCGCGGCGCGCACCTCCAACCTGCCATTCGGGGCCATTCTCACCGGGCGCAACAAGCTGCGGCTGGGGGAGATCGGCATTCTGTGGCCGCTGGTGGGTGTCGGGCTCTATCTGGCGCTGGCATTCGGCCATGAATGGCTGTTCGGTGTCAGCGCGTTACCGGTTCGTTAGGCATAAGGGCAATTGGCGGCGGGGGAGTGTGATCCGGATTGCGTGTATGCGGTGCTTTTAACAATTCCTACGTGCTTGGGACGTAGCCTTTGCAGGCTGTTCTGATTCGGAAGGAAACCGTATGCAGCCCGCCACTGCTCACAATTCCTGCGCCCCCGTGATGGCCGAGAACCGGCCGATCGACCTGGTGCACCTCTCCAAGTTCACCATGGGCCGCCGGGACCTCGAAGCCGAGATTCTCGGCCTGTTCCGTCAGCAGCTTGCGGTCAGCCTGCAAAAGCTGGCCGACCTTGCCAAGCAGCCGGTTGATGACAAGGCCTGGAAGGAAGCGGCTCACACGCTGAAGGGGTCCGCCCGCGGCGTCGGTGCCTGGGCACTGGCCGATGTGACCGCGCAGGCCGAAGTGCTGACCGCGCCGGATGCCCGCCTTGCCATCATCAGCGACCTCGACACGCTGGTGCTGTCCGCCACGGGCTTCATCGACGAGCTGCTGGAAGACTGGCAGGCCTGACGATCCTCAGCGGCGGCACTCAGGGTGTCGCCGCGGCACGGATGAGGGCGCGCAGGGCACCGGGGAAGGCGTCCTGCGAATGTCCGAATGTCTGTGCACCGAATATCTTTTCAAGCGTTGTCTGCGACAGGGCGTAATAGTTGATCGCGCCCAGAAGCTGGTAGGTCACGGCGAGCAGTTCGCCGTCGGACCTGTCCGCATTGCCGGGCAGGTCGCGGGCTAGTTTGATCAGCATTTCCAGAAACGGCTTCAGGTACCAGGATCGGGCCTGGTCGGCACGGCCGACATTGTCCATGAGCTCGCGCATCACCAGGCGGGCGACGTCTGATGCGCCGTCGCCATCGCCGTAAAGCGCCATGAACACCTGCTCGAACCGTTCCTCCGGCGAGGCCGCGGATGACGGCACAGCGGCCAGGCGCTCGGTCATGCTGTCATTGATGAGCGCCAGCACCTCCCCATAGAGCTTCTCCTTGGTGCCGAAATGGTGCAGCAGCGCCTGCTTGGTCAGCCCCAGTTCGCGGGCGATCTGGGCGATGCTGGCACCGTAAAACCCCTTTTCCGCAAAGAGCTTGAGGGCCGACTGGAGCAGGTCTTCACGGGTGGATGTCGTCACGGGCGAGGTCCATTGGTCTGGGTACGGGTTGACTCCCTACCGATCGGTAGGCACAATCTTACCGTTCGGTAAGTTCAATGTGATCAATGGGTGACGCGGCTGCGAAGGTCAAGCGGGCTGCCTCACCACAGAGGAGAAACGGAATGTCAGATGATGCGGTGACGCTGTCAAAGGCGGATGGGATTGCGACCATCACCCTCAACCGGCCGGCAAAGTACAACACGCTGATGCCGGAGGTGCTGCAGGGGCTGGACGCGCATCTGCGCGACGCCAATCTGGACGAGGATGTGAAAGTCATCGTGCTGGAAGGGGCGGGAGACAGTTTTTGCGGCGGGTTCGATTTCTCGAACGGGCTCGAGCATTACGGCAACATCCAGGAGAAGGACTATGATCCCGGCCTGGATGTGATCTCCGTCACCGGTCAGCACACCTCCTATCTGCAGACCTTCATGGCCCTGTGGCGCGGCAGCAAGCCGACCATCGCCAAGGTGCATGGCTATTGCGTGGGCGGCGGGTCGGAGATGGCCCTGTGCGCTGACCTGGTCGTGGCATCTGAGGATGCACGCTTCGGCACGCCCTATTCACGGGTGTGGGGTGCGCATCTGAGCGGCATGTGGATCTACAGGCTGGGTCTTGCCAAGGCCAAGTACTATGCGCTCACCGGTGAATGGGTGAGTGGCCGGGAGGCCGCCGACATGGACCTGATCAATTTCGCCGTGCCGCTCGAGGAGCTGGATACGACGGTGGATGAGCTGGCGCGCAAGCTGACCCGGATCCCGCTGACGCAGCTTGCCACCATGAAGCTGGTGGTGAACCAGACCTACGACAATATGGGCCTGCAGAGCACGCAGACGCTGGGGCCGATCCTTGACGGCATCATGCGCAACACGCCGGAGGGACGGCAGTTCGTGCGTGATGCCATGGCCGGCGGCGTGAAGGCGGCGGTGACACGGCGTGACGGGCCGTTCGGCGATTACAGCCAAGGCAAGCCGGAAGACAAGCCGCGGCTCAAGTCCAAGCTCGGGCTGGGCTGATCTCGGTCCCGGTTTCCCCGGCCGTCCCCGGCAGGCGTTCACGCCGCAGCCGGGGGCGGCTAGGCTGCCTTCAACACATCCGGCGGGCATTGCCCGTCAGATAAATCAAAGGGAGTCAGGAATGACGGACAGCACACATGTGGACGGGCTGAAACGCGAGGATCTTGCGGAGCTGGAGGGGGTGTTCCAGCTTGTCGAAGGCGCGATGGGGTTTCTCCCCAATTCCATGCTGATCATGGCACGCAAGCCGGGGCTGGTTGAGGCCTTTGCCGGGCTGGGGCTTGCGGTGCAGGGGCCGTCGGCGCTGCCGGATGAGATCAAGCGCATGGCGGCTTTCATGGCGAGCCGGGCCGCGGGCTGTGTTTATTGCCAGACGCATACGCATCATCAGGCCGCCAATGCGGGCATCAGCGCCGACAAGCTGGAGGCGCTGTGGGACTATGAGACGTCCGACTTGTTCTCTGAGGCGGAGCGGTCGGCGCTGCGGGTGGCGCAATCGGCGGCGCAGGTGCCGAACGCTGTGACGGGGGCTGACATGTCGGCGCTGAAGCAGCATTTCAGCGATGAGCAGATTGTCGATCTGGTGGCGGTCATTTCCCTGTTCGGCTTCCTCAACCGGTGGAACGACACGTTCGCCACGGCGCTTGAGGAGGAGCCGTCGGCCCACGCGGCAGCGCATATGGCGGCGCATGGGTGGGACGCGGGCAAGCACGCCCGCTGAGGTGCGTTCCAGCGCGCCTAACCCCCCGGAAGCCTTGGGTTTTCAACAGTTGGGTGACAGGGGCGTTGAGCCTTCATTAACCATTCGGGCGCACTGTCGGTCACACAGGTGAATGACAGGCTGCCGCCCATGCGCCCTGCCTTTGGCGGGGGTGTGGCGGCGCCGGCTCGAAAGGCGTTGAGGCCAATGACCCTTCAGGATTCGAAACTCCCGCAGGCGGGTGCCGCGGGTGCCGTGCCGACAGGCAAGAGCGGCGGTCCGGCGCGCGTGTGCGTTGTCGGCGGCGCGGGCTATGTGGGCTCGGTACTGGTGCGCACGCTGCTGGCGCGCGGCTATGGCGTGACGGTGCTCGACAATTTCCTCTACGACCACGCGCTGTCGGTGGAAGGCATCTATGACGAACCGGGCTACCGGCTGGTCAACGGTGATCTGCGCCGGGCTGACGTGGTGGCGCAGGCGCTCGATGGCGTGGACCACGTGGTGCTGCTGGCGTCGCTGGTGGGCGATCCGATCTCGAAGAAATATCCGGAGCTGACACGCTCGGTGAACCTTGACGGCAGCCAGGCGCTGTTTGCTGCACTGGACACCCATGACATCGACCGCTTCGTGTTCACCTCCACCTGCTCGAATTACGGGCTGATGGACGACAACACGCTGGCGGATGAGACCTCGAGCCTGAACCCCTTGTCGCTTTATGCGGAAACCAAGGTGGGGTTTGAACAATTCGTGCTCGGACAATTGGACAGCCACAAGGTGTGTCCGACGCTGCTGCGTATCGCTACGGCGTTCGGCATGAGCCAGCGCATGCGGTTTGATCTCACGGTCAACGAGTTTGGTCGGGCGATGGCGATGAAGACGCCGCTGGATGTCTATGACAAGGACACCTGGCGGCCCTACGCCCATGTGCGCGACATCTCGGGTGCCATCATCAAGGTGCTGGAAAGCGACAGCGCCAAGGTGAAGGGCGAGGTCTTCAATGTGGGTTCGGACGACAACAACTACACCAAGGCGATGCTGGTGGAGGAATTCCTGCGCCATGTGGATGCGCCGGTAGCGTTCGTGGAGAAGGGGGCAGATGCGCGCAACTACCGTGTGTCGTTTGCCAAGATCCGCACTCAGCTCGGCTTTGAGGCGCAGCACTCGGTGGCGGAATTCGTGCCGCAGCTCATCAGCGCCGTGCAGGACGGGCTGTATGGCCGGGCGGACACGCTGAAGACCTATTACGGCAATTACCAGGTGCGCGACGGGGTGCCGGACACGCTGTGACCGGCGCTGTGCAATTCTTCAGGCCATCCGTGTAGGGAGCGTTAAGTGATGTCAGGGGCCGCGGCTGAAGATTTTTCCAACACATCCGGACCGGGCATGAGCAAGCCCGGCCTGCCGGAGCAGGTGGTGGCCGCGGTGCGCGCCGTGCTGGGCGACGGAGCCGGGCCGTTTCCGCTGCATGAGCCCGAGATCGGGCCGCTTGAAGCGCAATACATCAATGAGTGCGTCGGCTCCGGCTGGGTTTCCACGGTGGGGCCGTTCGTCGACCGGCTGGAAGCGGCGCTAGGCGAATTGTGTGGGGTCGAGAACGTGTTCGCCACGTCCGCCGGCACGGCGGCATTGCATCTGGCGCTGGCAGCACTTGGTGTTGGTGAGGGGGACGAGGTGATCGTCCCGTCGCTGTCCTTCGTCGCGACTGCGAATGCCGTGAGCTATACGGGGGCGATCCCGCATTTCGCGGATGCGGATGAATGGACGCTGGGCCTTGATCCGCGCGCGCTGAAGAAACACATGGACGAGGCCTGCGTGATGCAGGCGGGTGACTGCCGCAACAAGGCAACGGGGCGGCGGATTGCGGCCATCGTGGTGATGCACGCGTTTGGCCACCCGGCCGAGATGGACGCGCTGCAGGACGTGGCCGACCAGTGGGGTGTGCCGCTGGTGGAGGATGCCGCGGAAGCGCTGGGCTCCTCCTATGAGGGCAAGCCCGCGGGCAGCCTGTCGCGCATTGCGGCTCTGTCGTTCAACGGCAACAAGATCGCGACCGCCGGCGGCGGCGGGGCGGTGCTGACCAATGACGCTGAGCTTGCCGCGCGGGTGCGGCATCTGGGGTCGACGGCCAAGCTGCCGCACAAATGGGAATATGTGCACGACGAGACCGGCTTCAATTATCGCATGCCGAGCCTTAACGCGGCGCTGCTGCTGGCGCAGGTGGAGCGGCTTGATGATTTCATCAAGCGCAAGCGGCGGCTGGCGGCACGCTATGCGGCGAGCTTCTGCTCAGTGCAGGGGGCGGACTTCATGGGGCAGCCGCCGGGGGCGCGGTCCAATTACTGGCTCAACACGATCCGCCTTGCAGTGGCGACGCGGCCGGAGCGGGACGCGGTGCTGGAGGCGCTGATCTCCGACGGCATCCTGGCGCGGCCCGTGTGGGAGCCTTTGCACAATCTGCCGATGTTCCGCACCTGTCCGACGGCGGACCTGTCGGTGACCGAGCGGCTGTCCGGTCAGCTCATCAATTTGCCGTCGAGCCCCAAGCTGCAGGATTTGCTGCATGATTGAGGTGGACCGGCATATCGCGATCATCACCACCACGCGGGCGGATTGGGGCATCCTGCATCCGCTGGCCGAGGCGCTGCGCGATGACAGGCAGGTAAGGCTCTCGATCATCGCGGGCGGGGCGCATCTCTCCAACCGGCACGGCATGACGATCTCCGAGATCGAAGAGGCGGGCTTTGACATCGCCGCGCGTGTGCCGATGCCGCTCAATGACGACAGCGCGCAGGGCATGGGCTATGCGCTTGGGTCCGCGTGCTGGGGCTTTGCCGAAGCGCTGGGTGATCTGACGCCGGATCTCGCCATCGTGCTGGGTGACAGGTTTGAAATTCTCGGGGCCGCGGCAGCGGCGTTGATGGCGCGGGTGCCGCTTGTGCATATTCACGGCGGGGAAGCCAGCGAGGGGCAGATCGACGAACAGGTGCGCCATGCGGTGACCAAGATGGCGCATCTGCATTTTCCCGCAGCGCAGGCCTATGCGGACCGGATCATCGCCATGGGCGAGGACCCGGCGCGGGTGTTCGCGGTGGGGTCGCTGGCGGTCGAGACCATCCGTAACCAGACGATTGCCGACTGGGCGTCGATTGCCGCCGAGCTGGGGCTGGACCCTGAGCGTGACGTGCTGGCAGTGACCTATCATCCGGTGACGCTGGCAGACGACCATGGAGTTGCGCCGGTGCTGGCGCTGGGGGAGGCGCTGGCGCTGTTCCCGGAGATGCAGATGGTGATTACCGGCGTTAATGCCGATCCGGGCAGCAGTGCGGTCGCCGAAAGCATGCACCGGCTGGCTGAAAACCATCCGGCCGCGGTGATGGTGCCGTCGCTGGGGCACAGGCGCTATCTGTCGCTGGTGAAGGCGGCGAAGGCTGTTGTGGGCAATTCGTCGAGCGGCATCATCGAAGCGCCGGCACTTGGCACGCCGACCGTAAATATCGGACCGCGGCAGGACGGGCGGCTGAGGGCTGCCAGCGTGATCGATTGCGCGGAAACACCGAACGCCATTGCGGGCGCGCTGACGCAGGCGTTGTCGCCGGCGTCGCAGTCACTCGCGGCGCGCTGCGAGACGCCCTATGGGGGCGAGGATACATGCCGGCAGATGGTAACGGCGCTCAAGACAGTGCCGCTGGACGGCCTGCTCATCAAGAAGCTGCGCGTGGCGGATGACATCCGCAGCGAGGCGGACATGGATATTGGCTTCAAACCGCTGGAGCTGGTGCGATGAGTGACCATGTGACCGTGATCGCCGAAGCAGGCGTCAACCACAATGGCTCGCTGGAGACAGCGCTTGAGCTTGTGGCGGCGGCGGCAGAGGCGGGGGCTGACATCGTCAAGTTCCAGACCTTCAAGGCCGAGGCGCTGGCGGCAGCGTCTGCACCCAAGGCGGTCTATCAGGCGCGCGAGACGGGGGGTGAGCAGTCACAGCTCGACATGCTGCGGGCGCTGGAACTGCCCGAGGCGCATCACCACGAGATTGCGGCGGCCTGCGCGGCTGCGGGGATTGAGTTCCTGTCGACGGCATTTGATACCGAGAGCCTCAAATTCCTGGTCGGCGAGATGGGCATCAGGCGCATCAAGATCCCGTCCGGCGAACTGACCAATGCGCCGCTGGTGCTGGAAGCCGCGCGGAGCGGTCTGCCGATGATCCTGTCGACAGGCATGGCGACGCTGGGTGATGTTGAAGCCGCGCTCGGCGTTGTGGCCTTCGGCATGGTGGGCGGCAATGAGGCACCGGGGCGTGAGGCGTTCGAGGCGGCATATGCCAGCACGCAGGGACGCGACGCGCTGCGGGACAAGGTCACGGTGCTTCACTGCACGACGGATTATCCGACGCCGCCCGAGGCTGTGAACATGCGCGCCATGGCGACCATGGGGCGCGCCTTCGGCGTCAAGACGGGGTATTCGGACCATACGGCGGGGCTGGCGGTGCCGGTGCTGGCCGTGGGGCAGGGGGCGACCCTGATCGAGAAGCATTTCACGCTCGACCGCGCCATGCCGGGGCCGGACCACAAGGCCTCGCTGGAGCCGGATGATCTCGGCACCATGATTGCGATGATCCGTGAGGCGTCGGCAGCGCTCGGCTCGCCGGTGAAGGCACCGGGGGAGGCTGAACGCAAGAACATCATCGTTGCACGCAAGTCTCTGGTGGCGGCGCAGGCGATTGCGGCAGGGGATACTTTCACCGAGGCCAATCTCACGGTGAAGCGGCCCGGGGATGGGCGCACACCGATGGATTACTGGGCTGTGGTCGGGACGCGGGCGACGCGGGCCTATGGACCGGATGAGGCAGTGGAATGACGCATCAGGCCGGTGACACTGCTGAACGTGACGTGGTCCTGATCGGGGCCGGCGGGCACGCGCATGTGGTGGCCGACATGCTGGCGGCGCTGGGACGGCCGGTGCGCGGCTTCATCGCGCCGACGGACAGCACCGTCATCGAGGGTATCGACTGGCTGGGCACGGATGACGTGCTGGCGGAGATCCTGCCCGGCACGGCTGACCTTGCCATGGGTGTGGGGTCGGCGGGGGATGTCTCGCTCCGGCGGCGGATGTTTGACGGGCTGCACTGGGCGGGCCATCTGCTGCCGGCGCTGGTGCATCCGGCAGCGGCCGTCTCAGGCGGTGTAAGCATCGCGCCGGGCGTGCAGGTGATGCTTGGTGCCTGCGTGCAGGCGGGGGTCGAGATCGGCTGCAACGCCATCATCAATACGGGTGCGATTGTCGATCATGATTGCCGGATCGGGGACCATGCGCATGTGGCACCGGGTGCTGTGCTGTGCGGTGACGTGACCGTTGGGGATGGCGCGCATGTGGGCGCAGGCGCGCGGGTGATCCAGGGCATTTCCATCGGCGAGGACGCGCTGGTGGCCGCCGGGGCCGTGGTGATTTCCGATGTGGCGCCGGGCGCGCGCGTGGCGGGCGTGCCGGCGAAGGAGATGCGCGGATGACGCGGGCAAAGTTCCAGGATGTGTGCGTGACGCCGGAGACGGCGCTGCAGGACGTAATCCGCGGCATCACCGAGACCGGCAAGCAGATTGCGCTGGTGGTGGACGAGGCGGGCAGGCTGCTCGGCACCATCACCGATGGTGACATCAGGCGCGGCATCCTGCGCGGGCTGGCGCTGGATGCACCGGCGCGGGACGTGATGAAGGAAAACCCCATCGTGGCGGGGCCGGACCTCGCGCGCGATGTGCTGCTGCGTTACATGCGCGACGGGCGGGTCAAGCAATTGCCCATCGTCGATGGCGACGGCATGCTGGTGGGGCTTGAATTGCTGGACGACATGCTGTCCGCGCCCAAGGCCGAGAACTGGGTCGTCATCATGGCGGGGGGGCTGGGCACGCGGCTTCGTCCGATCACGGAAGACATTCCCAAGCCGCTGGTGCCCGTGGGTGGGCGGCCGGTGCTGGAAACCATCATCGAGCAGCTGGCAGGGCAGGGCTTCACCCGCATTTTCCTGGCGGTGAATTATCTGGCTGAGCAGGTGCGGGATCATTTTGGGGATGGGTCGCGCTGGGGTGTGCGGATTGATTATCTGGAAGAAGAAACCCGCATGGGGACGGCGGGCGCGCTGACGCTGCTGCCGCAGCGGCCGTCGGCGCCTTTCCTGGTGATGAACGCGGACCTCGTGACGGATATCGATTTCCGGCGGCTGCTGGGGTTCCACGCGGACCAGACGGCGGATGCCACTATGTGCGTGCGCGAATACAAGTTCCAGGTGCCCTATGGCGTGGTCGAGACCAAGGGCAACCGCATTACCGCGCTGACCGAGAAGCCGACGCACAGCTATTTCGTCAATTCCGGCATCTATGCGCTGGAGCCGGAAGTGCTCGACCTTGTGCCGCGCGGGCACTTCTATGACATGACGACCCTGTTCGATGATCTGCTGGCGCGGGACGGCCACGGGGTGGTGTTTCCGGTGCATGAATACTGGATCGATATCGGCCAGTTCGATGATCTGGAAAAGGCGCGGACGGAGTTCCAGGCGGTGTTCACGCCGAAGGACAAGCAGGCCTGATGGCGCGGCTGGCGACCATCCTGGCCCGCGGCGGATCAAAAGGTGTGCCGGGCAAGAATGTGCGGCTGATCGCGGGTGCGCCGCTGATTGCCCACAGCGTGCGCCACGCGTTAGAGGCGGGGCTGTTCGACGCCATTGCTGTTTCCAGCGACGCAGACGACATTCTGGAAGCAGGCCGGGCCGCAGGGGCCACGCATCTTGTGGAGCGCCCGGCGCAGATGGCAACGGACGAGGCGGGCAAGCTGCCGGCGATCCGCCATTGCGTGGCGGAGGTGGAAGCGCTGGTGGGCACTAGGTTTGAGACCATCACTGATCTTCAGCCCACCTCGCCAACGCGCCTGGCCGATGACATTCGCGGGGCTGTGGACATGCAGACGCGGCTGGGCGTTTCCAACGTGATCTCGGGCAGCGAGGCCAAGTCGTCGCCCTACTTCAATCTGGTGGAAGAGCGGGCGGACGGGTCCGTCGGCCTGTCCAAGGCACCGGCGGGTGACGTGGTGCGCCGCCAGGATGCGCCGCGCTGTTTTGACCTCAATGGCTCTATCTATGTGTGGCGGCGGGATGCGCTGATGGAGGGCGAGGGGCTGTGGTTCGCTGATACGCACCTCTATGAGATGCCGCCCGAGCGCTCCGTTGATATCGATACGGAGCTTGATTTCCGGTTTGCGGATTTCCTGATGTCGCAGGCCGGCGACTGACAGGCGGCTGACGGGCGCGGATGCAAGGGGGATGAGATGGACCTGATCGACCGGGGTGTGTTTTCCCGCAAGGCGCAGGCAACAGAGACCTGCCGGGTGGACCTGGCGGGTCTTGAGGCGGGCACGCATCAGACCGACGACATCATTTTCGCGCTGGATGAGGCGGGCCGGGTCGCCTGGGCCATCGACCGGGTGTGTGATCACGCGTCGGGCAAGCTGGTGCTCGATGCGGGCGGTGCGACGGCGACATGTCCGCTGCATGGCTGGCAACTGGACCTGGCCAGCCGCCGCTACACCAATGCCCAGACGGGCAAGCACGCGCTGGACTTCACGGTGGAGGACGGCGTGCTGGCCTATGAACGCACGCATTTCGTGCTCGAGGCACCGGCGCGCCAGACGGAAATGTCTCCCGCGCCGATGACGGTGCGTTTCCTGGCCCATGCCTGCGTCGTGATCGACGTGGCGGGGCTGCGGGTGGTTACCGATCCGTGGCTGATGGGTCCGTGCTTCGTGACGGGCTGGTGGCATGCGGTGACGCCGCCGGAAGACGCGCTCGATGTGCTGAACTCCGCCGATCTCGTTTATATCTCGCACAACCATCCGGACCACATGCATCGGGAGACCCTGGAGAAGCTGCGTCGCGACATGCCGATCATCGCGCCGGACTTTCCCTCGGGCTCCACCGTGGGGCCGCTGCGGGAGATGGGGTTCGAGACGGTGCATGCAGTGCAGTTCAACCATGTCTATGAGGTGGGGGAGACGGGCGGCCGCGTCTCCGTGCTGCAGGCCGGTGATTTCCGGGATGACAGCGGGCTGTGGGTTGAAGGCGGCGGCCACTCGGCGCTGCTGAGCGTGGACAGCAACAAGCTCAACAATTTCGTGCTGCCGGAGGCGCCGGACATTCTGCTGACGGCCTTTGCGGGCGGGGCCAGCGGCTATCCCGTGACGTTCGACACGATGAGCGACGACGAAAAGCGCCGGGTGACGGCGCGCAACCGCGTGGCCGTGCGGGACATGGCGGAGCGCTATGTGCGCGAGGCCCGGCCCCGGGCTGTGATGCCCTATGCGGGGTTCTTCACCGAAGCAGCGCCGGAAGACGCGGGCACCAAGGCGCTGAACGCGAAGAATTCCAGTGCCGAGATCTGTGAGTATCTCGGCAGGAAGATGCCGGAGATCGTTTTTGCGGACCCGCTTAAGACGGACATCGCGGTGTTCGACGGGGACGGGATCGAGCTGTCAGCCTTTTCGGGCGACCGGCTGTTTGATGTGACGCCTGCCTATTGCCAGGGGTACATCTCCCGCATGGTGGAGGAGGGGCAGGACCATCAGGGGGATGCGCTCAAATCCTATTTCGAGGCGGCGTCATTTACGGATGATCTCATTGTCTATGTCGCGCCGATGACGCGCGATTTCAGCAGCTATGTGGCCGAGGGCGTGGTGGTGGATTTCACCGGCGATGCCCCGAGAGCAGACGTGCTGACGGCGCAAGAGGTGGCTGACCGGTTTGCAGCGGAGCGGGGGGAGAATGGGCCGCGGTGTCTTCTCATCCGTGTGCGGAAGGACAGCCTGTGGCATGTGGTGGCCAACGGGTTGCCGTGGGAGGATCTGTCCATCGGCTTCCAATGTCGGGTGGACCGGGCGCCGGACGTATACAACTCGGATTTCTGGTTCCACTTCACCAATGTGCATATCGGTGAGGCGGTGGTGCCGCGCCTAGAGGCGGCGCAGGGTAACGTGCAGGCGGCTGTGGACATGTGCTGAGCGGGTGGTGGTGCGCTCGGTGCGCACCCGCTCGATCAGCTCGAAGCTGTCCGGCAGCTGGGCGTCGATCTTTTCCGGCGTGAAAAAGGACTGGAGCGTGCCTTTTTCATGCTCGGTGGTGATCACCTCTTCATGGTCGCCGCCGCCGATGAAATCACAGAAGAACAGGCCGCCCGGTTTCAGCACGCGGGCCAGTTCCACCATGCCGTCGCGGGCGATGGCGGTGGGCATGGAATCCAGCACCGCGTGGCTGATGATGCAGTCGAAGAAGGCGGTGTCATAGGGCAGGTCGCGGATGTCGGCCTGGATGATGCGGCTGTCCGGTGCAGCAAGCCCGCTCTTCCCCAGCCAGTCGCGCGCCACGGCAACGGCGCTGTCAGACAGGTCGAAGCCGTAGGGCTCAAAGCCGAAGGTGAGCGCCATATTGAGATGACGGCCGATGCCGCAACCGGCGTCGAGGAATTTCAGCCCCTCGGCGTTGGGCATCACATCGCGGAAGGTGTCGAGGCCCTGGCGCTGGCGCAGGTGGCGCGAGACGAACCGAACCACTTCCTCTTCCGGGTAGAAGACGAAGTTCTGCTTCTTGTCATAGGCGGTTTCCCAGGCGCTGCGGCGGGCGTCACTGTCCGGGGTGGGGGCGCTGGTCATGATCCGGTCCTGCACAGAAGGGAATCGCGGGAAGCTCAGTGTGAACCCTGCGGGGTGCAGTCCAAAGACATGATTAAGGCGAGCGGGATGCCGGGCGGTTATTCGGCGGCCGACTTGTTGGCGTCGAACTTCACATATTCGTGGGCGATGGAGCGCTCGATGAGCAGGCGCCAGACCGGTTCGGCGACTTCCGGGGCGAGGTTCACCTTCCCGGCCTCGGCCAGAACCTTGGCCACCACGTCCTCGATGCGGGCTTCGTCGCGCACGGTGCCGCGGTCCTGCTTCACGCGGGCGGCTTCCTCGATGTAGCGCAGGCGCTCGGCCATCAGGCGCACCAGCTCACGGTCCAGCCGGTCGATCTCCCGGCGGACATCCGCCATGGTTTCGCAGTGTTTGGCCTTGGGAGGGGTGGGCGCGCTGGTCATGGAACTGGCGGGGATCTCTTGAGGTTGCCGACACGCCTTATATGGCCTGTTGGCGGGTGGGGCGAAAGGGCTGGAGCGCGACAGATTGACCTTTTGGCTGCCGGATCAGCAGGATTTCAGACAGCGGACGCGCGCCGGGGGCGGATCGGTTGATTTTGCGGGTGTTGAAATCACCCGGCGCTCCCTATATGACACGCTGTGCATGGGAAATATATTTAATCACTTCAAAATGATGTGAAAACTGCCGTCGCGGCATCCCGGCACTTTGACCTCGGGCGCGCATAAGGGTATGTGCAGCGCCATATTTTTGTTCGGCGGGCGGCCATCAGCGTGCCCGGGTGATGAAGGAAGAAGCCATGTCCCAGGCAGTTGAGGCGAAGGTGAACCCGAATGCGCCGACCGAGGAGGAAGTCCTCTCGGTGAAGCATTACACGGACCGCCTGTTCAAGTTCCGCATCACCCGCCCGTCTGCCTTCCGCTTCCGCTCCGGCGAGTTTGTGATGATCGGGCTGCCGGGTCCGAAGGGCAAGCCGATCATGCGTGCTTACTCCGTTGCGAGCCCCTCCTGGGACGACACGCTGGAATTCTTCTCGATCAAGGTGCCGGACGGCCCGCTGACCTCGATGCTGGGCGACATCAAGCCGGGCGACAAGGTGCTTTTGGGCAAGAAGCCGACAGGCACGCTGGTGCATGACGCGCTGTTGCCGGGCAAGCGGCTTTACATGTTCTCCACCGGCACGGGCATCGCACCGTTTGCGTCCGTCATGCGGGATCCTGAAACTTATGAGCGGTTCGAGCAGGTGATCCTCACCCATACGTGCCGCGAAGTGGCCGAGCTTGAATATGGCAAAGAGCTGACCGAGGGGCTGAAGGACGATCCGCTGGTGGGCGAGATCGCGCCGCAGAAATTCGTTCACTATGGCTCGTGCACCCGCGAGGACTATCCGTTCAAGGGGCGCATCACCGATCTCATCACCTCGGGCAAGCTGTTCGAGGATCTCGGCGTGCCGCCGCTGAACCCGGAGGAAGACCGGGTGATGATCTGCGGGTCCATGGACATGCTCAAGGACACCAAGGAGCTGTGCGAGAAGGCGGGGCTGGTGGAAGGCTCCAACGCGACGCCAGCGACCTATGTGGTCGAGCGCGCTTTCGTGGGCTAGGGCCTCCGGGCTAGACTGCCGACGACGATTTTCTCACTCATGTTGAAGGTGTGCCGCTGATGGCCGTCACCCTGCTTTGCGCCGGTGAGATGCCGGAGGGCGAGGGCGTCCGCCTGCGTGAGCGGCTGGCGGAGCTGCGTGCTGTCCATGCGGCCGACCGGCAATTGCTGGCCCAGGGCGACATGGCGGGCACCGATGTGCTGGCCAAGAGCGAGCTGGTGCGTGAGCTGTCGAAGCAGGCGCATGGGGTGAGTGTCTCCGGCGGGGTAAGGCCCGAACTGGCCCCGGCGCTGGATGCGGCACTGATGGACACGGCGCTGTCCGAGTGGCGTACGGCGAAAGAGCCGAGGCGCCTGGGTCTCGCCATGGGGCGGGCCATTGCCTATTGCCTGGCAATGGACATGCGGTTTCCCGACATCGCCGGTGTGCCTGACGGCATGGCATTCGAGCTGCTGCGCAGTCTTGATGCGCCCATTGCGCTCAAGGGCGAGACCGGCGGTGTGGCGGTGGTGACCGCCGAAGAAGAAGCGCTGTCGGCGGAAGCTGTTGGCGTTGTGGCGCGCTCCGCTGCGATAGCGCAGCTTTGTGCCTCGGCCATCTCGCGGACAGTGACACGTCCTGAGGGTGAACTGACGGCGGAAGCCGTGTGGGATGCGCTGGGCGAGGGGGCGCGGGTGGCCTCTGCCTTGCGCTCTGGCGGGCATCTCAAATCAGCGGTACTGACCTTCCGCGGTCGCGGCCGGGCGATCGGCCCGATCGACGGCGACCGGCTGCTGCGCTTCGGTGTGTCCAACTGGCGCTGACAGGCGCTGACGGGCCTGGTCAGTCGCGGGCGGCGGCATCGGCCAGCTGGGCCGGGGTGCCGGTGGCGATCAGGCGGGCGTGGCGGGTGATGCGCTCGATGGGCCAGTCCCACCAGGCCAGCTCGAGCAGGCGGGCAATGTCTTCTTCTGAATGACGCATACGGATGATCCGGGCGGGATTGCCTGCGACCATGGCGTAGGGCGGCACATCGCTGGCGACCACGGCCTTCGACGCGATGACCGCGCCGTGGCCGACGGTGATGCCGGCCATCAGGGTGGCGTCATAACCGATCCAGACATCATGGCCGATGACGAGATCACCCTTGTGCGGCCAGGCATCGGGCATGGCGCCAGCCCAGTCGGCCCCGAAGATGGCGAAGGGGAAGCTCGACACGGTGTCGGTGAGATGGTTGCCGCCATTCATCAGGAATTCCGCACCATGGGCGATCGAGCAGAACCTGCCGATCACCAGCCGGTCGCCGATGAAATCGAACAGGTAGCGCACATTTTCCTCGAAGGCCTTGGGGTCGTCGAAGGAATGGTAATAGCTGTACTCGCCGATCTCGATCTGCGGGTTGGTGACGAGCGGCTTGAGGAAGACCATGGAGGGCTGCCCCTCGATGGGGAACAGGGCCGTGGCGTCGGGCGCGGTGAGGTCGGGGGGTGTCGGCATGGCCTGGATCCTTGATGAGTTTGCGCATTTGCCGCGTGCGGGGCTTTTGGCGCACACTTATCGTAATCACATCAAGATCGCATCAGGGTCGGGGACTTTCTGGCATGGGTTTTTACGAAAAGCATATTCTGCCGCGCTTTCTGGACGTGGCCTGCGGGGCCAAGCCGATTACCTATCAGCGGCGCAAGGTGGTGCCGCAGGCTGAGGGCCGGGTGCTGGAGATCGGCATGGGGTCGGGGCTGAACCTGCCGTATTACGACAAGGCGAAGGTGGAGATGGTGTTCGGCCTCGAACCGTCCGAAGGCATGCGCGAGCGGGCCGCCCCGCGGGTGAAGGAGGCGGGCATTCCCGTCGAGTTCATCGACCTGCCGGGGGAGGAGATCCCGCTGGATGCCAATTCGGTGGATACGGTGCTGCTCACCTATACGCTGTGCACCATCCCTGACGGCATCAAGGCGCTGGAAGGCATGGCCCGGGTGCTGAAGCCGGGCGGCAAGCTCATCTTCTGCGAGCATGGCAAGGCCCCGGACATGGGCGTGGCGCGCTGGCAGGACCGCATCAACCCCATGTGGAAGAAGATCGCCGGCGGCTGCAATCTCAATCGTCCGATCCCGGACATGCTGGCCGAGGGTGGGTTCCGGATCGAGGGGATGGAGCAGATGTATCTGCCGTCCACGCCGAAATTCGCCGGGTATAATTACTGGGGCCAGGCGGTGCAGGGCTAAGGTTTTTGATCGACACTGTGCGGGAGCATGTCCGTGCCTCCCATGGGCCCTCCGGTCACGCCGGAGGGACAGCGGATTTATTCAGGTATTCATCCCCCTCCGCTCTCCCTCCGGCTTGACCGGAGGGTCTATCTGACTGGCGGCACGGGAGGTGGTGGAGGCTCACCCCCTCACCCTCCCACATGCTTGCGCATGCGGGCCCCTCCCTCTCCCGCGAGGGGAGAGGGGTTTTGGGGGCTGCGCGTATCCATCCCCCTCCGCTTTCCCTCCGGCTTGACCGGAGGGTCTATGTGACTGGTGGTATGGGAGGTGGCTGAGAGCTGCTAAGCCGTCCGCCCGTCTACACGCCAGGGCGGGAAGCGGCGGTTGGGGCTTTCCTGCAGGAAGCAGATGCGGTTGCCGTCCGGGTCGGACAGATAGGCTTCCCGCCACAGCCATGACTGGTCTTCGGGCTGGGAGTCGAAAGTGATGCCGCGGGCCTCCGCGTCCTTCACGGCTGTGTCCACATCCGCAAACTCGAAATAGACCACCGTGGTGGCGCCGGAGATCGTGTCTGCCTGGTGCACGGAGAAGGTGTCGCCCGCTGGCATCTCGAAGCGTGCGTAATGTCCATCCTCGACGATCAGCGTCATGCCAAGGCGGGTGTAGAACTCAATCGCGCGGGGAATGTCGGTGGCACCGACCGTGACCTGGTTGAGCTTCATGACAGGGTCTCCTGTGTGTCCCAATAGCTTTCCATGATGGCGCGGGCCCAGTCGGGTTCCTTGAGTGGGCCGCGGGGGAGGAAGCCGTGCATGACGGGCTTGAGGTCGAGGACCGGGGTGCCGTCGATGGCATCCAGGCCCGTCAGGTGGAGGGTGCGGCCGTCCACCCGGTCGATGCGGGCGATGGTGGCGCCGAGGCGGTTGGGGCGGCCCTTGCCGCGCTGGGCGAAGATGCCGACGCGGGGCCAGTCGGTGTTGCCGCGCGGGTGGCGGGCCTTGCCTTCCACTTCCCCGTCCGGGACCTGATGGAACAGGTAGATCACTTCCACATGGCTGAAGGCGTCAAGGCCCATCAGCGCTTCGGCATCGAAGCGGTCGTCCAGGGTGATTGAGGCGGGGACGCTGTCCCAGTCATCATCGATGGGCTCGGTGCGGGTGGCGGTGACGCGGCCGATGGGGGTGATGGAAAACCGCTCGGTGTCTGCCATTTCTGTCTCCTCATGCTGGCGGCAATCTAGCAGAGGGGCGGGGCGGCTGAGGGGGCTCTATCTGCGCAAAGATGATTCTTCATTTGACTCCTGACAGGCGGGAAAATAGAACAAAACAGGAACTATCTAGGAATATAAGCATATTCCGGGTGTGAAACAGGCCCGAAAAGGGTGAGGAAAGCAGCGGGTGTGATGGCGGACAGGGCGGCAAAACAGGAGGTGCTGAGCGCGCTTAGGCGCGATCTCTCACGTCTTGAGTCGCCTCAGGAGGTGCGGCCGGCCCTGTCCCTCGGCGAGGCGGCGCTGGACCGGCGTCTGACAGGAGGCCGCGGGCTGATCCTGGGCGGGCTGCACGAGATTGTCGGCACGGCCTATCCGGATATGGGGGCGGTGTCGGGCTTTGCGGCGGCGCTGGGGGCGCGGCTCACAGCGCAGGGGTCACCGCCCGCAAAACCCGCGCTTGTGTGGGTGGTGCAGGGCACCGGCAGCCATGATCTGGGCCTGCTCTACGGGCCCGGCCTGCGGATGCTGGGGCTTGATCCGCGCCAACTGGTGCTGGTGCGCGTGCGGGATGACCGCGAGGCGCTGTGGGTGACGGAGGAAGCCCTGAAGACGCCTGACCTTGCGGGCGTGGTGACGGAGCTGGGCGGGGGCAGGGCCTATGACCTCAAGGCCTCGCGGCGGCTGCAGCTGGCGGCGGAGAAGTTCGGGCGGCCGGCACTGCTTCTGGCGGGGCATGCGGCGGGGGCGGCGTCGGCGCCGTCCGCGGCGCTGACGCGGTTCCGGATTTCATCGGCGGCAAGTGCCGCCAATCCCCTGACACCGACCGCCCCCGGACGGCTTCGGTTCTCGGTTCATCTCGACCGGGTGCGCGGCGGTGCGCCCTGTCATTTCCTGATGGAGTGGATGCATGAGACGCATCGTTTCGCTGTGGCTGCCAGGCTTTCCCGTGGAGCGGATGCAGCGCCACGCCGACAGGGCGCAGGCGGAGCTGCAGCGGCTGCGCGGCCGGAGGCCCCGGCGCGCGCCCGGCCTGCAAAAAAACTCGCCGTCTGATGCGGCAGAAGGCGGGCGGCAGGCGCCCTTTGCGCTGATCGACGCGGTGAAGGGCGGGCTGCGGATTGCGGCCACCAACGGAACGGCGGCGGCGGCGGGCATCCGCCCGGGCCAGCGGCTGGCGGATGCGCGCGCCCTGGTGCCGGCGCTCGAGGTACAGGACCGGGACAGCGCGGGAGATGCCCGGCGGCTGACGCGGCTGGCGGAATGGGCGACGCGCTACACGCCCTGGACGCGGGCCGAAGAGGTGCCGGTGGGCGCGCATGAGGGCTGCGGGCTGCTTTTGGATATTTCCGGCTGCGCACATCTGTTCGGCGGCGAGCAGGCGCTGCTGGAAGATGTGCTGGGCCGCATGGCGGGCATGGGCCATGACGCGCGGGCGGCGGTGGCGGATACGGTGGGGGCTGCCTGGGCGGTTGCGCGCTACGGGCAGGAGCGTCTGCGCATCGTCAAGCCGGGGGCTGTGCGTGAGGCGGTGGTGCCGCTGCCGCTTGCGGCTCTGCGTATCTCGCAGGAGATGGCGGATGATCTGGGGCGGCTGGGGCTTGTGAGCATCGGTGACGTGCTGGCACGGCCGCGGGCACCGCTGGTGGCGCGGTTTGGTGCGTTTTTGGGCCAGCGGCTGGACCAGGCGGTTGGCGGGCGCGGGGAGCCGGTGGCCCCTGATGCTGTCCGGGTGCTGGCGCGGGCGCGGCTGTTGTTCGGCGATCCGCTGATCGCGCTTGATGGCATCGTGGCGGCGATCACGCTGGCGGCGCGGGATCTGTCAGCGGAGCTTGTGCGCCGCCAGCAGGGAGCGCGGCGGTTGCGGCTGCAGCTCTACCGGGTGGATGGGCAGCGCTTTGTGTTTGATGCGGGCGCGTCATCGCCTTTGCAGGATGCCGACCGGATCGCGGCGCTGTTTGCGGAAAAGCTGGTGCCGGCGGGCGGGCTGTCGGGGGCGGATATCGATGTGGGCTATGGCGTCGAAGGCGTGGTGCTGGAAGCCTGCGCCGTTGACAGCGTTGCCCAGCGGCAGACGGATCTGACGCAGGAACAGACGGATGGTTCGAGCCTGGAAGAGCTGATCGACCGGCTGTCGAACCGGCTGGGGGCCGGGCGCGTCGTGCAACTGACGGCGCGGGCGAGCCATCTGCCGGAGCGGGCGCAGGGCAGCGTGCCTGCGGTGTCGGCCCGCGACATGACGGTGGAGGACGGTGTGCCGCCGCTGGTGATGTATGGCGACGCGCCGCTGCGGCCGATCCGCATGCTGACGCCGCCCGAACCCGTGGAAGTGGTGGCGGAGGTGCCGGAGGGCCCGCCGCGGCAGTTCCGCTGGCGGCGGATGCTGCATGCGGTGGCGAAGGCGGAGGGGCCGGAGCGGCTGGCGCCGGAATGGTGGCTGGCGGCGGATCGCGGCAGCGTCACGCGGGATTATTACCGGGTGGAGGACGAGGCGGGGCGGCGCTTCTGGATCTATCGCGACGGGCTTTATGAGCGCGAGACAACGGCGCCGCGCTGGTTCATGCACGGGGTGTTTGCGTGATGGGTGTTTGCGTGATGAGTGGTCGTGCGCGCGGGCAGGAGGGCGGGCTGTCAGGCGCTCCTGCGGGTGCCTTCATGTTCCTGCTGCAGGACCTCGGCATTGCGCTCGGTCACCTTCTTGAGGATGGCCTTGACGCGCAGATGGCCGAACACTTCAAGCGACAGGGGAATGGAGGCCGCAGCCATGGCCGCGGCACGGTCCGTATCCAGATTATCGGCAAGCCGGTCATAGAAGGTGGTGACGTCGAACTCGGCCAGCGCTTCGGCCAGGGCCTGGTACTGCTTGAGATAGGGGGTGCCGTAGCCCTTGCGGGGGTCGAAGCCGAGAGACTGGACCCGCGCCCAGGTGGAGAGGAGGGCGGCGTCCTGCGCGCTGACCGTCCGCCGTCCGCCGGGGCCCTCATTGAGGGTGATGATGCCTTCAGCCGCGATCTCGCCGATCTCCTCCAGGGTCATGCCGCTTTCGTCGGCGATCTTTTCCACATCGACCGGGGTGCGGTTGGCTTCGGCCCCCAGCCGGTCGGCGAGCATGATTTCCAGGCCGAACAGGCCGGGCACCATGTCCGGGTCGCGGTCGCCGGCTTCCTCGATCAGGCGGCGGATGACGCCGAGCGGCAGGAAGCGCTCGCGCTGCAGGGTGCGGATGAGGTTGAGGCGGTGGAGGTGGCTTTCATTGTAGATCGCCACATTGGTCTTGGGGCGTTCGGGCTCCGGCAGCAGGCCTTCGCGGATGTAGTAGCGGATGGTCTCGCGCCCGATGCCGCTGCGGTCCTCGAGTTCCTTCATCTTCATGGCGGCCCACTCCCTGATCCCGACCGGTTGTTGGTGTCTCCCGCGATGCCGGGCGGCATCCGCCACGGGGGCGGTGCGCGCGGGACGCTGCGTGCGGGGCGGTGTTCCCGAGCACGGGGCGTGGAGACCTGCTCATCTTTGCGGAGCAATACTCCGCAGTTTTCGCCGGTGCTGCGCAAAAGGTCAAGCCGGGCGGGGCGGGAGGCCGTGGCGGCACCGGTGACGGGGGAGGCCGCATGACGCGTTTTGCGGAGCTGGGGGTGACCAGCAATTTCAGTTTTCTGCGCAGCGGCAGCCATCCGGACGAGCTGGTGCACCAGGCCGCCGCTTTGGGGCATGAGGCGGTGGGGATTGCCGACCGCAACACGCTGGCGGGGGTTGTGCGGGCGCATATGGCGGCCAAGGAAGCGGGCATCCAGCTGGTGGTGGGGGCGCGGCTCGTGACGCAGGACGGGTTTGAGCTTCTGTGCTTCCCGCGTGACCGGGCGGCCTATGGGCGGCTGTCGAAACTGTTGACCCTGGGCAACCGGCGCGCGCCGAAGGGGGAGTGTCATCTGAGCCTTGCGGATATTGCCGGCGCGCAGGACGGGCAGGTGCTGGTGGTGATGCCGCCGGCTCAGGTGGATGCGGCCTTCGAGGCGCGGCTGCGGGAGGCGATGGCGCTTCTGGACATCCCCTATCTGGCGGCGGGCTTTCTCTATGGCGCGGATGACCGGGCGCGGTTGACGCGGCTTGCAGCCCTTGCCGAAGGGCTGGGCCTGCGGCTGATGGCAAGCAATGACGTGCACTACCACGCGCCCCAGCGCCGCGCTTTGCAGGATGTGGTGACGGCGATCCGCGAGCATGTGCGGGTGGAAGACGCAGGCGCGCTGCTGGCTGCCAATGCGGAGCGGCATCTGAAACCGCCGGAAGAGATGGCGCGGCTGTTTGCCGCCTGGCCGGACGCGATTACGGCGACGGTGGATCTTGCGAAATCCATTTCCTTCTCGATGGACGAGCTCGCCTATCAGTATCCGGACGAAGTATTTGGCAAGGGCGAGACGCCGCAGGAGACGCTGGAGCGCCTGACCTGGGAACACGCGCAGACGCGCTTTCCCGACGGGCCTGACCCGGAGATGGAACAGGCGCTGCGCCATGAGCTGGAGCTGATCGCCAGGCTTGATTACGCGCCTTACTTCCTCACGGTCTATGACATTGTCCGCTTTGCGCGCAGCCAGGGCATTCTGTGCCAGGGGCGGGGGAGTGCCGCCAATTCCTGCGTGTGTTTCTGCCTCGGGATCACCTCGATCAACCCGGTCGAGATCAACTTGCTGTTCGAGCGGTTCATCTCGGCGGAGCGCAACGAGCCGCCGGATATCGATGTCGATTTCGAGCATGAGCGGCGCGAGGAGGTGATCCAGTACATCTACGAGAAATATGGCCGCCATCGCGCGGGGCTGGCGGCGACGGTGATCTCCTACCGGTCGCGCTCGTCGATCCGCGAGGTGGGCAAGGTGATGGGGCTGTCGGAGGATGTGACGGCGGCGCTGTCGGGCACCACATGGGGGTGGTCATCCTCCGGCATCGACCCTGACCATGTGCGCGAGCAGGGGCTGGACCCGACCGACCACACGCTGATGCTGGCGCTTGAACTGTCGCGGGAGCTGATCGGTTTTCCGCGTCACCTGTCGCAGCATGTGGGTGGTTTTGTCATCACCGCCGGGCCGCTTGAAGAGGTGATGCCGATTGCCAATGCGGCGATGGAGGACCGCACCTTTGTTGAGTGGGACAAGGATGATCTGTCAGCCCTCGGCATGCTGAAGATCGACGTGCTGGCGCTGGGGATGCTGTCCTGCATCCGCCGGGCATTTGCGTTTCTCGATGAGCATTATGACCGGCCGCTGGACCTTGCGTCGCTGCCGCCGGAGGACCCGCAGGTCTATGACATGCTGTGCAAGGCGGATTCCATCGGGGTGTTCCAGGTGGAAAGCCGGGCGCAGATGTCCATGCTGCCGCGCCTCAAGCCGCGCAAGTTCTATGACCTCGTCATCGAGGTGGCGATTGTGCGGCCGGGGCCGATCCAGGGTGACATGGTGCATCCCTATCTCAGGCGGCGCGACGGGATCGAGGATGTGACCTATCCGTCAAAGGAGCTTGAGGCGGTTTTGGGCAAGACCATGGGGGTGCCGCTGTTCCAGGAGCAGGCCATGCGCATCGCCATCGTGGCGGCGGGGTTCACGCCGTCGGAGGCAGACGGACTGAGGCGGGCCATGGCGACCTTCCGCAAGGTGGGCACGATCCACAGTTTCCAGGCCAAGCTGGTGGAGGGCATGGTTGAGCGCGGCTATGAGCGCGACTTCGCCGAACGGTGCTTCAAGCAGATCGAAGGGTTCGGCGAATATGGCTTTCCGGAAAGCCATGCGGCGAGTTTCGCGCTGCTGGTCTATGTGTCCGCCTGGCTCAAATGGCATTACCCGGATGTGTTCTGCGCGGCGATCCTCAACGCGCAGCCCTTGGGTTTTTATGCCCCGGCGCAGTTGGTGCGCGACGCGCGCGAGCACGGGGTGGAGATGCGGGCGCCGGACATCAATGCCAGCGACTGGGACGCAACGCTTGAAGCGCGGGAAGGGGCACGCGCGGTCAGCGCGGAAGGCGGCGGGCGCATGGCGGTGCGGCTGGGCCTGCGGCAGATCAAGGGCTTCAGGGTGGAGGCCGCCGAAAAGCTGATGGCGGCCCGGCCTGAGCAGGGCTTCGACAGCGTGCGGGATCTGTGGCTCAAGACGCGGCTGACACCGGCGGAGCTGGAGCGGCTGGCCAAGGCGGATGCGTTCCGCTCGCTGGAGCTCGACCGGCGCGAGGCGCTGTGGGCGGTGCGGGGGCTGGGCGGGGCAACCCGCAAGATGCCGGCCACGCTGCCGCTGTTCGCCCATGCGGAAGGCACGGGCTTTCAGCATGAGGAGGAAGTGCCGCTGCCCGCCATGCCGCTGGGGGAGCATGTGGTGGAGGACTACACCCATATGCGCCTGTCGCTGAAGGCGCATCCGCTTTCCTTCCTGCGCGGGGAGCTGACGGCAGCGCGCTATATCACCTCCGCTGAACTGCCGCGGACGCGCAATGACGCGCAGGTGTCGCTGGCGGGGCTTGTGCTGGTGCGGCAGCGGCCGGGCAGCGCGAAGGGGGTGATCTTCGCAACGCTGGAAGATGAGTTCGGGGCCGCCAACATCATCGTCTGGCCGCCGGTGTTCGAGACCTACCGCAAGGTGGTTTTGGGCGCGCGGGTGCTGGGCGTGCGCGGGCGGCTGCAGCGGCAGGGGCAGGTGATCCACATCGTGGCGGATCATCTGGAAGACCTGACCCACATGCTGGGAGCGCTCTCACTCGGTGAGGGCATCGGCGATGCCGCCCTTGCCAATGCGGACGAAGTGCGGCGGCCGGGGGAGGACCCGCGGGCCATAACTGCCCGGCGGCAGGACGCGCGCGCGGCGCGGGCCGAACAGATCGAGCAGCAGTTCCGCCAGCGGCCCAAGGAAATGCCGCGCGCCACGCGTCAGTCGGTGCAGCAGGCGGCGGCCCGGATGATCCCCAAGAGCCGGGATTTCCACTAGGCCTGGAACGGTGCCTCAGGCATAGGCGACCCAGCCGCGCCAGCTGAAGGCTGCGTAAAAAGGTGTCACGTCCCTGAAGCCTGCCTGGCGCAGCACGTCGGCGTCTTCTTCCGGCGACAGCATCGAAATCCCGGCCTCGACAGTGGCGCGGGCATTCTCCGCCTGGTCCGCAGGCACGCCCGAGGCAACGGCATAGGCCGCGTAGCGTGACAGCCAGCGGGTGCGTTCGTCCGGGGCCTGCGGAAAGCTTGAATGGGCGACAACGAAGGGCGCGCCCGGGGCGAGGCGCTTGTGGATCTGCGCGGCGGTGTCGATGCGTTCTTCCCTTGGCAGGAAGTGGAGTGTCAGCAGGCAGG
The DNA here is from genome assembly GCF_012848855.1 of Pyruvatibacter mobilis. NCBI lineage: Bacteria > Pseudomonadati > Pseudomonadota > Alphaproteobacteria > Hyphomicrobiales > Parvibaculaceae > Pyruvatibacter > Pyruvatibacter mobilis. The sequence goes on from NZ_CP051630.1 coordinate 841,724, forward strand.
CGGCCCCATCGAAGGGGCCCTCGGGGGCGTCCTGCGCGTAGCCTTCCACCAGGCTGGCGCGCGGGGCCAGGGGACCAAGCGTCTGCCGGGCCAGCTCGAGCATTTTTGCCGACGGGTCGATACCGGTGAAGCGCCAGCCCGGATGGGCGTCTGCGAAGGCCTTGAGTTCCAAGCCGCCGCCGGCACCGAGCACCAGTAGGTGGCCATCCGCGGCCATGTGCTCGGCCAGCAGGATCGCGCTCATGCGGTGCAGCGCCTCAAGGCCGGGCACGAACCTGCGCGGGCCGTCCTGGTAGCGGGCGACGGCCTCGGGATCATCGAACATCTTCATGAACTGGTTCATGCGGCATTTCCATCAGCACAGAGGGTGGGGACATGTCCGAGAGCCGCATGCACATCGTGCCGGAGGGCAGCGAGGCTGACATTGCCGAAGCGGGTCAGCAGCAGGGCTTCGGCGGCCTCGAAGGCATCGCCCAGGGAGGCGTTGACGGCTTTTTCCACCAGGCAATCCGGATTGTCGGCGCGGTGGGTGAGGGCCAGCAGGCGCGGGCTGCCGAGGGCGTGATAGACATCCAGCAGCGTGATCTCCGCAAGATCGCGGGCGAGCGACCAGCCGCCATTATGGCCCTTGCTGGAGTGAACAAGACCTGCCTCGCGCAGGCCGCCGATCATCCGGCGGATGACCACCGGGTTGGTGTGCATGGCACCCGCCAATGCCTGCGACGTGACGGGGGATGCGCTGTCCGCGAGATGCAGCAGCAGGTGCAGGGTGACGGAAAGCTGGCTGTTGGTTTTCATGTAACAATAATTGTTACATGAAATGCCCGACGTCAAGCGGGTGTGCCGACGGCGTTTGCGCGCGTGCTGTCATCCGGTGGGGCTGGCTGTGCGTATGACTGGCATGAGTGACGCCCCGATCCGCTTCTATTTCTCTCTACGCAGCCCCTATGTGTGGCTGGCGACGGAGGAGATCGTGCGGGCGGGGATCTCGGTCGAGCCGATCCCGGTTGTGGGCTTTGCGGCGGGCACCGTGTTCAGCGACCCTGTCGCCAATCCGCCACGGCTGGCCTATGTGATCGAGGACGTAGCGCGGATTGCTGCCCGGCATGATCTTGCCCTGATGCCGCCCGTGGACACGCAGGACTGGGCGGCGGTGCATAATGCTGTCGAATTTGCCAAGCAGCAGGGGCGGGGCATGGCCTTCACGCAGATTGCCGCGCGGCTGCGCTGGACCCAGAGCCTCGACCTTGCAGACCCCGAAGTGATCGCCGGGGCGGCGGAAGCCGCGGGCATAGACCCGGACGGGGCTGTTGCGGCGATGGGTGATACATCCGTCAGGGCGCGGATGATCGAGGCCTATACACCGCGTATCGAGGCGGACCAGGTGTTCGGCGTGCCGTTTTTTGCTTTCGACGCGGACGGGCGCACGCACCGCTATTGGGGACAGGACCGGATTGCGATGATGCTGGAAGATGCCCGCGCCATGGGCGTGGTGTGACGGGTCAGGCGGCGCTGTTGGGCCGGCGCGGCCAGACCACATAGAGGGCGCCGACGATTTCCGTGACCACGAAGGCTGCGAGCACGGGCGTTGCGCCGAGCCATATCCAATAGACGATGAGCGCCGCGACGACGAGGCGCGCATAGGCGTCGGCGAGGGCGAATTCGCGGATCGGCAGGCGCAGGCGGATCAGTGCCCACAGCACCGCCAGCACGCCCATGATGTTGATGAACATCCAGTGGATGGGCGCGAAGCCCGGCACGGTGCCGCCGAAGCCGAGCTGGAAATGCACGTAATAGACAAGCGAGACGTAGATCTCGGCGAAGAAGGGCAGGGCGAAGGGTGTGGTGACCCAGAGGTCAAACCACGCCACCCTGCGGCCTTCTTCGGAGATGGCCAGCCGTTGTTCGGTGCTCACAAACAGGTCCTAGCGTGACAGCTCGCGCATGGCGCCGTCGAGGCCTTCCAGCGTCAGCGGGAACATGCGGTCGCCGATCAGCTGGCGGACAAGCTCGATGGAGGGGGTGTATTCCCAATGGCGTTCGGCCACCGGGTTAAGCCACACCACGTTTTCATAGACCTGCTGGAGACGCTCGAGCCAGACACCGCCGGGCTCCTCGTTCCAGTGCTCGACGGAGCCGCCTGCATAGGTGATCTCGTAGGGGCTCATGGACGCATCGCCGACGAAGATGACCTTGTAGTCGGACGGGAAGCGGTGCAGCACGTCCCAGGTGGACAGCTTCTCGTTGTGGCGGCGGCGGTTGTCCTTCCAAACGTCCTCATACAGACAATTGTGGAAGTAGAAATATTCCATGTTCTTGAACTCGGTGCGGGCAGCCGAGAACAGCTCCTCACACACCTTGATGTGCGGGTCCATTGAGCCGCCGACATCGAAGAACAGCAGTGTCTTGATGGTGTTGCGGCGCTCGGGGATGAGCTGAATGTCGAGATAGCCGTGGTCGGCGGTGGCCTTGATGGTGCCGTCGAGATCCAGCTCTTCGGCTGCGCCCTCGCGGGCCCAGCGGCGCAGGCGGCGCAGCGCCACCTTGATGTTGCGGGTGCCGAGCTCGACTGAATCATCGAGGTTCTTGTATTCGCGCTTGTCCCAAACCTTCACGGCCTTGCCGTGGCGGCCTTCCTTCTGGCCGATGCGGACGCCTTCGGGGTTGTAGCCTTCGGCGCCGAAAGGGGAGGTGCCGGCGGTGCCGATCATCTTGTTGCCGCCCTCGTGGCGCTTTTCCTGCTCCTCGAGACGCTTCTTCAGGGTCTCCATGATCTTGTCCCAGCCGCCGAGGGATTCGATCTGCGCCTTTTCCTCTTCGGTGAGGAATTTCTCGGTCAGCGCTTTCAGCCAGTCCTCGGGAATCTCGGCGACTTCACCGTCGCCAAGGCTTTCGAGCCCCTTGAAGACGTGACCGAAGACCTGGTCGAACTTGTCGAGGTTCTTTTCGTCCTTCACCAGGGCGGAGCGGGAGAGGAAGTAGAAATCCTCCACCTGGCGGTCGATCACGTCGGCGTCCATGGCCTCCAGCAGCGTGAGATATTCGCGCAGGGAGACGGGCAGGCCGGCGGTTTTCAGCTCATGGAAGAAGTTGACGAACATGGAAGGTACCTGACGGCAGAGTTTGATGACGGATTTGGCCGTAAAGTCCCACGTCTGGGGGCGGAAGTGCAAGCGCTGCGCTTTATCTCCTGCGGCAAACCCATCTGCATATCTGACGCAAAAGGCGGCGGTTTCCCTGAGAAAACCGCCGCCTTGAGGCTTTTTACGCGTGTGTGGCCGCTTATTCGGCCGCTTCTTCCGCCGGCGGCAGGATCACAGCGTCGATAATGTGAATGACGCCGTTGGAGGCTTCCACATCGGTGGTGACGATGGTGGCACCGTTGATGGTGGGGGCATCGCCCGTCGCGTCGATGGCGACTTCGCTGCCCTGAACGGTGGCGACATTGAGAGACTTACCCGCAATGTCGGCGGCCATCACCTTGCCGGGGACCACGTGATAGGTGAGCACGGCAGCCAGCTGGTCTTTGTTGGCGAGCAGGCTGTCCAGCGCGCCCTCCGGCAGGGCCGCGAAGGCGGCATCCGTCGGCGCGAAGACCGTGAACGGGCCATCACCCTTCAGGGTTTCGACGAGGCCGGCGGCCTGAACGGCGGTGACGAGGGTGTTGAAGTCGTCAGCAGCGACAGCGGTATCGACGATGTCGGCCTTCATCATGGCGTCAGCGGAGGCTTCGGTCTTCTTGGCCTCGTCCGCGCCGTGGTGCATGGCGAGCGCCGGGGCGGCGATGAAGCCGGCGGTGGCTGCCATGACGAGGGCGATGGAGGTGCGGGGGGATTTGGGCATGAACTACTCCCGAGGGGGTCAGTTGTTTTTGATGCCGCCTGCGGGCCCGCGAGGGGGGACGCGGATGCGCAGGCGGAGCAGTGGGTCACCCATCTGCCTCTGGTACCTACGCCGGGAGCGTCTGACTGGATCAGACAAATCGGAAATGCGCTATCCGGCCTTGCGGATCAACTGATCGAGCGCGTTCATGAACCGCGAACGGTCGGTTTTCGAGAACTGGGCGTTGCCGCCGGTCATCACGCCGGTTTCACGCAGATGCCGGTTGAGCTCGCGGGCGGCCAGCGCCGAGCCGATATTCTGGTGGGTGAAGGCGCGGCCATCGGGGCCGATGACGTGGGCGTCCTTCTTCAGGCAGCGGTCGGCCAGCGGGATATCGGCGGTAATCGCAATATCGCCCGCGCTGATTTCCTCCGCGATCCAGTCATCAGCGGCGTCCGCGCCGTCAGACACCATGATGTTCTTCACCAGGGGATGATTGCCGGTGCGCATGCCGGAATTGGACACGAGGAAAACCGGCAGGGTGTGCCGCTCGGCCACAGAGATGGCTTCGGATTTTACCGGGCAGGCGTCGCCGTCGATGTAGATGGTGGTCATCAGGCTTTCCGGGCAAAGAGAATGATCCAGTCCGTTGCCACACCGTCATACCCTTCGCGGTGCGTCGTCTGGAAGTCGGTTTCGGCCCATGTACCAGCGTGCGTCAGTGCGTGGTCGATGGCGCTGCGTGACGGGTAGCTGTAGAAACGGCCAAGCCTGTCGCGGCCGGCGGGTTTGCCCGTTTTGACCGACATATGGAAGAGGCCGCCGGGCCTGAGGCTGCGATGGATGCGGGCGATGGCATCCGGCAGGGCCTCCAGCGGGGCATGGTGGAGCGAGGCGTGCGCCCAGACCCCGTCAAACTCTGCGACGTCCTCAAGCTCGTCGAACCGGGCGACGCGCACCGGCTTCCGCAGGTTTCTGCTGGCGATGGCGGCCAGACCGGCTGAGGCATCCATGGCGGTCACCTCAAAGCCGCGCGCCTCAAATGCGTGGGCGTAGTGCCCGTCGCCGGAGCCGAGGTCCAGCACGTGTCCGCCTGGTGGCAGTGCCGTGACGAGCCGCAAGAAAGAGGGCGGCAGATCAACCTCGCGCTCTTTCGCTGCGTAGGTATCAGCCTCGGCATCGTAGAAGGCGATGGTGTCCGGATCATTGCTTGTGGTCATGCGGGCCAGTCTAAAGGGCGCCGCGGGCGGGTGGAACCGTTCAGGCAAGACGCGTGTTTATGTGTGAAGAACCACCACATCACCCAGGCTGAAGGGATCACAACATGACCGGTATGGGTATCATTCTTTCCATCCTCATCGGCGCGCTGGCGGGCTGGATCGCCGAGCAGATCATGAAGGCGGATCACGGGCTGCTGACCAATATCCTCTTGGGTATCGGCGGCGCCATCGTGCTGAATTTCCTGCTCGGCCTCATCGGCGTGGGCCTGGGCGGCATTATCGGCCAGCTGATCGTGGCGATTGCCGGTGCGTGCCTGCTGATCTGGGTCTACCGGATGATCCGCAGCTAGGCGCGGCACTCTCCCCAAATGAAAACGGCGGAGACAGGGTTCTGTCTCCGCCGTTTGGTATTCAGCCTCAAGCCGCCGCTAATTGCGTTCGCGGCGGGCGAGGAAGGCGAGGCGCTCGAACAGGTGCACGTCCTGCTCGTTCTTCAGCAGGGCGCCGTGTAGCGGCGGGATCAGCTTGGAGGCGTCGCGCTCGCGCAAGGTTTCCGGCGAGATGTCCTCGTTCATCAACAGCTTCAGCCAGTCCAGCAATTCGGACGTGGACGGCTTCTTCTTGAGGCCCGGCACGTCGCGCATCTCGTAGAAGACGTCCAGCGCTTCCTTCACCAGGCGTTCCTTCAGATTGTCGAAGTGCACCTTGACGATTTCCGTCATGGTGTCGGCATCCGGGAACTTGATGTAGTGGAAGAAGCAGCGGCGCAGGAAGGCGTCCGGCAGTTCCTTTTCGTTGTTCGAGGTGATGATGACGATCGGGCGCTCCTTGGCCTTGATCACCTCATCGGTCTCGTAAACGTAGAACTCCATGCGGTCGAGTTCCTGCAGGAGGTCGTTCGGGAACTCGATGTCGGCCTTGTCGATCTCGTCGATCAGCAGCACGACCTTCTCATTGGCCTCAAACGCTTCCCAGAGCTTGCCCTTGTTGATGTAGTTCTTCACGTCCTTGACGCGCTCGTCGCCCAGCTGGCTGTCGCGCAGGCGGGTGATGGCGTCGTACTCGTAAAGGCCCTGATGCGCCTTGGTGGTGGACTTGATGTTCCAGGTGATCATCGGAACGCCCAGGGCGGTTGCCACCTGCTCGGCGAGCACGGTCTTGCCGGTGCCGGGTTCGCCCTTCACGAGCAGCGGACGCTCCAGGGTAATGGCTGCGTTCACGGCAACGCGAAGGTCTTCGGTTGCCACATAGTCTTTCGTGCCTTCAAAGCGCATCAACAAGTCCTGCCAGATCAGTTTGGTTTCGTCGGTAAGATTTTTGAACGGGCGCAAACCTAGGGGCACGGGCGCGGTTGGGCAAGCGGCATGACGCGCGCCGGCCTGCCCCAATCTGCCCGGCAAAAGCTGCCGGGAGCGGCAATAAGTGCTCGCAACCAGGCTGCGCGCGATCTTCTAAGGCATTGAAAATGCACGGGAAAGCCTCTGGCCCGGGGCTTGCTCATAGGGAGGCGAGTTCATTTGTGCCCGCGCCTGAGCGGGTATCCCGTGTCAGTCCTCTGGAGGATCCCGATGACCATCTTCGGTGCCATGACCACCGCCGTGACCGGCCTCAAGGCCAATTCGAAGGCGCTGGGCCATATCTCTGACAATATCGCCAACTCGCAGACCATCGGCTTCAAGCGGACGGAAACGAATTTCAAGGACCTGGTGACGTTCTCCACGTCGCGCAACCATGCCCCGGGCACGGTGCTGGCGGAGGCCCGCTTCACCAATACGGTGCAGGGTGCGCTGGAAGCCGCCCAGGTGCCAACGCACATGGCGATCAATGGCGACGGCTATTTCATGGTGTCCGAGCGCGTGGCGACGCTGGACAACCGGCCGGTGTTCAACGAGATCGACTACTACACCCGCCGCGGTGACTTCGAGGTCGACCGCTTCGGCTACCTGGTGAACGGATCGGGCTATTACCTCCAGGGCCTGGCCATCAACCCGGTGACCGGCAACAAGCTGGGTGACGT